>NZ_JASLFG010000024.1:0-91862 GCF_030150775.1 Aquitalea sp.
CTGAACTTTTCCATGAGGGATACTCGGTCGCGTCTCAGACAAAAAGCCGGGGTGGTGAACCCCGGCCTTGTAGCTACAGCAACTGGCACGGTGCCTTGTGTGCACTGTCATTTGCTGTAGCCAAGCTGCTATCAATTCAGAACCGGCTTGCCGCTGGCATCGGTAATCTGCTTCCAGCTGGTGCGAATGACCGTCTTGACGTTGTCCGGCATCGGGATGTAATCCAGATCCAGCGCAGTCTTGTCGCCATTCTTGTAAGCCCAATCAAAGAACTTCAGTACTTCGGTGCCTTGTGCCGGCTTGTCCTGTTTCTTGTGCATCAGGATAAAGGTGGCACCAGCAATAGGCCAGCTGTCTTTGCCCGGCTGGTTGGTAAGCAACAGATAGAAGCCCGGTGCCTTCTTCCAGTCGGCATTGGCTGCAGCGGCACGGAAGGACTTGTCGCTAGGGGCTACAAAGCTGCCGGCTTCATTCTTCAGGTCGCCATAGGCCAGCTTGTTCTGCTTGGCGTAGGCATACTCGACATAACCGATCGAACCCTTGATGCGGGTTACATAGTTGGCCACACCTTCGTTACCCTTGCCACCCACACCGGTCGGCCAGTTTACCGCGGTATTGGAGCCAACCTTGCTCGCCCACTCGCTGGAAACCTTGGACAGGTAGTTGGTGAAGATGAAGCTGGTGCCGGAACCATCGGAACGGCGAACCACAGTGATTTTCTGATCCGGCAGCTTGACGCCCGGGTTCAGGCTGGCAATGGCCGGGTCATTCCACTTGGAAACCTTGCCCAGGAAAATGTCAGCCAACAGCTGGCCGGTAAACTTGACCTGACCGGCTGCAATGCCCGGTACGTTGATAACCGGTACAACACCGCCGAGTACGGTCGGGAACTGGGTCAGACCGGATTTTTCCAGCTCTTCCGGCTTCAGCGGCATGTCGGAAGCACCGAAATCGACAGTCTTGGACTGGATCTGCTTGATGCCACCACCAGAGCCGATGGACTGGTAGTTCATGTTGTTGCTGGTTGTTGCCTTGTAGGAAGTGGCCCACTTCGCATACAGGGGGTAGGGGAAGGTAGCGCCGGCACCGGTAATATCGGCAGCCATGGCGGCACCAGCAACGAAGCCGGCGGACAAGGCCAGCGAGGCGACCAGACGTACAGACTGTTTCATGCTTGCTCCTGAGTATTGGGGTAAGGGCCTGCTTAAGTGTTGAGGCGCATCCTATTCCTCCTACTTTTCAGAAATATTACAAGTCGTCGAAAAGCCGTATGCGAAGTTTTGACGCCATCGAGAGTGGGGTATAATCCGCAGCTCTTAGTACGGAGATGACCCAACATGGCTGGCAAGCTGATTATCGGCAACTGGAAGATGAATACCCGCGCACAAAGTGCCCAATCCCTAGTAGCGGCATTGCTGGCCGATCCGGTCTGCAATCAGTCCTGGGTCGGTGTTGCTGCGCCTGCCGTTTATCTGGCAGCGCTGGGGGTACAGCTGTCCGCGCATGCATTGCAACTGTCGGCGCAGGATGTCAGCAGCTTTGCCGACGACGGTGCTTTCACCGGTGAAATCTCGGCAGCCATGCTGCGCGATGTCGGTTGCCGCTATGCGCTGGTTGGTCACTCCGAGCGCCGCCAGTATTTCGGTGAAGCCAATCCGGCCTTGCTCTCCAAGATGAACAACGCCATGGCTGCGGGCCTAGTGCCGGTGCTGTGTGTGGGTGAAACCCTGGATGAGCGCGAGTCCGGGCAGTACCTGGAGGTGATTTTCCGCCAGCTGGCCATTCTGGCTGAAGTGAACGACGGCGAGTACGTCATTGCTTATGAGCCCGTCTGGGCAATCGGTACCGGCAAAGTGGCTTCGCTGGAGCAGATTGCCGAGATTCACACGGCTATCAAAACGTGGTGCTTGCAAAATGCCAAGCCCTCGGCTAATATTCGCGTCCTCTACGGCGGCAGTGTAAAGGCAGAGAATGCCGAGTCAATTCTGAAGACAGAAAATGTCGACGGAGCCCTTGTTGGTGGGGCATCTCTGGACGCCGGATCATTCAGGATGATTTGCCAGGCCGCAGGAAAATTGATATAGTATGGAACTTATTAAGACGCTTATTTGGGTTATAAACCTCCTTTCCGCAGTGACGATCATCGTCCTTGTTCTCATGCAGCATGGCAAGGGTGCGGATATGGGTGCAGCTTTCGGCAGCGGCGCTTCCGGAAGTCTGTTCGGTGCGTCTGGTTCTGCGAATTTCTTGAGTAGAACCACTGCAATAGCAGCGGTTGTATTCTTCTCCACGAGTCTCACTCTTGTTTATCTGTCGGGGGGCGGAAAAACAGATCTGGGTGTGATGGGTGGCAAAGTTGAGCAAGTTGCGCCGCAAATCCCGGTCGGGGCAACCACTGGCAAAGCTTCGGGTACTACATCAAAAATTCCGGAGTGACAGTAAAGTTATATAGTGCCGACATGGTGAAATTGGTAGACACGCTATCTTGAGGGGGTAGTGGCCGTAGGCTGTGTGAGTTCGAGTCTCACTGTCGGCACCACCATTCAAAAATAGGCCACCGGGATTCCGGTGGCCTATTTTATTTGGAGCCAAGGAGGGTAATTCCTCCTTTTTTTGGGGGTGTTCGGGAAATGCTGCAAAATTATTTTCCCATTCTGTTGTTTGTCATCGTCGGTTTGCTGGTCGGCGTGGGTCCTATCGTTCTTGGTAAGGTCCTCGCACCCAATCGTCCCGACCCTGAGAAACTCTCTCCTTACGAGTGTGGATTCGAGGCCTTCGAAGACGCGCGCATGAAGTTTGACGTTCGCTACTACCTCATCGCCATTCTGTTCATCCTGTTCGATCTGGAAATTGCATTTCTGTTTCCCTGGGCTGTTGTCCTGAAAGAGCTGGGTGCCTATGGCTTTGGTGTAATGGTGGAGTTCCTGGCGGTGCTTACGCTGGGCTTCGTCTACATGTGGAAAAAGGGAGCGCTGGAATGGGAGTAGAAGGTATTCTGGAAAAAGGCTTCGTTACCACGACAGCCGACAAGCTCATCAACTACACCCGGACCGGTTCGCTGTGGCCCATGACCTTTGGCTTGGCCTGCTGTGCGGTGGAGATGATGCATGCCGGTGCCGCGCGTTACGACCTGGACCGTTTCGGCATCGTTTTCCGTCCCAGTCCCCGTCAGTCTGACCTGATGATCGTGGCTGGTACGCTGTGCAACAAGATGGCACCGGCGTTGCGCAAGGTGTATGACCAGATGGCAGAGCCGCGCTGGGTCATCTCCATGGGTTCCTGTGCCAACGGTGGTGGCTACTACCACTATTCCTATTCTGTCGTCCGTGGCTGTGACCGCATCGTGCCGGTCGATGTCTATGTGCCGGGCTGTCCGCCGACTGCCGAAGCACTGCTGTATGGCATCATTCAGCTGCAGAACAAGATCAAACGCACCTCTACCATCGCCCGATAAGGTAAGTACTTATGGCCTCCAAGAAAATGGAAGCACTGGGATCGGTCGTCGAGCGTGTGCTGGGCGACAAGCTTGTTTCAAGCACGCTGGCCCTCGATGAACTGACCATCGTTTGCAAGGCGGCAGATTTGACTGACGTGGCCGCCATGCTGCGCGATCATGCCGAACTTTCTTTCGAACAACTGATTGACCTGTGCGGTATGGACTACAGTGCCTACCGTGACGAGCCATGGGATGGTCCGCGCTTTGCCGCCGTCTATCACCTGCTGTCGCTCAAGCACAATGTCCGTATCCGTCTGCGCGTATTTGCCGAAGACGACAGCTTCCCGCTGCTCGCCTCGGTCAACCCGATCTGGAACGCAGCCAACTGGTTCGAGCGTGAAGCCTTCGACCTGTATGGCATCGTGTTCGAAGGTCACCCCGACCTGCGTCGCATCCTGACCGACTATGGCTTTGTCGGCCATCCGTTCCGCAAGGATTTCCCGCTGTCCGGTCACGTTGAAATGCGTTACGACCCGACCCAGCAGCGCGTGATCTACCAGCCGGTCACCATCGAACCGCGCGAAATCACTCCGCGCATCATTCGTGAGGAGAACTACGGTGGCTGAGATCCGTAACTACACGCTGAACTTTGGTCCTCAGCACCCGGCAGCGCACGGTGTATTGCGTCTGGTTCTGGAGCTGGATGGTGAAGTCATCCAGCGTGCCGACCCGCATATCGGCCTTTTGCACCGCGGTACCGAGAAACTGGCTGAAAGCAAGACTTTCATCCAGTCGCTGCCGTATATGGATCGTCTCGACTACGTATCCATGATGTGCAACGAGCACGCCTACTGCCTGGCCATCGAAAAGCTGCTGCATATCGAAGTGCCGCTGCGTGCGCAATACATCCGTGTGATGTTTGCTGAAATCACCCGTATCCTGAACCACCTGCTGTGGATTGGTGCACACGCCATCGACATCGGCGCGATGACCATGTTCCTGTATGCTTTCCGTGAGCGTGAGGATCTGATGGACTGCTACGAAGCCGTTTCCGGTGCCCGTATGCATGCTGCCTACTTCCGCCCGGGTGGCGTATACCGTGATCTGCCGGACTCCATGCCGCAGTACACCGTATCCAAGATCAAGAACGCCAAGGAACTGGCGCGCCTGAACGAAGGCCGCAAGGGTTCCATGCTGGACTTCATCGACGATTTCACCAAGCGTTTCCCGACCTATGTCGACGAATACGAAACCCTGCTGACCGATAACCGTATCTGGAAGCAGCGTACCGTGGGTATTGGCGTAGTCAGTGCCGAGCGTGCCAAAAACCTGGGCTTCTCCGGCCCGATGCTGCGTGGTTCCGGCATCGAGTGGGATCTGCGCAAGAAGCAGCCCTACGATGTATACGACCGTCTGGACTTCGATATTCCGGTGGGCAAGGGTGGCGACAGCTATGATCGTTACCTGGTGCGCGTGGAAGAAATGCGCCAGTCCAACCGCATCATCCAGCAATGTGTTGCCTGGCTGCGTGACAATCCCGGCCCGGTCATCACTGACAACCATAAAGTGGCTCCGCCTTCCCGCGAAGGCATGAAGTCGAATATGGAAGACCTGATTCACCACTTCAAGCTGTTTACCGAAGGCATGCATGTGCCGGAAGGTGAAGCCTACGCGGCTGTAGAACATCCGAAGGGTGAGTTCGGTATCTATCTGGTATCCGACGGTGCCAACAAACCGTACCGACTGAAAATCCGTGCCCCGGGTTTTGCCCATCTGGCAGCCCTGAATGAAATGGCTACGGGTCACATGATTGCCGACGTGGTCGCCATCATCGGTACCCAGGATATCGTGTTTGGGGAGATCGACCGCTAATGCTATCCGCACAATCACTCGCCGCCATCGACCGCGAAGTCGCCAAATATCCGGCAGACCAGGCCCGTTCGGCGGTTATGGGCGCGCTGCGCATTGCTCTGGTGGAGCGTCGGGAAACCGGCAAGACACCGGAAGAGCGCTGCCTGAATACCGAGGTGATCGAATTCGTTGCCAACTACCTGAATATTGCTCCGGTAGCTGCCTACGAAGTGGCCACCTTTTACAACATGTACGACATGAAGCCGGTTGGCCAGTACAAGATCACGGTCTGCACCAACCTGCCCTGTGCCCTGTCCGGTGGCGTCAATGCTGCCGAGTACATCTCCAAGAAGCTGGGCGTCGCCATTGGCGAAACCAGCGCTGACGGCAAGTACACCTTGCTCGAAGGGGAGTGCATGGGTGCCTGCGGCGATGCGCCGGTCTTGCTGGTGAACAACCACAAGATGTGCAGCTTCATGACGCCCGAAGCAATCGACAAGAAACTGGCGGAGCTGAACTAATGGCAATCTTCGTCAATGGTGTGATTTTCGACGGCGTCGACACCTCTGCGCAGGACTGCTGGAAGCTGGAGGCCTACGTGGCCCGTGGCGGCTACCAGGCCCTGCGTCGCATCATCGAATCCAAGATGGCGCAAGAAGACGTGATCGCCGAAGTGAAAAATTCCGGTCTGCGCGGCCGTGGTGGTGCGGGATTCCCCACCGGCCTGAAGTGGAGCTTCATGCCGCGCTCTTTCCCGGGCGACAAATACGTGGTGTGCAACACCGACGAGGGTGAACCGGGTACTTTCAAGGACCGCGACATCCTGCGCTTCAATCCGCACGCGCTAATCGAAGGCATGATCATCGCCGGCTACGCCATGGGGACCAAGGCTGGCTACAACTACATCCACGGTGAAATCTTCGAAGAGTACGAACTGTTCGAAGCCGCACTGGATGAAGCCCGTCAGGCTGGTTTCCTGGGTCAGAATATCCTCGGCAGCGATTTCAGCTTCGATTTGTTCGCCCATCATGGTTATGGTGCCTACATCTGCGGTGAAGAAACCGCGCTGCTGGAGTCGCTGGAAGGCAAAAAAGGCCAGCCGCGCTTCAAGCCGCCGTTCCCGGCCAGCTTCGGTCTGTACGGCAAGCCCACCACCATCAATAACACCGAGTCCTTCGCCTCCGTGCCTTTCATCATCCGTGATGGTGCACAGAAGTTCCTGGAAGCGGGCAAGCCCAATAACGGTGGCACCAAGCTGTTCTCGGTATCCGGTCATGTGAATCGTCCGGGCAACTACGAGATTCCGCTGGGCACCCCGTTCTCGGTACTGCTGGAAATGGCCGGTGGCATGCGCGATGGCAAAAAGCTGAAGGCTGTGATCCCGGGCGGTTCTTCCGCCCCGATCCTGCCCGGCGACGTCATGATGCAATGCACGATGGACTACGACAGCATCTCCAAGGCCGGCTCCATGCTGGGTTCGGGCGCTGTCATCGTGATGAACGAAGACGTGTGTATGGTGAAGGCGCTGGAGCGTCTGGCCTACTTCTATCACGAAGAGTCCTGCGGCCAGTGTACGCCGTGCCGTGAAGGCACCGGCTGGCTGTACAAGGTGATCCATCGCATCGCCAACGGCGAAGGCCGTCCGGGTGATCTGGAACTCCTGGATTCGGTAGGCAATAACATGGCCGGCCGTACCATCTGTGCACTGGCAGATGCTGCCGTGTTCCCGGTTCGCAGTTTCACCAAGCACTTCCGCAATGAGTTCGAGTATCTGATCGAACACAAGAAGCCCTTGGTGGACCACAAATGGTGTTGAGCGATGCTTGAAATCGAAATCGACGGTAAAAAACTGACTGTCCCGCAAGGCAGTACCGTGATGGATGCCGCCCATTCCGTGGGCACCCACATCCCTCACTTCTGCTACCACAAGAAACTGTCCATCGCGGCCAACTGCCGTATGTGTCTGGTTGAAGTGGAAAAGGCACCCAAGCCGCTGCCCGCCTGCGCTACACCGGTGACCGATGGCATGAAGGTGCATACCCATTCCGACATGGCCAAGAAGGCGCAAGCCGGCGTGATGGAATTCCTGCTGATCAACCACCCGCTGGATTGCCCGATCTGCGACCAGGGCGGCGAGTGCCAGCTGCAGGATCTGGCCGTGGGCTACGGTAACTCCTCTTCCCGATATCAGGAAGAAAAGCGCACCGTGGTGGGCAAGGACATGGGCCCGCTGGTATCGGCTGAAGAAATGGCGCGTTGCATTCACTGCACCCGCTGCGTGCGCTTCACCGAAGAAATCGGCGGTTTCCAGGAAATCGGCATGGCCAACCGCAGTGAATTCTCGGAAATCATGCCCTATCTGGGTAAGACCGTTAATTCGGAAATCTCCGGCAACGTCATCGACCTCTGCCCGGTCGGCGCGCTGACTTCCAAGCCTTTCCGCTACACCACCCGTGCCTGGGAGCTGTCCCGCCGCAAGTCGGTCAGCCCGCACGATGGCTTGGGTTCCAACCTGATCGTTCAGGTGAAATCCAATGAAGTGATGCGTGTACTGCCGCTGGAAAACGAAGCCATCAACGAATGCTGGATCGCCGACCGCGACCGTTTCTCGTATGAAGGCCTGAATTCTGCCGAGCGTCTGCAAAAGCCGATGATCAAGTTTGACGGCAAGTGGCACGAAACCGACTGGGAAACCGCACTGGCCTACGTGGTCAAGGGCCTGAACGGCGTATCCGCCGATCACGGCAAGGATGCCATCGGCTTCCTCACCAGTCCGCACTCCACCACCGAAGAACTGTATCTGGCGCAAAAGCTGGCTCGCGCCTTTGGTGTCAACAATATCGACTACCGTCTGCGTCGCAGTGACTTCTCGGCCGATGCCGCCCAGCAAGGCGCGCAATGGCTGGGTTCCAGCATTGTCGAGCTGACCACGGCCAAGTCCATCCTGGTGGTGGGTAGCACTCAGCGCAAGGAACAGCCGCTGCTGGCTTCGCGCCTGCGTCAGGCGGTGAAGAAGGGCAGTGCGCTCAACGTCATCCACGTGACTGACGATGCGCTGCTGACTGCACTTAATGCCAAGCTGATCGTATCGCCGCTGGCGCTGGTCAATGCACTGGCCCAGGTGCTGAAGGCTGTGGTTGAGATCAAGTCTGCCCAAACCGCCGTCGATCTGGCTGCCGTTACTGTTGGTGCCGAAGCGCAAGCCATTGCCGCCAGCCTGAGCGGAGCCGAATCGGCTGCCATCGTACTGGGCAATGTGGCGCAACATCATCCGGCCTTTGCCCAACTGCTGAAGCTGGCGCAGGAAATCTCCGCGCTGACCGGCGCACGTTTCGGCCTGCTGGCTGAAGCTGCCAACAGCACCGGTGCTGAACTGGTTGGTGCCTTGCCGCACCGTGCAGCCTTCGGTGCTGCGGCGACTGCCGGTCTGAACGCTGCTGCGATGATTGCCGCGCCGCGCAAGGCTTACGTTCTGCTCAACACCGAAGTCGAGTCCGACAGCTACAACCCGCAAGCCGCAGTTGCTGCCATGAAACAGGCTGCCACCGTGATTGCACTGACTGCCTACAAGGGCGCTGGTCTGCTGGGTTACGCCGATGTGCTGCTGCCGATCGCGCCCTTCTCCGAAACTGCCGGCTCCTTTGTCAACATGGAAGGCAAGCTACAGTCCTTCAACGGTGTAGTGCGTCCGCTGGGTGAGACTCGTCCGGCCTGGAAGGTACTGCGTGTACTGGGCAATATGCTGGGCCTGACCGGCTTCGAGCAGAACAGTGCCGAAGACGTGCGTGCCGAACTGCTGGCCAAGGGTTCCATCGAATCTGCCTTCAACAACGCGCTGGGCGATGTGGCCATCAATGCTGCGGTGAGCACCGGTCTGGTACGTATCGGCGAAGTGCCGCTGTATCAGGCTGATGCCATCTGCCGCCGCGCTCCGTCGCTGCAGAAGACTGCTGATGCAGCTGCACCGGTTGCCACCGCTCACTCCAGCCTGCTGGCCAGCCTGAACGTGGCTGCCGGTTCGCAAGCCCTGCTGCGTCAGGGTGGTGGCGAGCTGAAGGTGCTGCTTGAGGCCGACGACAGTCTGCCGGCTGACACGGTGCGTCTGGCAACGGCTCACCCGCTGACAGCTGGTCTGGGTGGCATGTTCGATTCCATCGCGCTTTCACAGGGGTAAAACATGGAGTTCTTGCAAAGCATTCTCGGTAATGAGGCGGGGCTCACGGTGTGGACCTTGCTGAAAATCATCGCCATCGTGGCTCCGATGATGATTGCCGTGGCCTATCTGACCTACTTCGAGCGTAAAGTCATCGGCTATATGCAGATCCGTATCGGCCCGAACCGGGTTGGTCCGCTGGGTCTGCTGCAGCCGCTGGCTGACGGCCTGAAGCTGTTGATGAAGGAAATCATTCTGCCGGCGCAGTCCAGCAAGGGCTTGTTCCTGCTGGCTCCGGTGCTGGCCATCGGCCCGGCGCTGGCTGCCTGGGCGGTGATCCCTTTCAGCGATACGCTGGTACTGGCCAACATCAACGCGTCCTTGCTGTACATCCTGGCGCTGTCCTCGATTGGTGTTTACGGCATCATCGTGGCCGGCTGGGCTGGTAACTCCAAGTACTCCTTCCTTGGTGCCATGCGCTCTGCCGCACAGATCGTTTCTTACGAACTGGCGATGGGCTTCGCCCTGGTTGGTGTACTGATGGTGTCCAGCAGCCTGAACCTGGTTGACATCGTCAAGCAGCAAGCGCATGGCATGGCAGGTGGTTCGCTGTTCTCCTGGAACTGGCTGCCGCTGTTCCCGCTGTTCATCGTCTACCTGATCTCTGGTGTGGCCGAAACCAACCGTGCTCCGTTTGACGTGGCTGAAGGTGAATCCGAAATCGTGGCCGGTTTCCACGTGGAATACTCCGGCATGGCATTCGCCGTATTCTTCCTCGCCGAATACGCCAACATGATTCTGGTTTCCGCCCTGACTTCCATCCTGTTCCTGGGTGGCTGGCTGTCGCCCTTCCCGGCAAGCTGGGGCCTGCTGGGTGCTGGTGGCTTCTTCTGGCTGGCTGCGAAGATGGCGTTTGTGCTGTTCTGCTTCCTGTGGTTCCGCGCGACATTCCCGCGTTATCGCTACGACCAGATCATGCGTCTGGGCTGGAAGGTGTTCATTCCGGTTACCTTGGTGTGGATCCTGGTCCTGGGTATCTGGATGATGACCCCGCTGTCGCTGTGGAACTGAGGGGATAGGTAAAGAACATGGATACGATTCGCAACTTTTTCAAAACCTTCCTGCTGGTGGAACTGGTCAAGGGCTTGATGCTGACCGGGCGTTATTTCTTCGCCCGCAAGATCACCGTCCAGTTTCCGGAAGAGAAGACGCCGATCTCCCCGCGCTTCCGCGGCCTGCATGCGCAGCGTCGCTACGCCAACGGTGAAGAGCGCTGCATTGCCTGTAAGTTGTGCGAGGCGGTGTGCCCGGCAATGGCGATTTCGATCGAGTCGGAACAGCGTGAAGACGGCACCCGCCGTACCTCGCGCTACGACATCGACCTGACCAAGTGCATCTTCTGCGGTTTCTGCGAGGAAGCATGCCCGGTCGACGCCATCGTCGAAACGCACATCTTCGAATACCACGGTGAAAAACGTGGCGACCTCTACTACACCAAGCCGATGCTGTTGGCTGTGGGTGACAAGTACGAGGCCGAAATCGCTGCCAACAAGGCAGCCGATGCCAAGTACCGTTAAGGGGGCCTCATGAGCATGACTACGGTTATTTTCTACATCCTGTCCGCCATTCTGCTGTTTGCGGCGGTCCGGGTGGTCACTGCCAAGAACCCGGTACACGCCGTGCTGTATCTGGTTCTGGCCTTCTTCACCAGCTCCGGACACTGGCTGCTACTGCAGTCCGAGTTCCTGGCCATTACCCTGGTACTGGTTTATGTGGGGGCGGTGATGGTGCTGTTCCTGTTTGTGGTGATGATGCTGGACATCAATATCGAGCAATTGCGTGAGGGTTTCTGGCGCAATTTGCCGGTGGCGGCAACTGTCGGCCTCATCATGGCTTTCGAAATGGTACTGATCCTGACCAACCCGCACACCGGCCTGGCTGATTACAAAGCCGGTGCCGCACTGGCAGCCGATGCCAGCAATGTGAAGGTACTGGGTCGTCAGCTATACACCACCTACCTGCTGCCGTTCGAGCTGGCTGCGGTTGTGTTGCTGGTGGCCATGGTGGCTGCCATCGGTCTGACCCAGCGTAGCCGCAAGGATACCAAAGTGGTGGATGCCGGCGATCAGGTCAAGGTTCGCAGTCAGGACCGTGTACGCATCGTGAAGATGCAAGCCGAGAAAAACGTGGAAGCGGCCGATACTGCCGAGTCCGGTGAGCAACAGGCCTGACGGCCGAACAACATAAGGGAGGAAATGTGCTGACACTAACTCACTTCCTGGTGCTGGCCGCAATCCTGTTTGCCATCAGCGTGCTGGGGATTTTCCTGAACCGGAAGAACCTGATCGTGCTGTTGATGGCCATCGAACTGATGCTGCTGGCAGTGAATTTCAACTTCATTGCCTTCTCGCATTACCTGTCCGATACAGCAGGCCAGATTTTCGTGTTCTTCATCCTGACGGTAGCAGCGGCAGAATCGGCCATTGGCTTGGCCATTCTGGTGGTGCTGTTCCGCAATATGCGGACCATCAACGTTGAAGACCTGGGCAGCCTCAAGGGCTAAGGCAAACCGGTTACCAAACTACAAAGCACACAAGCATGGATATGAAAAGCTTATACCTGCTGATTGCGCTCTCACCTCTGGTGGGGTCCATCATCGCAGGCTTGTTTGGATGGGCAATCGGCCGCCGCGCTTCCCACGTCGTGACGATTCTCGGCGTGGCAGTCTCGGCAGCCCTGTCCTTCAAGGTACTTTATGCCTTCCTCACGGGGCAGGCTGAAGTTTTCAACGCGCCGGTCTACACCTGGCTGACGGTGGGGGGCTATGAGTTCTCCGTCGGCTTCCTGGTGGACTCGCTGACGGCAATGATGCTGGTCGTGGTGACTTTCGTGTCGCTGATGGTGCATATCTACACCATCGGTTACATGCAGGAAGACCCGGGCTATCAGCGCTTCTTCAGCTACATCTCGCTGTTTACCTTCTCGATGCTGATGCTGGTGATGAGCAACAACTTCATCCAGCTGTTCTTCGGTTGGGAAGCGGTGGGCCTGGTGTCCTACCTGCTGATCGGCTTCTGGTTCAAGCGTCCGACCGCCATCTATGCCAACCTCAAGGCATTCCTGGTGAACCGTGTGGGTGACTTCGGTTTCCTGCTGGGTATCGGTCTGGTACTGGCCTACTTCGGTGGCTCGCTGAACTACAGCGACGTGTTTGCTGCTGCTCCGGCGCTGGCACACAAGACCATCCAGATCATTCCGGGTACCGAATGGTCGCTGCTGACCGTTACCTGCATCCTGCTGTTCATCGGCGCGATGGGTAAGTCGGCACAGTTCCCGCTGCACGTGTGGCTGCCGGATTCGATGGAAGGCCCGACCCCGATCTCCGCACTGATTCACGCGGCGACCATGGTGACCGCCGGTATCTTCATGGTATCGCGCATGAGCCCGCTGTTTGAAATGTCGGATACCGCGCTGAACGTGGTGCTGGTGGCTGGTTCCATCACCGCCTTGTTCATGGGCTTCCTTGGCATCGTGCAGAACGACATCAAGCGCGTGGTAGCGTATTCCACCCTGTCGCAGCTGGGTTACATGACGGTTGCTCTGGGTGCTTCGGCTTACCCGGTTGCCATGTTCCACGTGATGACCCACGCCTTTTTCAAGGCCCTGCTGTTCCTGGGCGCCGGTTCGGTGATCATGGGCATGCACCATGACCAGGACATGCGCAATATGGGTGGCCTGCGCAAGTACATGCCGATTACCTGGTTGACTTCGCTGCTGGGTTCGCTGGCGCTGATCGGTACGCCGTTCTTCTCCGGCTTCTACTCCAAGGACTCCATCATCGAAGCGGTACAGCTGTCGCACCTGCCGGCAGCCGGTTTTGCCTACTTCGCGGTGATTGCCGGTGTATTCGTGACCGCCTTCTACTCCTTCCGCATGTACTTCCTGGTTTTCCATGGCAAGGAACGCTGGATGGAGAAAAAGGACGACCATCACCACGGTCATGACGATCACGACCATCATCATGGTCTGGGTCCGAACGACAAGCCGCATGAGTCGCCATGGGTTGTGACCCTGCCGCTGGTATTGCTGGCCATTCCGTCTGTGCTGGTGGGCTTCTTTGCCATCGAGCCGCTGGTGTACGGTTCCTTCTTCAAGGGTGTGATTGCCATCAACAGCGAAGCTCACCCGGCACTGGAAGAACTGGCACATGAATTCCACGGCGCTGTTGCCATGGGTGTTCACTCCTTTACCTCGCTGCCTTTCCTGCTGGCACTGGCCGGTGTGGTAACCGCTTGGTTCTTCTACATGAAGGCTCCGCAGATTCCGGCTGCCATCAAGCAGAAGTTCAGCTTCGTGAACCAGATCCTGGAAAACAAGTACTACCTGGACGAACTGTATTTTGCAGTGTTTGCCAAGGGCTCGCGTGCTCTGGGTACCTTCTTCTGGAAGGTGGGTGACATGCTGCTGATCGACGGCCTGGTGGTGAATGGTGCAGCCAAGCTGGTGGGAACCTTCTCCAGAGTGGTACGCAAGCTGCAGACCGGCTTCATCTACAGTTATGCCACGACCATGATCATTGGCGTGCTGGCTCTGATGACGCTGTGGTTCTCGCAGATCATCCTGCGCTAAGGCCCAGACCTCTGGAATTGGAATAACTACTTAGGTTTTGACTATGTTCACAAATCAGTTAAGTCTGGTGATCTGGGCCCCGATCGTGGCCGGGTTGCTGGTACTGGCTACGGGAGGAGACCAACGGGCCACCTTGGCTCGCTGGGTCGCCGTAGCCGGTGCCCTGATCAGTTTCCTGTTGTCCCTGCCGTTGTTTACCGGCTTTGATAACCTGAACGGCGGTATGCAGTTCGAGGAAGTGAAGCCGTGGATTGCCTCCTTCGGTATCCAGTACCACCTGGGTGTTGATGGCATTTCCATGCTGTTTGTCATCCTCAACAGCTTCACCACCTTGATGGTGGTGCTGGCTGGCTGGGAAGTCATCAAGAAGCGCCAGTCCCAGTACATGGCCGCTTTCCTGATCATGTCCGGCCTGATCAACGGTGCATTTGCCGCGCTGGATGCCATCCTGTTCTATGTCTTCTTTGAAGGCATGCTGATCCCGATGTACCTGATCATCGGTGTCTGGGGTGGTCCGCGTCGTGTGTATGCGTCCTTCAAGTTCTTCCTGTACACCCTGCTCGGTTCGCTGCTGATGCTGGTGGCCTTGATCTACCTGTATTTCCAGGCTGGTAAGACCTTCGACATCCAAGCCTTCCAGGCGATTGCCAAGATTCCGCTGAACGTGCAGATCCTGCTGTTCATCGCCTTCTTCCTGTCTTTTGCCGTGAAGGTGCCGATGTGGCCGGTACATACCTGGTTGCCGGATGCCCACGTGGAAGCGCCGACAGGTGGCTCCATGGTGCTGGCAGCCATCACCCTGAAGATCGGTGCTTACGGCTTCCTGCGGTTTGCCCTGCCCATCCTGCCGGATGCTGCACGCGAACTGTCGTGGATCATGGTCGCCCTGTCGCTGGTTGCCGTGGTGTACATCGGTCTGGTGGCGCTGGTGCAAACCGACATGAAGAAACTGGTGGCTTACTCCTCCATTTCCCACATGGGTTTCGTTACCCTGGGCATGTTCATGTTCACCGGTTCGCACCTGAACCAGTGGGCGGTTGAAGGTGCACTGGTACAGATGGTGTCACACGGTTTCGTTTCTGCCGGCATGTTCTTCTGTATCGGTGTGATGTACGACCGCGTGCACAGCCGCAACATCGCCGACTACGGTGGTGTCGCCAACAAGATGCCGATCTTTGCTGCCTTCATGATGCTGTTTGCCATGGCCAACTCCGGTCTGCCGGCGACTTCCGGTTTTGCCGGTGAGTTCATGGTGATCATGGGTGCGGTACAGGTGAACTTCTGGTATGCCGCACTGGCTGCCACCACCCTGATCTTCGGCGCTGCTTACACCCTGTGGATGTACAAGCGGGTGATCTTTGGCGAGGTGAGCAATCACCACGTTGAAGAAATGGCTGACGTGAACAAACGCGAGTTCCTGGTGCTGGTCGTTCTGGCCATTGCGGTGCTGGGCATGGGTCTGTATCCGCAAGGCTTCGTCGAGAAGATGCACCTGTCGGTGAATGACCTGATTGCGCATGTTGCGCAGACCAAGCTCTAAGCTAAGGCCATAAGGAAAACATAATGAATTGGGCTGATCTGAACCTGATGCCTGCATTGCCCGAACTGTTCATGTCCGGGGCAATTCTGGTCATCCTCATGCTCGATGCCTTTATCTCGGACGCAAAGCGTGGCATGCATTACGGCCTCGCCTTGCTGACGTTGGCAGTCTGTGCCGTATTGCAGGTGCAAACCTACCCGGTGGTGCCGGTACATACCTTCTCTGGCATGTTTGTCAGTGATGCCTTGTCCAGTCTGGTAAAGCTGGCCATGTACGGCAGTACCGCCATCGTGCTGGTATACAGCCGCCAGTACATTGCTGACCGCGGCCTGTTGCGCGGCGAGTTCTTCTCCCTGGCACTGTTTGCCTTGCTGGGTATGAACTTCATGGTGTCCGCATCCAGCTTTGTGTCGCTGTACATGGGGCTGGAGCTGCTGTCGCTGTCGCTGTATTCGCTGATTGCGCTCCAACGCGATTCGGTGAAGGCAACTGAGTCGGCCATGAAGTACTTCGTCCTAGGCGCGCTGGCTTCCGGCTTGCTGCTGTACGGTATTTCCATGATTTACGGTGCTACCGGCACGCTGGATCTGGCGCTGGTTGCCAAGGCTGTCAAGGCGCATACCGCCAATGACATGCTGCTGGTATTCGGCTTGGTATTCATCGTGGCTGGCCTGTGCTTCAAACTGGGTACCGTGCCGTTCCACATGTGGGTGCCTGACGTTTATCAGGGCTCGGCCACTGCCGTTACCCTGATGATTGGCGCTGCGCCGAAGCTGGCTGCCTTCGTCTTTGTCCTGCGCATTCTGGTGCAAGGCCTGGAGGCCATGGTGGCTGACTGGCAAGCCATGCTGGCACTGGTTGCGGTTCTGTCGATGGCTATCGGTAACATCACCGCCATTGCACAGACCAACATCAAGCGCATGCTGGCTTACTCCACCATCTCGCACATGGGCTTCCTGCTGCTGGGCCTGCTGGCCGGTACGCCGGATGGCTATGCCGCAGCGCTGTTCTACTCCCTGATCTACGTGCTGATGTCCATGGTCAGCTTCGGCATCCTGATGGGCCTGTCCCGTGCCGGTTTCGAATGCGAAACCCTGGATGATCTGAAGGGCCTGAACAACCGTAACAGCTGGTATGCACTGCTGATGCTGCTGACCATGTTCTCCATGGCCGGTGTTCCGCCGCTGGCTGGCTTCTATGCCAAGTTTGCCGTGATCAAGGCCATCGTGGACATCCATCTGTACTGGCTGGCCATTGTTGCGGTGATGATGTCGCTGATTGGTGCCTTCTACTACCTGCGTGTTGTGAAGACCATCTACTTCGACGAAGCACAGGATAGCTCGGCCATCGTGATGCGCGCTGACATGAAGCTGGTGTTGTCGGTGAATGCCATCGCCCTGCTGGTGCTGGGTGTAGTGCCGGAACGTGTGATCGTGCTGTGCCTGCAGGCGATGAAGCAGTCGCTGGCAGCAATCTAAGCGAAAGCCCTGCATATGCAAGCCAGTGTTGCTACTTTGCTGATCGTTGCCTTTCTGGCGGCAAACCTGCCGTTCCTGACTTCGCGTCTGGTAGGGCTGCTGCCTGTGGCCAACAAGCATTTTGGTTGGCGTCTGCTGGAAATGGTGGTGTTGTTTTTGCTGGTTGGTCTGTTTGCCCGCTTTCTTGAGGCCAAGCAGATGCCGGTTCAGCAGCAGCACTGGCAGTTTTATGTCACGACAGTTGCCTTGTTTCTGGTGTTTGCTTTTCCCGGTTTCGTCTATCAGACGTTCTGGAAAAAGCGCAGTAGCTAAGCAACTTGGCAGTGCAAGAAAACCCGGCTCCGGCCGGGTTTTTTCATGCCTGAAATCCCTGCTTGACCCGGGGCTGAAGCCACTCGGCAACCCGGTATGGCCAGATACAAGCTTGTGGCAAGAGAATGGGAGGGGCCAGGGAAGGAGAGAGAGCCGGGAATGGGCGAGTAAGGGGCGAGGGCGGTGCCGGCATGGTTATGGCCGGCAGCCCTGATAAGTGGCTCGTTGCGACTGCAGACGGGATCAGGGATAAACAAAACCCGGCTTGTGCCGGGTCATGTTGCCAAGTGTGCCGCCTACCAGGTCAGTAGACGCGCGCTTCGCCTTCAGGACGGTTTTTGAAGCGCTTGTGCAGCCAGAAGTATTGCTCGGGAATCTCGCGGATGCGCTCTTCCAGAAAGGCATTCATGCGGCGGGTATCGGCCACGACATCCTCTGTTGGATAGTTTTCCCATGCCGGGTAGAACTCGAGCTCAAAGCGGTTACCCACTCTGCGGGCAATCAGCGGAACCACACGGGCACGTGCCAGTTTGCTGATGCGTGACAGCCCCGTAATGGTGGCGGCATCCTTCTCGAAGAATTTCACAAACACTGAATCACGCACCCCAAAGTCCTGATCGGGCAGGTAGAGGAAAGGGGTATGTTCCTTGCGCATGGCCTTGATGATGGAGCGCAGGCCTTCATTGCGCGGCACGATATAGCAATTGTTGTAGCGCTGGCGGCCAGCATAGATCTGGGCATCTAGCGTATCGTTCTTTTGCTGTGAATAGACGCTGACCAGCGGTAGTACCTGGTTCAGTGCGAAAACGCACATCTCGAAACCGACAAAGTGGGGATAGAACAGGATGACATCCTCGCCCTTAGCGCGCAGCTCCTCAACAATGTGCAGATTCTTGATGGTGACCAGCTTGCGGATGCGCTCGGCAGAACTCCACCATGCCACACCATACTCAAGTGCAAGACGGATCATGTAGCCAAAATTGGCCTTGATCAGCCGTTCGCGCTCTTTTTCTTTCATCTCCGGAAAGCAAAGCCGCAGATTGGTAAGGCCAACCTTGCGGCGATCGGCAGCCAGATGATAAGCAAGCAGGCCAATGGCATCAGCCAGCATGCCGATGGCCCACATGGGCAGCAGGCGAATCAGCCATAACAGGGCAAAAGCAATCTTCATGGGTTTCCTTGCTGATGGTCCGGCGGAGTGACGCCTGCCGGGCATTTGTAACGGTTGTAGCTCCACAGGTACTGGCTGGGGAAGCGGCGGATCAGGTCTTCCACTGTCTGGTTCAGCAGCGCACAGTCAGCGTCCTTGTCACCACTGAAAGGCTGGGGCATGGCTTCGATATGCACGACAAAGCCTTCACCGCGGGGCAGGCGCTCACCGACGAAAAACAACACTTCCACACCGGCAACCTGTGCCAGCCGCGGCACCAGGCTCATGGTGTAGGCGGGTTTGCCAAAAAATGGAGCCCACACCCCTTCGCCGTTGCCGGGAACCTGATCGGGCAGAATGATGGTGGCTTCACCTGATTTCAGTGCTTTCATCAGAATGCGCACACCTGCACCGGTTGCTGGTGCGGTCTTGCCCTTGCCACGGGCGCGGCCCGCCTGCATGACCGGCTCCAGCCAGGTGAGCTTGGGAGGACGGTACATGGCAGTCAATGGAAAGGGCAGACGCGAGCTGATATAACGACCAGCAATGTCATAGCTGCCCAGGTGCGGGGTGACAAAAACAATACCGTGACCTGCCTGTAAGGCATGTTCAACACGCTCCCAGCCGTGACAGGCTTTTACCAGCGCGGCGATGTCTTCGGGCTCCCGGCACCAGGCTATTGACAATTCCAATGCACCTTTACCGGTTTCCAGTGCAGATTGTTTGACTAGTCCTTGTAAAACCTGATAATTTTCACAGATTTTACTCGACGCCAGATTACTTCTCATCCGCTCTGCGTAGCGGGGCGATGAAAGGTAAGTAAGCCGCCCCAGAATGGCGCCGAGACATTGCAGCCAGGACAGCGGCAAACGCGCCAGCAAGGACAACACGAGTTGGACCAGCTTGGACATGGTTTAGTCAGTGGTGATCGTAAAGCGGCCTATTTTATCATCACACTGTTTTGCTTTATTCGGGAATCAACAAACAAATGAGCGAATATCTGTTTACGTCGGAATCGGTATCGGAAGGTCATCCGGACAAAGTAGCCGACCAAATCTCCGATGCCATCCTTGATGCCATCCTGCGCGAAGACAAATACGCTCGCGTGGCAGCCGAAACCCTGGTCAACACCGGCCTGGTGGTGCTGGCTGGTGAAATTACCACCTCGGCCAATATCGACTACATCAAAGTTGCACGCGAAACCATCAAGCGCATCGGTTATGACAGCTCCGAGCTGGGCTTCGACTACCACGGCTGCGCCGTCATGGCCTGCTACGACAAGCAATCGCAAGATATCGCCCAGGGCGTGAATGAAGGCGAAGGCCTGGACCTGAACCAGGGCGCAGGCGACCAGGGTTTGATGTTCGGCTATGCCTGCGACGAAACCCCGACGCTGATGCCTTTCCCCATCTACTATGCCCACCGTCTGGTACAGCGCCAGGCCGAGCTGCGCAAGGATGGCCGCCTGCCGTGGCTGCGTCCGGATGCCAAGAGCCAGATTACCTGCGTTTATGATGGCGAAACCGGCCTGCCCAAGCGTATCGACACCGTGGTGCTGTCCACCCAGCACAGCCCGGAAATCGACCACAAGACGCTGACCGAAGCCGTGATCGAAGACATCATCAAGCCGGTACTGCCGCCGGAAATGCTGACTGCCGAAACCAAGTATCTGGTTAACCCGACCGGTCGCTTCGTCATTGGCGGCCCGATGGGCGATTGCGGCCTGACCGGTCGCAAGATCATTGTCGATACCTACGGCGGAGCCGCCCCGCACGGTGGTGGTGCCTTCTCCGGCAAGGATCCGTCCAAGGTAGACCGCTCGGCAGCCTATGCCGGCCGTTACGTGGCCAAAAACATCGTGGCTGCGGGCCTGGCACGCCAGTGCCAGATCCAGGTTTCCTACGCCATCGGCGTGGCCGAGCCGACCTCGATTGCCGTGGATACCTTCGGCACCAACAAGATCCCGAACGAAAAGATCGTGGAACTGGTGAAGAAGCATTTTGACCTGCGCCCGAAAGGCATCATCCAGATGCTGGACCTGCTGCGCCCGATCTACGGCAAGACCGCTGCTTACGGACACTTCGGCCGTGAAGAGCCGGAATTCACCTGGGAACGTACCGACAAAGTGGAAGCCCTGCGCGCAGACGCTGGTCTGTAAGCCGGCAGAAGCTTAAAGCAAGGTAAAAGCACCGGGTGTGACCCCGGTGCTTTTTTTATGCACTGAAACCTAACATAGCCCTCGCGGCAGCCAAAAAAAGAGGGCGCCGAAGCGCCCCTAAGTCCCTTACCACAAAATCTGTCTAAGCGCGTGGCTTACTCCACACGTTCGCCGTGCAGTACCACGTCCAGGCCTTCGCGTTCTTCGTCTTCAGCCACACGCAGACCAACAACCACGTCAATGATCTTCAGCAGGATGAAGGTGATGATGCCGCAGTACACCACGGTGACTCCCACGCCGATAGCCTGAGTCGCCAGGCTGCCCTCAGCGCCGCCAATGCTCTTCACCGCGAGCACACCTGTCAGCAGGGCACCCACGATACCGCCCACACCATGTACACCGAATGCGTCCAGGGAATCATCATAGCCCAGCATGTGCTTCAGGCCAGTTGCACCCCAGAAGCAAACTACACCGGCAACGGCACCGATAATCAGCGCACCCTTTACATCCACAAAACCAGCAGCCGGCGTGATGGCAACCAGACCAGCGACTGCGCCGGAAGCAATACCCAGCACCGACGGCTTTTTCTTGTGAATCCACTCAGCAAAGGTCCAGGCAAGAGCTGCCAAGCCAGTTGCAACCTGTGTGGTGACCATCGCCATGCCGGCACGGCCATCGGCGGCAGCTGCGGAGCCAGCGTTAAAGCCGAACCAGCCAATCCACAGCATGGATGCACCGATCAGGGTCAGAATCAGGTTATGCGGCGGCATGGCTTCCTTGCCGAATCCAATACGCTTGCCCATTACCAGGGCGCAAACCAAACCAGCAATACCAGCATTGATGTGCACCACGGTGCCGCCAGCAAAGTCCAGCACGCCTTGACCACTCATCCAGCCGCCCGGACCCCATACCCAGTGGGCAACCGGTACATAAACCAGCAAAGACCACAGTGCAGTAAAGATCAGCAGCGCAGAGAATTTCATCCGTTCAGCAAATGCGCCGGTGATCAGTGCCGGGGTAATGATGGCAAAGGTCATCTGGAACATCATGAACACCGATTCCGGAATGGTACCGGCAGCAGGGTGAACCGCTACCTTCTTGGTATCGGCGATGTAGTCCATGCCATCCAGGAAGACACGGCTCAGATCACCCAAATAGGGATTACCAACGGTGAACGCCAGGCTGTAGCCAACAATGGCCCACAGCACAGTCACCAGTGCCGTGATGGCAAAGCTTTGCATCAGGGTTGCCAGCACGTTCTTCTTGCGAACCATGCCACCATAGAACAGTGCCAGGCCCGGGATGGTCATGAACAGCACCAATGCAGTGGAGGTCAGCATCCAGGCGGTATCGCCGGAGTTGATCACCTTGAAATCGGCCAGGGCCGGACCAGCTGGTGCATCCGCCAGTACCGGCAGTGCCAGTGCTAGCAGGCTGCCACCCAATGCAGCAAGTTTCTTCTTCATTTGATTTCCCCTGTATGGCAATGGCGTCGCTTAAACCGCGTCGATACCGGTTTCACCGGTCCGAATCCGTACGATTTGTTCCAGTTCGAAGACAAAAATCTTGCCGTCGCCAATTTTACCGGTACGTGCCGATTTTTCGATGGCCTCAACAACCTGGTCCAGCAGGCTGTCGTCAATGGCGATCTCCAGTTTTACCTTGGGCAGAAAGTCCACTACGTACTCAGCACCACGATACAGCTCGGTATGGCCCTTCTGACGGCCGAACCCTTTGACTTCCGTGACGGTAATCCCTTGTACGCCGATGGCGGATAGTGCTTCACGTACTTCATCAAGCTTAAATGGCTTGATCACGGCGGTGACCAGTTTCATGTTCACTCCTTTGCAATGGATCCAGATGTATGTTTGCGTTGCTGAAGTCACTAGTGCACAAACTGTGCCAGCTTGCTATCTGCTTGTTACATAAGAATTTTCCATATCAAAATCCGTATTTGCATGGTGAAACTACGTATCGGCACCATGACAGAGCATTTATGATGATTCCTTTGCACTGCATTGGTGCGGCGGGTGAAACTGCAGCTGCAAGGGGATTTTGCTAAACTCAATAAGGAATATTGTCCCCAATCCAAGGAGCATCGAAATGTTGAGCCAGAAAATTTTTGAAGAAATCAGCAGCAAGATCAGCGATACCATCGCCGCCAGTCCGGCCAAGGATATAGAGAAGAATATCAAGGCCATGATGGCTTCCACCTTTTCCCGCATGGATCTGGTCACCCGTGAAGAATTCGATGTGCAACAGGAAGTCCTGGTACGTACCCGCGAAAAGCTGACTGCTCTTGAAGCGCGTCTGGCCCGACTTGAGTCTCAGGTTTTCCCCGAGGAGGCGCAGGCAAAGTCTGAAGCACAGGCCGAGCTTGGCCATTCCTGATTACGCATGTCATTGGCTCTTGTTGCAAGTCGTGCCCTGGCCGGCTTGCACGCTCCAGAAGTGGCGGTGGAGGTCCATCTGGCCAATGGACTGCCGCAGTTCACCATCGTTGGCTTACCCGATACCGAGGTTAAAGAGAGCCGTGACCGGGTACGTGCCGCCATCATCAACTCCGGTTTTGAATTTCCGGCGCGCCGTATCACCGTCAATCTGGCTCCCGCTGATCTGCCTAAGGTGTGAGGTTTCGTGCTATATGAGACTGCGCCAAATTATTTGAGAATAGGACTTTAAAGGATGCAACCAAGCTCCTTGGAGCAACGCTCACTAATGCGGCTTGAAGGCTTGTGGAAAGTGGTTTACCACGGAAGCCTGCATGACTGCGTAGCTAAGGAGAAGGCCCCGAGGCTTTCAATTTTCTTTGGCAAGCTTGCAAACCAAGTTGCGCCATCGACGCCAGCTGATTTTAAAACAGTTGGGCAGCCTATCGAGATTCCCGTCCCTGTTGGCGAGTTGATGCGCTTGCCAATCAATGTCGTCGTGAATAATTGTCGTTTGGCGATCGATCCTAAACTCCCTCTACCTTCAGAAGAGATAGGCGATTTTAATGTTGAGCTTGAGGCTGCCAATATTCGGCTCATCGATCGCTTCTCCTTATCTGAGAATGGGAGCTTTCTTATTCCATTGCGTGAGGGTAAGACGCCTGCTCCTGGGAATGAAAATGCAAAGTCTTATTATGTTGCTATTCAAGCCCACGGAAATCCTTACTACTTGATGGTTCCGTGCAGTGAAGTGTTTCGTTTTTTCTACTGTACCTCCAGTAGGATGGCGAATACCATTCTTTCCACAAAGATTCTTGACCCCAATCGGTACATTATCAATCCAGCCCATACTAACGTGGATAAGAAAAATCCTCGGGTTGCGGCTGTATGGTTACGGCAATGGATGCTGAATCAAGATCGCCGCCATATAGCTCGGCTATTTTTTACCCCAGGGGCATTTGACGAAGCAGCCAATATTTTTCTAAGGGCCGCAGGCCGTTGCCCTGAGGATGGGAAGTATTTTGAGCGCGCATTAATAGCTTTTCCACCTGCTCATGGAAGGATGAATTTAAAACTTATCTACCGTACGAGCATGGTTGATGGCTATGTCAGCTACTTCGTTACTCGAATTCTTCGCTCGGACTGGGCAATGGACTTTGACGCGATTCATTTTGGCCGAGACAATGACAATGAGCGGGTTGCGTGTGATGAAGAGCGAGAGGGGTTAGAGGAGCAAAGTAGGTCTGGACCGCCAGCAGTGCCGGAGGTTGGTACGGAGATCACCTCGTTAGTTGATGAAGGTGCGGATGCTACGCTTACTCAGATGGAGCTGGCTGATGCTGATTTTGCCGCCCGCTTCCCAGAGCTGGAAAAAATCCCTTCACCCAAAATCCCAAAGCAAGATCAGGTCAGTAAAGGAAATGATGATCGCCGTCGCGTAGTGGTAGAAGGAGGATCATTGCTGGAATTTTGTGAGGAGACCGAAAAAAAACTGGTTTCTACTATCTTGGTCGCGATTAATAAGGGCGATGAGATCCAATCAGAGCAAGAGGCGAATTTGCCCCTGGAGAGCTTGTCCCCTGCTCCTCATACGAAGTTGGATGAAATTTTGCTTTTGCTAGACGAGGCTGAACGCGCTGGCAATGTAAAAGTTGATTACAAGTCTGTTCTAGGCAATCGTGTCATATACCGCTCAAGGATTCTTAATCGATTGCCACGTGAGCACGAGGGTAAGTCACCACAATGGCTTTTTTTAGATCCCTCTCGAAAAGAAACACGTCCCGTGCTGGTGGCTGCATTGCGCTATGGTGGTCAGCTGCGTTATTTAATTGACTTCATGCACCCCAAAGAAGCTAGTGGCTCCTCAATGCTTGTACTTTGGGATCCAGAGGGGTATCCCTTACCTAGGCGCTCCCTAAGCCTCGCGATTGATGGATGTATCAGTAACATCTCAGTCAGCCTGAAAAATTGCGTTCTTGTTACGCCTTGTTGTGGTTTTCGGATAAAACATAGTAAGGGTACTAGCACTGACTATAAATATCTCCTCGACAAGATATTTGAACCTGGTCGCGATGAGATGCATTTGCTGATTAATCCTCCTCCGAGGAAAAGGAAGCAAAAAAGGGTATAAACGTTAGGGCGTTTTGATAGAAGGTCAACTCACAATCCACCTAGGGTTGCAAAATTTTAATGTGCGAATATTACTTGTAGCAGGCCATAGTGTTGGTCAAGTCTGACCGGTTTTATCTTCAGAAGATGGGCTTAGTTAAATAAGCGAATCTCAACTGAATAAAATAGATTCTAGCGCTGTGCACATTCCTATCTTTTATGGTGAGGCTAGCTTGCCAGCCACTGGATGGGCACTACTCGAGTGGCTTCTCCTCGGCCTTGTGTGTACGAATGCGCAGGGCAATCCCGATGCCCGCTATCCACCAAGTGAGGCCCATCACCTGTTTGACCAATCTGCCAACCATTTTGATTTGTCTTTGGCATATCTGCGGCTTAATATTGATGTATTCATGATCGCAGTGCGCCGCATTTGAAGAAACGCTGTGGAAACTGTGCGGATTCGCAAGCTTCAGAGAGCCGGCTGCCTGCATCACGGTGAAGGCTTCTCCCGATTGGTCAAAACATGCAAAAGAAGATGGTTGTTTGGGATGTGGCAAGGACACTTACAAAGCTGGAAGAGCTGGTCGAGCCTGGTGTTGTCGGGTTCTATCGCAGTGTCGAGGTCACTGAGATACTCGGGGTTCAAGATAAAACATTCACAAACTTTCTGACACTTGCGGTTGCTGAACCGCTTGAAGCGCCTTCGGAGATTGATTGGCGGTCAGTTCTTCTAAACGGAAGAAAGCGACATAGGCTGCAAGGAACAGGGTGGGACGTTGGTATAGTGCAGTATCGCCTCCCGCTCGCGGTATTCCTGGCGAAAGTCGCTGAATTTGGGGCATCTGGTCAATGGAAGCCCACACCTGCTCAAGTCCAGACGGGCACCCTGGTCGCAGTTCCCCCTCAGTTTGTGCCATCCGACGGGCAAGACCATCACCCGTGGAACGGGGTTCTCAAGAACAACTTCTTCGAAGGTTCCCATGTACTGGAACTGTTTGATACCACTAAGCCGTACTTGCGGTCCTTGTTTGATGACTCGCGCAGGCTGACCAACCTTGCGAAGATTGTTGAAGGGTATCTGCCGATAAAGGTTGATGGGATGTCGGACCGTCTTGGTAACGTCATCATCCAACTACCCGTGACGGTGATGTCCACCGGGGTACGTGGCTCTTCCGAAGGCGACCATTCGGTGGTCGCTGCGTGGCATCCTGATGTCCCCCCTCGCAGCCTTCGGATTGCTGCAGAGATTTGGAAGGACGCTACAGTGACTAGCTTCGATTCGGCTGTAATTTCTGCAGGCGAAGCGAAACTTCAACTCAACGCGCCGGGTGGTGGGGCGCGCACGCACATCTGGGATGAGGAAAAGCGCATTCTTCTGAGCGCTACACCTCCAGTAACCTTCCTCACGAATATGAACTTTTCTGTGTCAATCGAGCATCAGGGAAACACAGAGGTCAGACGCGAATTCTTCCTACTAGACTCCACAGGCAAGCAGGTTGCCCAGTCTCTAGAACTTATAAAAACTGTCGAGCCACAAAGAGTCATCGGAAGTACCCCTGAGAACCCTCGGGAGCCGTGGGTTTCACAACGTGTTTTCGGCGAATCTGTGTCTAGCCTCAAAGCGCGTAAAGAATTTGTCCAGTACGGCCTCGACGAAACCAAGAAGCAAGAGGCTGCAAACCCCCAAGCCAGTGAGGTAAACACAGACGAGGGCGAGGTTGCTGATAGCGAGGACACGACACCGGAGGTGATGTCGCGAAAACTCGCAAGGCGTATGGCGGCACTTGAAGACCTACGGTGGCTGATGGAGAAACACGGTAAAGAAGGCGTCTGGTTGTGGGACCCGTTCCTGAGCGCCGACGATGTTTTGCGCACGCTGTTCTTCTGCCCCCACAACGGTGTGCCGCTCAGGGCGTTGACCGCTGGCAAGAAGCCTCCAGGAACTGAACAGAAACTCAATATTCAAGAAGGAACATCTGCGCGCGAAATTAACCGGCTAGCACGCGAGCGAGCAAAAAAGGAAAGGAAGGAACAGGCTGAACAGCTCACGGCGGCAAAGGGGAACTGCCATGGCCTGCAGCTCGAATTTCGCATACGTGAAGGAAGCGCTGGATGGGGATTCCACGACCGATTCATCATCTTTCCAAGAGCACAAGGCTCTGCGCTGGCGTGGTCTCTTGGCACGTCGATAAATAGCTTCGGCGACGAACATCACATTCTTCAGAAGGTATCACATGGTGAGCCTATCGCTCAGGCCTTCCTGGACCTGTGGGGACAGCTCGAAGGGAAAAGGTACCTAATCTGGAAGACCCCGGGAGATGAGGGGCAGGAGCAATAATGAGCGATATGTTGGACGAGGTGTTGAGCGGGACAGTCGAAATGCCTGCCGCTGTGGCCAGAGCTTTGGATTCCATGCAGGAGCTCTACGCTCAGTCGGAGCCTTTCAACTCAGAGGAGTTATGGTATGAGCTTGATGAGACGCTTTGGCGGGGGGCAGAAGCGGGAGGTCAGGAGGAGGAAAGGCAAAACCAGCAGCGGCAGCGTGCCCTGACCTGGGCGTGGCAGGAGCTTAATACCTGGGCCCCTGAGCCTCCTTACGGGTTGTACCGCTTGCAGATAATTCTAACGACCTTATTGATATCATCACCCTCCGACAAGGAGGCGGTGGAGGCGATACCGCAGGAAATTATTCACCCCCCACTTTTGGATGGTCTGGTAATGCTCTTGAAGGCTACATCCATGGGTAACCAAAATCATCGCAACCATCCCGATGAGAAGCTGTTGCGCGATGAAACGCTGGCCGCAGGCCGTATCGGTGACTATAGCAAGCTTGGAAATTTGATTCGTCATCTAACAACGGAGCTGCCTCCCGATTTTCATCTAGCCGTTATGCTCCTCTGGAGGTTTGTTCCCGAGAGGCTCGCCCGCCATATCGAAGAGAGACATGATGTATTCTTCTCTGTTGCGGTTAGAGACGTACTCGAAGAAGATGCCCTCCAGTTTGCTCTCGCGGTTAACGATGTCACCTTTAAATTCGTTTGCACTTTCCAGCTGGCCAATGAGCGAGTCACGGATGCACCAGAAGGCTCAGTAGATGATATCTGCGCGCTGTTGCTTCAAGTTGCAGACACTGACTTGTGGGGGGCGTGGCTACGTGACTTTGCTCGTTATCCGCATGCGGATACCCTTGCTGAGGTGGCCCTCTCTAAGGCTCTTGTGCAGTTGACCCCGGTTCACTGGTCAGCATATGTGGACGCGGTTGAGCTTTGGGCCTTTGCAGGGACTGCAGTTCCTGTCGCCAAGATTCTAGTCCCCTTCTTTCATCAGTTAGGAGAAGAGAAATCCGCGGATATGTGGAGACTCGCGTTCGAACGATGGAACAAATGGGACTACGACAGTGATAAGCAAGAAAAGCATCTGTTCGCCCCTTCCGCATGCTCATTTGATTTTCCGGTTGCAGTGTATTACGCGTTTCTTCCCTTGGATGAAAACCTGGCTGAAGAGGCCCGGCTGAAAGAGGAGATTGCGGCCATTGAGCAAAAATGGTTCACCGATTTTTCCACGCTTGTGACCGTTCGTAATCGTCTCTCCTCTCGGTTGCGCTTGGTTCAACATGGCTTAGCCATTCGAAACCCACCGGCTGATGGTGCTTCCCCACTACCTCCTGGCATCGAACCGGAAAGTACGTTTGCAGAAGTTCGCTACCGATTCTTAGACGTAAGCGGCCCAAGGAGACGCGGAAGCTAGAAGCGATGCGATTTACAGTTACCACTTGCCCGCACTTAGCAGATTGCTAGCTTTTGCTTGAGGCTGCAACAAAGGCAAGCCCCATAGCGACGTCAATCTTGTCTATCGGCGATGGAGGTTGCGTATGTTAATTTTTCTCGATACCGAATTTGCCGACTTCGCCGACCGTGAACCGATCAGCATCGGAATGGTGTCCGAGGATGGTCAGCATGTTTTTTACGCAGAACTGCAAGATTTTGATCGTGATCGCTGCAGTGCTTTTGTGCGTTCGACTGTGTGGCCCCTGCTGGGCCAAACTCATGGTGCTATGGTCAAGAAAATCGATCTACCAGATAGGTTGCGTACATGGTTTGCCACCTTGCCCAGAAAAGTGATGATCGCGTGCGATAGCGATTTCGACCGCGATGTATTAGGGACTGTGATGGGTGGGCAGTGGCCGGGCAATCTGGTTGGATGGTTTGACCTGCGCCCATTGATCGATACCACCGTTTTTGACCAAGCGGTGAACGCTTTCCATACCCGAGCCGATAGGCCCTGGCATCATGCACTACATGATGCTCATGCTCATCGCGTTGGCTGGCAAGCATGGATGGATAAACGCCGACGCGACAATCTCAGGCAGGGGTGAAAGGCTGCGGACTTTCTCAAGTTTGTATATCCCCCTACCAGGGATATTCGAGCGAGATGACTTACTGGCTAGTCATGCCCAGTAAGACTACAAATGCTGTAAAAGGAGTTTATACTTGGCCGTAGTCCATTGTATTTCGCTTGACTCGCTCGAATAAATCTTGTGTCCACAATCGATCAGCGAAAGACTCCGAAATCACAACCCCCTTCGTATTTGATTACTTTTTGAGATGATTTCCTACAACAATCTTGGATTGGGTAGATTGAGTGCGTCCCGATCTTTTTCTATTTTCAAATTTTCTCCTGATCTCTAGTTGATAAATGCAAACTACATTCAACGATAATTTATTGTTCGCATTAATCTCATTGCAGTATCCCCAAAAGCTTCGACTAGATAGTCCCTTCCTGCAATGTCAGCGTCTATTTGGCGAGCCGGAGAAGTTCTCCATCACACAGATCCATCGATTGGAGGTGGTGGCGCACTCATCCTGGCCGCTCCGTTGGGTCAAAGCATACCGTTTAGAAATCGATGTTCAGCTAAATAAAGAGCAGCGAATTACATATTTGACTTTAAATGGAAGTAAGGCGCAGTTAGAGGCTATTGGGGAGGTAATCGGTGCTGCGTTTCAACTGCTGGGGCAGAGGGCGCTTGAGTCTCTTAAAAAGACTATAGATACGGTGCTAAAGAGTGGGCGCGAGCTTTTTCAAGAGGGGTGCTATTGCCGAGGCTCTACGATGGCAGCTTGGCAGGCTTTGCATAAGGCTACATGGCCGAAACAGGCAAATCTGATCATTGAACGACTTCAGAGTAATGCATTGTTCAAAGACCAAGATTTGGTATGGGCTCTAAAAATACAAACCGAAGCAGCTAGAGATTTAGTGTTCACAGAGTTGCCTGCTGAATTGAAGGCACACAATAAGGCCTTCATCGACGAGGCCATCAAAACCTACGGGCCAGTCCTGTTCTCAAAGCTGGAACAAGGGCTTTCCGACGAGCAGATGCGGGCAGCTTTGATTTTTGATGATGCAAACGTTTCAATTGCCGCCGCAGGCTCGGGGAAGACCTCGGTGATGGTCGGTAAAATTGGTTATGCCTTGATGTCAAGGCTCTTTAACGATAATGAAATTCTGGCACTGGCATACAACCGTAAAGCTGCCGACGAGCTTCAGGAGCGTATCGACGAACAGCTGGGGGAGGTGTTAGGGCGCAGGGTTCGAGTAAAGGCGGATACCTTCCATGCGGTGGGCAAAGCGATTTACCAAGCATCTTTGCCGGAGGGTATTCGTCCTGAGGTAATACCGTTGGATGCGAAGCGTCAAGCTGATGGAGAGGAAGATGATCAGCCGGGGCGAAGGCTATTTCGTAAGGCGCTTGATGGACTGATCGCTGCAGACTCTACTTTTGTTGAGTTGCTGGTTGAGTGGGTAGCGTATTACCGACATCCAGAGCCGGTAATGGAGGCGTTCGGTGAGGCTGAGGTTGCAGAGAATGAAGCCCGTTACGAAAAGGTATGCAAGAAAGCAATTCGCGCAAAAGTTGCTAAAAATAAAAGCTGGGCTCCTTCTATTCCAACGTTGAATCCAGCTTTAAGTGTTCGTTCGGGCGAAGAGGCTAAAATTGCTAATTGGTTATACCTGCACGATGTTCCTTTTAGGTATGAGCCAGAATTTAGAAAAGATTGGCCGGAACTAATGGATATGCCACTTACTAGCACTGGGGGGCGTCGCCCTTACTTGCCAGACTTCGTATATACATCAACAGAGCATTCTTATCCAATCTTTCATGAACATTTTGGTCAGGATAAGAACAGGAAGGCTCCCACTTGGATGGGGGGTGAAAAATACGATAGGCGGGCTGACTTTAAGCGAGGTGTTTTCGAGGAAAAATATGGATGGCTGCGTCGACAAAGTAAGCTCATGCCGTTTCTCGAGACGTCTAGCGCGCAGTTCCATGATGGAACCATTTTTGAGCATCTTGAGAATGCGTTGACAAAGCGCAAGGTGCCAGTGCAGCCGGTTACGGCAGAAAAACGCCAGAAGGTTCTCGCCCAGTTCCGAGAAAGCAACGAGCTGGAGGATCTTTTATTGAAGTTTGTTTCTTTGTTCCGAGATTCAGGCCTAAGCTTTGCGGAATTAGAGGAGAAGGCTGGAGATGAGCCCCATCGTGTTCGGTTATTCCTGAAGCTCATTCAGCCCTTGGTGCAAGCCGTGGAGCAGACATATCAGGATGCAGGGGCGATCGATTTTCCCGATATGATCAACAAAGCCGTTCATATTCTTCGCACGACCCCTGAAAGCGTTCCATTTAACTATAAATTCATTCTGGTCGACGAATTTCAGGATATCGCTAAGCTGCGCTCAGATCTTGTTCAAGCCTTACTAGACAGATTCCCGGTAGAGTCGATTCTCTTTTGTGTCGGAGATGACTGGCAGGCTATCAACCGTTTCGCCGGAGCCGACATTCGAACCTTTTTGTCTTATATTCCTGACGAAATGCGTAAGCGTGATGGGGCGGTTAGCCATAGGTCGGATCTGCCTGTGAAGCCAACAAGATCTACACATGTCAAAAAGCTTTCCAAAACCTTCCGTTGTGCACAGGGGATCGCTGACGTATCGAAGCAATTGGTGCTGCGCAATCTCGCGCAGATTGATAAAGAAGTCTGCGCCGAAATTTATAAGAGAATCGAGGGCGCGGTACGGGTGGTTGGCCACGATGATTCGGGCGATGCAAGAACGGCGGCTCTGGTGAGTGAGCTAGAACGAATTGCATCTTTGCCGTCCTTGATTGATAAGGATGGCCAGGCTCGGCCAACGGGGGTGTTCATTCTTACGCGTAATCGCAAGGAAACTATGCGCCCGGATGGTTGTGATTCCAAGACCTTGAAAGCATTGGCGGAGCGGTTTACGCCTCTTCTTCATATTGAGCATGAAACAATGCATGGCTCGAAAGGGCTCGGGCGGGATTTCGTAATCATCGTGGGGATGGAGAGCGGCTATAAGGGGTTTCCTGGCGAGTTTTTGCCGGATCCCCTTTTCGAAATGTTACTTCCTGCTTTGGAAAATACCTTGGAGGAAGAGCGGCGGCTACTTTATGTAGCGCTGACCCGAGCCAAGCAGCAAGTGGTTTTGCTAACAGTTAAATCTCGCCCTAGCGAGTTCATTGTGGAACTGGAGGGGATGGATCATCTCTCAACTCGCTTTGAGTGGGTGGGCATGGATGGACCTCGAGAGCTGTGTTCTTGTTGTAAAAGAGGGTGGGTAGTGCTGAATAAGTGGGGAAAGAGAGGATGCACTCGTTACCCGTACTGTGGATATCAACGAATAGAGACGAACGTTTTGCCGGTTCAAACTGACCAGTGTAATGTCGAACATTGACCATAGGGTAACTGATATCGCAGTGGTCATTGTGAGCAGGGCTGATATGTGACCTTTACTCTGGGGCTGTACGTGACTACGTGGTGGTCAGACTTGGCTGGCGCCGCGGTGCGACATACTAAGCACAAGCAGTTTCTGGAGAAGGTAAAATATGGATTTGACGTACGAGCAGGCTGTCAACTTCTACAGACGCAACTATCGGGGGGCATGTGCTTACCACCTGTCAGACGATAGCGAAAAAATCATTCTAGTGGACGCGGTCAAGCACCGATGCCGGTTCTGCGGGCGGTCGGCTCCCGATGTTAGTTTCAGGCTTGTGGCACATGCTCTCCCTGAGTTGCTTGGCAACAAGAAGCTGTTTAGTCGTTACGAGTGCGACACTTGTAACACATTTTTTGGGGAGGGCATCGAGAACGACTATGGTAATTGGTCGAAGCCAATGCGTACACTCACGGGACGAAAAGGAAAAAATGGCATTCCTACCCACAAGGGTGGTGGCGAAACCGGTTGGCGGATTGAGAGGAAAAATAACCACTTCTATATTAATGCAGGAGAAGACGAACACAATCGGCCATTTGTCGCGAGAGAGAATCATCGTGTGATCGATTTCGCCCTGAAATGCGATCCTTATCGACCGATGTCCGTTCACAAGGCTTTCGTCAAGATGGCCCTGTCAATTTTGCCCGAAGCTGAGTTGCCGAATTTTCGACAAGCTCTTGCCTGGATTATGAACTTCGACCATCTGGAGGAGGTGCCGATCCTTGCTCCGGTGTTAGTGAGCTTCACTCCGGGGCCTGCTCGGATAGATGGGATCACGGTTGGTGTGATCTGCCGAAAGGAGGATGCGCCGGACATCGCCCCTTACGCATTTCTCATACTGACTTACGGCCATGAGAGCTTCCAAGTCATCTTACCGTCGCCGGAGCGCGACGCGGCCATCGAAGGCGAGGAACTCATTTTGCCACCGTTTCCCCAGCAGCCATCACAGGATGGTCTTCTCCAAGTCTTTTCACATGACCTTCGCGATACCGAGCTCGTGACAGAAGCTGTGGTCCAATGCACGTTCGAATTTGAGTCTGCCCAAATCTCTAGCTCTCCCTAGCTACGCCGGATAAGGATCGTAAGCGAATGCCTGCAGCCATGCCGGCCTGCGCCAGCTTCGGCCGAATTGTTCGCGTATCTGATGGAAGCTTCCCTTCGGATGCCTGGTCCGCAGAAACGGTGACGGCCGTACCACGCTGGCTTGCACGCCCTGATGTGAGAGACTCGCATCGCCCCGTTGTTGTAAGACATGTAAGTAGTGGTTCTGAGGTAGTTGTTAGAGTGGAGCTGTTGTTGAGGTCGTCTGTCTACCGTCGGCAGGTCAGTGAAAGTGGAAGCCATGCCTATGTGCTAGCATGACTGCTATCAACCTGGAGCGATCGGTCGAGGGGTGAGCTGGCCTCAAAATGCCGAAGAGGGCGAACAACGTCTTGATCAAACTATCGCTAAACGTCCAAGAAGACTCATGTCATCCAGAACATATACCGAAGAAGAAGTTCAAGACCTTACTGACCGTGTCTTTCTCCTGAAGGAACAGTTGGAAGCGGGCAAGGTGCAATTCGTCAACCAAGAGCTAGCAGACGGATTTCGTCGTAGCTATGAGGCCATTCGGCTTCGCCCCGATGGCAAGGTCGACCCTACATCCCTCGATGGACGCATCCGCGCATCAACCCTTGCGTTGATCGCGATGAAGCAGCGAGAAGATGCCAAGAAATGCTTTAGCTTGGCCCAAGTTCAAGAAGAGTATTTCGCCTTCCTCTTCCGGGAGTTCGGCTGGCTGTATGACCAGATGAAGAAGGCCCAGGTAACACCGTCGGCCGCAGCCGAAATCACCGCGCGGCACGACGACATGATGCAGAACCTTTCCGAGGTGTTGCCAGAGATGGTCGATGCCGTTCGGGAGTTCTGGTCTTCAGTAGGCGAAGTGGCTGGCTATCACCTTCAAGATAGCCGGCAGCTCAAGGCCGTCTTTGCAGGGGACATTTTCCCTGCCCATTGGGAAAACGCTGTATCAACGGCAGGACTCTATGTCGATACGATCATCCTGCCATGCCCCATTACTCGATTGGGCACGATGCTGAAGGCTGCTCCCTCTAATCGGATAGTGGAGATGGTCATCAAGCACGTCCTCACAGCGATGACGTACAGAGACATTGCGCTTGCTGATGTTGACCCTCCAATTGCGATGATCGTCCCCAATCCTGATGACGCTGACGATGAAGATCGCAATGGGTTGATCCTTCGTACCACTCCCGCCATATGCGCCCACGCAAAATACCTCTTCGAGCGAACCTTTGAAGGTCTCGAAGAATTTCGGGAATTCTGTGTCCATCTCAAGACGGTAGATCAGGTGATGAAGGAGCTGAAGGGCCCAGATCGCTTGGTCTTCGATACGGAGTGGGGGAAAGACCCCGTTCAGCAGCTTTCGATGTCGCTCAAAGAAAATTTCCATTTTCTAGGGATGGATGGGGCGAACGCGGGTCTCCACGTCTTCGCTTCAAGTATCGGGAGAATGCCGCAGGCAATGGGAGCACAGCAGGCAGCTAACCACTTCGGTGGGTCGCCTTTTATCAACGCAGAGACCTCTTGGTTGCACTTTACCTGGCTGATGGAATATCAAGGAGTGCCCCGAGAAGACGACCTGACCAACCGTCATAGCATGCACGTGGTGCGCGCATTAGTGTCTGAGGCGGCCAACAATCTCGAATGGCTTGGCAATGTTCCTCCCGAAACCGTGTTGGAGATCCGCAAGCGCGGCTTGGCTGATGAATTGCGTGAATTGCTAGGGAACGGCGTATCGAATCTTATCGGCATTAATCCGGATAACTATTTCCGCACAGCCGATCAAGTCGTGGACAATCTGGACTCAGCATTCCGCAAGCATCAGCAGGTGCTGATGGAGTCGCGGAAGAAGAAGCTGAAGCTCTATGGCATTGACGTGGGCGCATGCGCAGCGAGTGGTGCCGTGGCCGTTGCAGCTGCATTGACGGGAAACGCGACCTTGGGTGCGATCTCTGGTGTTCTCGGTATTGCCGGTCTTCCAAATATCAAGGGCATCAAGACGAAGTTCAAGCAGATCTCGGCTGAAGACAAGGCTCGCCGAGAATCACCCACGGGCCTACTGTTCAGACACGTCAAACGTCGTTGAGTAACGCCAAGTCGATATCCGATCGTAGTTGCATGCCGCGCCCAGCTGGTATGCTTCTGCGATGGTGAGGTCCTTGCTTGGTTAAGATAAGGTATCTGGGCGTTCAGTCTGGATTTTGATTCTCACCCTCCCAAACAGACGAATAGCCATGACAAATCATTCGATTGCTTCTAGCGGCGTAAAAGTAACGCATGTTCGTGTTTCCAATTTCCGGTCGCTGACTAATATTGAAGTCGCTCTTGAAGATCTGACAGTACTTGTTGGTGCAAATAATGCAGGGAAAACCAGTTTCCTTGATGCAATGTATGCAGCAATCGGCGCAGGACGAAAGTCACTTGGGCAGGATGATATCCATGTGGCTACTGGTGAGGCATTGCCTCCGTTAGAACGCCAAGTTGTGATCGATATACGGGTTCGGCCTGTTGATGGGGCTGGTAACGAGGTCGATAATTTCCCAGCGGGTAGCTACTGGGTAGGCTTATGGGGGCCTGGCATTTCCCAGGATGAGGAATTCCGCGATGTGATGGCATTTAGAACAACTCTTTCATGGAGTTTGGTCAAGGGTGATTACGTTCTAGATCGGAAGTTTCTCAAAGAATGGAAGCCTGCCTTAGAGTGGTTAGCGTCTGAGATGAGCGATAAAACGGTCACTACAGCGCAAATAGAGCCACTGGCACTTCATTACATTGATGCAAAAAGAGATCTGGATGACGATCTGCGCAGGCAGGGGTCCTTCTGGCGGCGTTTAACGGACAACTTAGGCCTCTCTGCAGCTGACGTTGCGGAGTTTGAGTCCGTGCTCTCCAGTCTGAATCAGGAAATTGTGAGTAGAAGCGAGGTGCTCAAGCATCTCAAGGATAATCTGGTCGGGATGAGTTCAGTGGTTTCAGCCGATAGTGCCGGAGTAGAAATTGCCCCTGTTGCTCGACGCTTACGCGATTTGTCAAAGGGTGTCGACGTCACATTTGCCACTATGGGGGCCCAAGCATTTCCGTTGACTCGGCACGGGATGGGAACACGCAGTTTAGCCTCTTTGCTTGTATTCAGAGCATTTTCTTCTTGGCGCTATCATTTAGCCGCTAAGGATGGTGACCATATTCATACCTTGTTGGCGCTAGAAGAGCCAGAGTCACATTTACACCCACAGGCGCAGCGAGCACTTTTCTCGCATATCAAATCTATTCCTGGGCAAAGGATTGTAAGTACGCACTCACCATACTTTGCGGGGCAAGCCAAGCTGGAGGATATCCGCCTATTTACGAAGCATGCTGGCATCACATCTGTAGCTAAGCTGGACCTGTCGCAAATAAAAGTCGACGATCGCAGGAAGTTGGAGAGGGAAGTGATTGCTTCTCGTGGAGATCTTCTCTTCGCGCGTGCGCTGGTACTATTTGAAGGGGAAACGGAAGAGCAAGCTTTGCCGCTTTGGGCAGAAACTTATTGGGGAGCTAGCGTTCACGAGCTCGGTTTCAGCTTTGTAAGCGTTGGTGGGCAGAATTATTTCCCATTTATTTGGCTGGCAAATAGTTTTGGTATTCCTTGGTTCGTATTTTCTGATGGCGAGGCTAAAACGATTGCTGCGCTTCGTGGTGAAGCAGGGAGAGCAAAAATTGCTGACATTGCTGCAGTTCGTAATATTTTTGTACTTCCGAATGGCAATGATTTTGAAGCGCAGCTTTTAAGTGACGGGTATCTTCCAGAAATTGAAGCGGTATTCAATGATATTGGTGGTGCTAATGCCTTAGATGAATATATTTCTGATCTACATGGTAAGCCGGGAAAAAAGGTAGATGGCGTTCAGCCGATCCGTGACTATCACAGTGATGGAGGACGTACACGTGCGGCGTTAGACATGATGAGGGACAAAAAAACCCGACATGCAGCACCTATCGCGTCTAAGATTGCCGCGCTTCCGGATAAGCAGCGGCGTATACCTCCAAAGGTATCTGAGTTTTTCGATGTGATTACCCTACATTTTGGTTTGGCATGCGCCATTCGACATTAGGATTACGGTATGAGTAAAGCTCGACTTTCTGACTCACAGCAACGCGTGGTTGATCACCAAGATGGGGCATTATTAGTCGTCGCGGGCCCAGGTTCGGGTAAAACGCGGGTGTTGACGGAACGCGTGCGGCGTCTCTTAACGAAAACTGCTGGTCACTTCCGCATCCTAGCATTGACGTTTACCAATAAAGCCGCCAACGAGATGACCGAACGTCTCAACGATCTCGGGGCATCACGCCAGCGAGCTTTTATTGGGACATTGCATGGCTTTTGTCTTGATGTTCTGGCTGATCGAGGCAAGCTCGTGGGCGTCGAAGTATTGCCGCAAATTTTTGAGCAATACCAAGATCGTAAGCAAATTTTGGTACAAGCAGTTGAGGCTGACCCTCTGCTGTCTGCCGAGCTTGATCTCTTAGATAGCAAAGGCAGAAATCAGCTGATTGACCAGTGGTTAAAAGCTATTTCGACGATCAAAGCACAGCCCATCACCTATGCAGATACTATCGAGCCACTGATGGAGCGGATCGTAGAGGCATATAACGCTGGATTGCGAGCTTGTGGGGCGTATGATTTTGACGACCTTTTGCTATTAACGTACCGGCTATTCACAGACTTCCCTAAGGTCGCTGATTTTTATCGCCGGCTTTATCAATACATTTGCATTGATGAGGCCCAGGATCTTAATGAGGCTCAATACGCAGTTATCAAAGCATTGTGTGGGGATGGTTTTAGAAACGTCATGATGGTTGGTGATCCAAAACAATCCATCTATGGGTTCAATGCATCGAGCCCTGAATACCTAAGTATGTTCAAAACAGATTTTGACGCTGAAGAGGTCGAATTAGCGGAGAATTTTAGGTCGTCACAGGCCGTCGTACGTGTCGCTCAATCATTGGACCCCCGATACATGATCGCCGCACAGCTGCCTATCGCCGGGGTTGCTAAGCTGTTGGTTGGTCAAAACGAAGAGGACGAGGCGAAGCAGGTGGTCGATACCATTGTGAGCTTGTTGAAAACGGGGCACCCCGACGTTGAGGCCCCCATTGTTCCGGCAAGTTGTGCTATTTTGGGACGAACACGCTTTGCTCTGCTTGCAATCGAGCGTGAGTTAAAAGCTCAGAATGTTCCATTCTTTAAACGATTGTCATCCTCCCATGAGAACGAGTCAAAGACAGTGGAGGAGTTTCAGCTTGCTTTGCGCGTTTTTGCAAATCCGAAAGACGCGCTGCATCTAGCCGCTTTGGCAAAGAAGTGGAGTTGCTCTTTTCCTGCTGGAAGCACTCCTACATCGCAGGCAGAAGTCGTTGATTTATTAGTGCGTGTAGCAACTGTGGCGAGTGAGCCGCGATGCAGAGCAGTAGCAGATGCTTTGCGTGTGGTTTATGAACAGGCACAAAGACTGGACCTCATGCCGGGTGTACGGGCTTTGAAATCGTTTGCAGATAACTTGCCTGAAGACGATCGAAGATCCATCTATGAAGACCTAGTCGTTTTAACGCAAGAGTGGGATCAGTACCTGCGGTCGGATAATGGAGGAGCTCGGTCGATTGGTGGATTCATGAGCAATATGGCTTTGGGCAGCACTCGGCAAAACAACCAGAACGGGGTAGCTCTGCTGACCGTGCATTCTTCAAAAGGCTTGGAGTTTGATGTGGTGTTTGTAGTTTGCATGGCGGATGGTGTCTTTCCTGACTATCGGGCACGAGGAAAGATTAAAGAAACTGAGGAGGAAAAGCGCAATGCATTTGTTGCTGTCACTCGATCTAAACGGCTTCTATATTTCTCTTATCCTCGCCAGCGAGTGATGCCTTGGGGTGATACTAAGCTCCAATTCCCATCACCTTATTTGCGAGCGGCAGGGCTGCAAGTGTAACCACAACCTGGCCTTACCAGGGGTCATTATTTTGCGTACCAACATACCACCGGCCGAGCCAGCGGTTGACCTGATTTGGGTTGGCCGGCCAGTGTCGTTTTTCTAAGTAAGCTCGAACGCTGGCTTTTTCCTGTTGTGAAATTGGCATGTGTTTATGATCTTTCAGAAGATATAGGTGCTGATCGATCCAGAAGGGAATGAGTCGACCTCCATAATTTTTTAGGTAGGAGTAGTGCAGCTTTGCGGTTCGTAACGCCCAGATGAGCCGGTCTGGCCATTCCTGAAGGAGCCAGTGCAGCAACCTTAAGATATAAATTCGATCAGCCAGCCTGAGTGTGCTGAAGGTGTATTGCGGAGATTTGCTGTTTGGTGGGAGGTCGAGTAAGCCCATTGTGGAGGCCACTATCTGGTGCAGCCTCTTATTCGGCCGATCCGCGAGTAGATGAGCCAGCAAAAAATTCAATCCGGAGTAGTAGCTTAAAGCCCAAATGGGTTGCTGGTTGTGCAATACCCATTTGTTACTTACGCCTATGGCCAGATCCTTCAGCCAAGATAGTAGGTCATCATCCAGTAAGGTCGTTGCTGGGCGGCTCTGTCGCCAGTCTGCCCCGCAGTAAGAACAAAAGGAGGTTGGGGCCCTGACTGGTAGAAGCAGTTGCCCTGCATCCGCCAGATGTATCACGATAGGTCTGCGGCAGTCTGGACAACTCTCATGAAGCACGCAGTTGTGAATTGGGCACACCGTTACGTAACTGATACGCCACGTAAGGCGAAAATATGGGGAGGTTTGTTCTCTCAGGCAGGCTGGGCAAAACTGCAGAGCGTACCCCTTAACCTGCCGGCCACGCGACAGGGAGCTTAGTAGACCATGGGCGATACCGCCGGTGCCTGGCTTTTCAAACAAGATGCCGGTGAATGCTGTTAGTCGGTGTGCCTCGATTTCTTCTCCGGGTCGTCCTGTCAGTTGAGACAAAGCATGAAGAACACCAGAAGGAAAGATCAAGTCAATGTTTCTTCCCCAGGGGCTACCGGGGAATTTCCAAAATCGTCTTTTGAACGTGTGCAACTTTTCGGCATTCATCCACGCCATGCGTACCAGCCAAGAACTCAGTAGTTCGTCTGGATAGGGCGAGACTTGAATCGGTAGGTGGTGTCCAGGGTTCTTATAAAAAGGTCCTTCTTCGTCAGCGAACGTACCGGTTTCGAACGGAAGGGGCATGCCATCCAATGGCTTGGATCTGCTCATGGCTCACCATGTCTTCAGAGATGCGTTCGGAACCGGTGCGTATGGCCTTCTCGCTGAGCTTGTGCAGCAGCTTCATCAATTCGCCGATGGTTCCCTCGCTCTCATCGTAAAGCCGAGTAGCGATCTTGGGAACATGCAGTTGACTGGCGTTGGCCAGCCCGAGTTTCGGCTCAATCGTCGCCAGTAGCCGTAAGTAATCCTCATCGAGTGACCATTTGGGTAGGAATCGCGGTTCAAAGCGGTTGGCGACCTGAGGATCAGATTGCAACACGTTGAGTGTTTCCGGTGTGCCGGCAACGATGATGGGGATTTGCAGCTCGTTACCCAGATATTTGATACTGTTTAGGAAGCGACGCAAACGACGTCCAGTGCCGGCGAGTGTGTGCTGGAACTCGTCCAAAATGATCATGCGGGTGTCAAGGTTGGAGAGCAGAAGGCGGATCCGCTGCAGCATGGATTCGGCAGGTTCACGTGTGCCCGCTTTTGAAAACAGCTTTGCCAGTATGTCGGCGTATAGACGACCCTCGTCAGGCTCAGGGGGCGATTGGAGCATCAGAATCGGCAGCGTGGGTTTGGCCAGGAAATTGGCCTCATCGGGCTGGTGGCGCCGGTAGAAGGTTTTGAGCAGCATGGTTTTGCCGTTATTAGTTTCGCCAATCACGGCTAGGTTGGGCATCCTGTGCATCTTCGGATGCTGGAACACGTCTTCCATTTGCTGGAGGATGGATTGGGCACGAGGGTAGCCAATCCAGAAGGGTCGTTTGAGTTGAGCGAGCCGCTCGTCAAGCGTCAGTGGTGGCGTGTTCTCCAAGATCAAAACTCCTCTACATCGTCGTAAGGCTTAATCTGGCCGATATCCAAGGACGGCAAAACAGGCGTCAGTGCAGCTTCTTCGCTGTGGCTTGTGGTCTTCGCCAGCGCCTTTTGACGGGCGGTGCGTTTGGCTTGAGCGATTCGCGAGCTCTTGGTCTGGCTGCGGGCCTCCTCTTCGATACGCTGCATCTCGTCAAATGCGGTAAAAATTACGTCCTGATCTTCGGCTTTCTTTCCCTGGTCCTTTAGGTAGCGTTTAATGGCGCGTAGCTCCCACAGACTAATTGAGGGGAAGCGTGGGTTTTGGTAAGGGATGCGGAAATAGCGTTTGGCTTCCGGGTCAAAGAACAACACGTAGCTAATGTCGCGCGGGTCGCGTCGGATAATGAATTTGCGCGCTTCTCGTGTTTTTTTCGGATCCGATGAGCCAATCCATCGAGAGAGCACATCAGCCTGGTAATAGATGCCATCCCACGATACGCCGTAAGGCTGCACACTCCGCAGTTCATGTGGCAGAAAATCGATGCGCAGTTGCTCCGCATCGCTTGGTAGTGGTGGGAGGCCGGTACCAGGCTGTTGGCCATTGCCATAGAGTCCTTCTTCAAAACGGGTAACGGGCGGCATACCCAGTTCGCTATGAATCCTATGGTGATAGGCGCCAAGCACCATATTGGCGAACCATTTTTCAAACTCGCTCAAGGTCATGGCGGCGTTCTGCTCGGGTTTGTATTCTCTCAGCTCTGCGACGTGTGAACGTGTTGTGCCTGGCAAGGCGTGAATTTCTGCCATTAACGTTCCCATAAGGCGCTCGATGTGCCCCCCATAATTGGGTTGTCTGACTGGGCGAAATTGCAGGTCAATCTCGTATTCGTTGCAGGCCATTTTGAGCGTGTTGCCGCGGAACTCCTTCGCGTTGTCTACGTGAATTACTCGCGGCAAGCCCTGACATGGCCATGCGTACGATAGGCCGTAATGGTCCAAGAAGGCCTGCTTCCCAAGCACCGCGTTCGCTATACAAAGACCGGTACCAAGGGTTCCAGGCGGGTCAAAAGAGATGTAATAACCGGCAACCATGCGACTGAATACATCGATGGCCACCGTGATGTAAGGTCGCCGGATCGGTAAGCGGTGAGCATCATCCACTAAGATGATGTCCACCAGCGTATGGTCAATTTGCAGCACCGCATATGGGTAGTCCGCACCTGGAAAGCGGCCCTTGATTGACCGGAATTTCCGCGCACTTTGCTTGCCTTCCCGGGCCGCAGCTAACGTTGCAGGCGTGAGCTCCTTTAACCGGCGGCGGAAGGTGCTGAGATGCGGAGTTGTCACGCCGGCTTTGCGGCATGCCGTCGTTACCTTTCGGTAGGCTTGGGTGGGTGTTAACGCCTGCTCAGTCAGGAACACATCACGGATCACCGTCTTCATGATGGCTTCGGCTTGGCCGGTTGTGCGAGTTTGGCCTTGATCTGATCGTTCTTTCCGTACCAGAGATGAGATGGTGCCGGTTTGATTGAAACGGCTGATCCAGCGGTACAGCGTGGCAGGGCTAATGCCCGCCGCTTGTCCGGCAGCGCTGACATCTGCCTTGGTGCATCTTTCTCGCGCGAGCAGCGGGGCAATCACCTTGTAGTGATGCATAGCTTGGCTCCAGTCTTCCTCATCCAAAATCGCGAGATCAGTGCGCGGTTGGAGCTGACTTACGCGGATTACATCAGTAAGGTCTTTTAGAGATAGTTGGCAGGTTTCGTTGCTTTGGATATCTACGGCCTCTATTTGTTGGCGGCTGAGCATGCGCCGCACGCACAAGGTCCGGCCGCCAGTCTTGATGATGGTGCCACTTTGTAATTGGTCAATTACCATGAGGGCAGCTCCACCTGGTTGGCTGTAAGGATGCTTTGGATTCGGCTCTTGTAGGAGCCCGTCAGTGTCATGGCTAAATGCATGCCGTCTTCTCGTGCCCAAATTGGGCTGTACATGGAGAGTGGGAGGCTGAGATCAACACCGATGCTATTGCAGCGTACTAGGTGCCAAAGATAGGGAATCAGCTCTGCTTGTGCTTGCCTGCCATTCGTAATGTTATCCAAAAGGCCCTGTGGGGTAGTACGGCCTAGTTCAAATAAGTGGGTCCGCAGCAGTGCATGCTTTTGCCCCATGACGCTCCGATCGATGAATTTAAAGCGCTCCTCTTTGAACTGCAGCAGGAATTTGATGTTGTTCAGGTATGGTGTCTGAATGTATCGTTCGGTCACAATACGGAAGCGGCAGTCATATTCACGGCACCATCGAATAGCAGCTTTGAAGCGTGGCTTCAGCAGGGGCCAGTCTCTTCTGAGCACTGCTTCCGGTTTGACCTCAAATAACGTGGGCTTTAAGTGCGGATGACGAGCCATCATGGGCGTGGTGTACTCCACCAAAACATCGGGCGTGTAGCGCCGTTGTTTCCCATGGTCCTGCCAGCGGATCGTAATTGGCTGACTTGCAAAACGGTTAATGCCCCAATCGAACTCCAGCATCAACAGAAAGTCCTGTTCCAGCGTGGACTCAAACGCTTGTGGGCCTACCCCTTTGGAAGACGCGACACGTCCGCTGAGATAGCGGTGACGCGGCGTAATATTGCGTGCAGGCATTATCGAGCTCCAGTCAAAGAACTCGGCCAACCCAGTACGTATGTAGTCCATAGGAAGAGTATAGGTGGCCTGATTCTCAATTTCTGTGAAGTTATTCGCAATTACAGTGAAACCTCACATAAGGGCTCTGGCCGTTTTGACCTTCCCATTGCCATTGGCATACTGGCTGCAGCAGGTCAGATCCAATGTCCCCAGCTGACTGATTATGAATTCGCAGGAGAATTGGCATTAAGCGGGCAACTGCGTGCCATTCGTGGTGCACTGGCGATGTCCTGCCAAGCCAGTCGTGCCGGGAAGTTCTTCATTCTTCCTCGCGCAAGCGCAGCAGAGGCGGCATTGGTCAGGTCTGGCCAGGTTTATGCTGCCGATAGCCTGCTGCAGGTATGCGCCCACCTGAATGGTGTGCAGCCTTGCGATATGGCCGTGGTCAACCTGGCAGATAACTCAGCCGTTTATCCGGATCTGGCAGATGTCAAAGGGCAGATGGCAGCACGCCATGCGCTAGAGGTTGCAGCTGCCGGCGGACACAGCCTGCTTTTCATCGGTCCTCCCGGTACAGGTAAATCCATGCTTGCGTCCCGCTTGCCCGGAATACTTCCTGAGATGAGTGAGGACGAGGCGCTTGCTGCCGCAACGATACAGTCGCTGGGAACGCAGGGTTTCAGGCCGGAGCAATGGCGGCAGCGCCCATTCCGGTCACCGCACCATACGGCCTCTGCTGTTGCCTTGGTGGGTGGCGGCTCTGATCCGCGCCCCGGTGAAGTCAGTCTGGCTCATCATGGCGTACTGTTTCTGGATGAATTGCCAGAGTTTGAACGCAAGGTACTGGAAGTATTGCGTGAACCTTTGGAGTCGCGAGTAATCAATATTTCCCGAGCCAGCAGGCAAGCCTGCTTTCCTGCAGATTTTCAGCTGGTTGCCGCAATGAACCCATGTCCTTGTGGTTATCTGGGGCATGCTTCCGGCAGGTGCCAATGTACACCGGAGCAAATAGCCCGCTATGCGGGGAAGTTATCAGGTCCGCTGCTTGACCGGATTGATATGCACGTACAGGTCCCAGCCCTGGCGGCAGGGGATTTGGCCACGGCGTTGCCAGGGGAGGGTAGTCAGCAGATTCGGCTTCGTGTCCAGCAGGCAAGGGATAGGCAGTTGCAGCGGCAGGGTTGTTGTAATGCCAGGCTGTCTGGGGCCGAGCTAGAGCAGCATGCCGCAGCTGATCAGACTTCGTTGGTGTTGTTGGGAGAGGCGCTGGACCGTCTTGGACTATCAGCAAGAAGTTATCATCGTATCTTGCGTATTGCCCGTACCATTGCAGATATGGATGGTGAGCACCGTTTAGGTCGGCAGCACATGCTACAAGCCATTCAGTTAAGACGTAGCGGTTTGGCTTTGTGATTTTGTGAAATATATTTTCGTCTGAATTTAATAGATAATGATCGGATTGATTGAATGGAAATGGTAGTGGTACATGGCTAATCGTGATGTTAAAAATTCGTCCCGCTCGTCCTCGTCCGGGCGTACGCGCGCAGCCGGTAAGAGCGGTGGCGGTGGCATGGTAGCGGGCATTGTCATCGGCCTGATTGTAGGCGTGGCAGTTGCGGTTGGTCTTGCGATGTATCTCAATCGTTCGGCAACTCCGTTTTCCAATCTTGAAAAGCTGGATCGCAAGACGGTACAGGCTTCATCTCCATCGACCGAACTGCTGGAGCCGGGTACCAAGATTGCGGATGTTCAGGCTCCGGCCCCGGTGGCATCGGCACCCGCAAAAGTGGAGGTTCCTGCTGCACCTGTCATGCCGCCAGAACCCTCTGTCGTGCCAGCACCCCCTGCCAAGGCCAAGCCGGCAGCGGCTCCGGCAGGTAATGGCAGTAAGGATGAGCAGCGCTTTGATTTCTACAAGATTTTGCCTGGCCAAGTTGATGCCGTGCCTGCCGATGGCAAGACGGTAGCTAAAGATCGGGAACCTTCTGCCGCCGCACCAGCCAAAAAAGTCTTTCTGCAACTGGGTGCATTCCAGAATGAAAATGAGGCAGATAACCTTAAAGCCAAGCTAGCTTTGCTGGGTGTAGAAGCCAAGATCCAATCTGTCATGATCCCGGACAAGGGGATGGTGCACCGTGTTCGTGTGGGGCCATTGAGCAGGCAGGAGGATGTTGACCGGGTTCGTGCCCAGTTGAAGCAGGATGGAATCAATGCTGCTGTAGTCAAGGCAGAGTGAACAAAACACGTTTAGAGGACAAGAAATGAAAAAATGGCTGTTGATGGCATTGCTGATGGTGAGTGGTTTGGCAAATGCAGCATCTGAACTGGGCAAGGATTATGTGCTGATGGGCAAGCCGCAGCCAGTTGCCAATCCGAAAAAAGTGGAAGTGATCGAATTCTTCTCTTACACCTGCATTCACTGCTTTCATCTTGATCCGCTGATTACGGCTTGGGAGAAGAAAAAACCTGCTTATGTCGCTTTCCATCGTGAGCAGATTGTCTGGCAGAAGCCGATGGAAGGTTTCGCCCGCTTGTTTGCTACGCTGAACGTGACTGGTTACATGGAGAAGCTGAATACACCGGTATTTGATGCGGTGATGCAGCAAAAGATCAATCTGGCTGATCCCGCGGTATTGAGCGACTGGTTGAAGAAACAGCCTGGTGTGAATTTGGCCAAATTCATGCAGACCTACAATTCCTTTGGGATCAATAGTCAGGTTGCGCGTGCCAGCCAGATTACCCGTGCCTACAATATTGAAGGAACGCCGACTATCGTGGTGAATGGTAAGTATGCACTGGCTCCGGCTACCCCAGAGCGGCTGATCGAGGTGCTCAATGATGTTGTTGCCAAAGCAAAGGCGGAAAGCAATATCAAGTAATTGTCTTACGGAGATGCCAGCAGTTGGAGCAGACATCTCCTATTTTTGCTATGGCGGTTGACAGCTGGGTTGGTATCGGATAATATACGTTTCTCTGACGCGGGGTGGAGCAGTCTGGTAGCTCGTCGGGCTCATAACCCGAAGGTCGTAGGTTCGAATCCTGCCCCCGCAACCAAGTTTTCAAGAAAAGACCACTCATCTGAGTGGTCTTTTCTTGTGTGTGCGTCAGCACGGCTGTTATACGTTCAGTTTGCTGTTCGGGAGCGTATTCCCTCGAGTCATATTTTCGGGCCACCTTCTTCGGAAGCTGGCCCATTTCTTTTTCCAGAGCCATATTTTGATGTAATAAAAAAACCGCCCTTATTCAGGGCGGTTTAGTTCTGCTGAACTAGATAGTTCAGATACGTCTTGCCAGCTCGGCAGCCTTGCCTACGTAGGCAATCGGGGTCAGCTCCAGCAGGCGGGTCTTTTCAGCTTCTGGGATTTCCAGGCCTTTGATGAAGGCCGAAAGAGTCTCGCGGGTAATACCATCCTTGCCACGGGTCAGCTCTTTCAGCTGCTCGTAGGGGTTGGGTACACCGTAGCGGCGCATCACGGTCTGGATCGGTTCTGCCAACAACTCCCAGCTACGGCCCAATTCTTCGGTAATGGCTGTCGGGTTGATTTCCAGCTTGTTCAGGCCCTTCAGGCAGGCTTTGAAGCCCAGCATGGTGTAACCGAAGCCAACGCCCATATTGCGCAGCACGGTGGAGTCGGTCAGGTCACGCTGCCAGCGGGATAGCGGTAGTTTTTCTGCCAAGTGCTGCAGGATGGCATTGGCCATGCCCAGATTGCCTTCGGAGTTTTCAAAGTCAATCGGATTAACCTTGTGCGGCATGGTGGAACTGCCCACTTCATCCTTCTTCACTTTTTGCTTGAAGTAGCCCAGCGAGATGTAGCCCCAGATGTCGCGGTTGAGGTCGATCAGGATGGTATTGATACGGCCAACAACCTGATACAGCTCCGCCATGTAATCATGCGGCTCGATCTGGATGGTGTAGGGGTTGAAGGTGAGGCCCAGTCCAGAGACAAAGCGACCACAAACGCTTTCCCAGTCAATTTGTGGGTAGGCGACCAAGTGTGCATTGTAGTTGCCGACCGCCCCGTTGATTTTGCCCAGAATCTCCTGAGAAACCAGTTGTTCGCGCTGGCGTTTCAGGCGGTAAACGGTGTTGGCCAGTTCCTTGCCCATGGTGGAGGGGGTGGCCGGTTGGCCGTGGGTACGGCACATCATCGGCAGGTCGGCCAATTCATGTGCCAGTTGCTGCAGCTTGTGGATGACCTCGTCCAGTGCCGGCAATACCACGGTGTTGCGTGCCGTTTTCAGCATCAGGGCATGAGACAGATTGTTGATGTCTTCGGATGTGCAGGCAAAGTGAATGAACTCACTGGCTGCCATGACTTCGGCATTGCCGGACAAGCGCTCTTTCAGCCAGTATTCAATAGCTTTGACATCGTGGTTGGTGCGAGCCTCGATTGCCTTGACTTCTTCGCCATGCTGTACGGTGAAGTTAGCGATGACATCATCGACTTCGCGGATGGTCGCTTCGGAAAATGGCTTCACTTCCTCAATGCCCGGCTCGGCGGCCAGCATCTTCAGCCATTCCAGTTCAACCTTGATACGGAACTTCATCAGGCCATATTCGGAGAACAGGTTGCGCAAGCCTTCAACCTGGGCAGCATAGCGGCCATCCAGAGGACTCAGAGCGATCAGCGGGTTCAGATTCATGACGAGGTATTTCCAAACGTGTTTTGCCAGCCTGGCTGGCAGGTTTCAGTACATAACAAATCGTTGTTTACAGCTGGGCCAGTCGGCATATCAATCCGCTGGCCAGGTTGTCGGCGGCTTCGGGCTTATAGCGGAAAAACAGTTCCGGCTCAATCATTTCCAGCTCCATGATGGCCAGCTGGCCGGCATTGTCGCGAATGATGTCGACACGTGCGTACAGCACATCAAACGGAACCGCAGCCACAGCTTGTTCGGCAAATTGCTGTTCTTCGATGGTGGCGGTGTGAGGGTGCACGCTGCCACCATGATCATCCTGTGCCCGGAAGTCACCTGCTTGGGGTGTCTTGCGGATGGCATGGCTGAACTGACCGTCAATCACCATCAGCGATATCTCGCCCTGGTGCAGGATGGCGTGCTGGAATGGCTGTAACAGCATGGCTTCCTGTTGAATCAGTTCGGCAAAAATACATTCCAGTTGCTGAGTATTCTCTGGCCGGGTTCGATAAGTATGTCGTGCAGACCCAGAAATGACCGGTTTGAGGATGGCGTCAGCCCAACTGCTCTCCGCCAGGCATTGTGCCAGTGTGCGGGCGTCACCTTTTTCAATGTAGTGGGTATTCACTACATTGATGCCTTTTTCTTCAATCCACTGCAGATAATGTTTGTCGATGTTCCAATCGATGAGCCCGGCACTATTGAACAATACGATCTGGCCGGCAACCTTTTTCAGCCAGAGACTGAATTCGGCATAGCGATCAAAATAATCCCAAGTCGTGCGAAACAATATGCTGCGGGTTTGTTGCCAGTCGAAATCCGGGTCATCCCAGGCTTTGCGCGTTACATGTAGTCCCTGCTTTTGCAGGGCCGCAACGACCAGCCCGTCTTCCTGGTGAACCTGCTTGCTGTACCAATCGGTAGGATCTAGATCCAGTAGCGTTTGCTTGGTTAAAACGACTACATCAAAGTGCATGCATTTCCTTCATATCAAGAAAAACGGGTGACTCGCACCCGTTTTGCTTACATTCCCGGCATCATGCCTTTCATGCCACGCATCATCTTCATCAACCCGCCCTTGGCGGAGAACTGCTTCATCATTTTCTGGGTTTGCTCAAACTGATTCAGCAGGCGGTTGACCTCTTGCACCGTTACGCCGGAGCCGGCAGCAATGCGGCGCTTGCGACTGGCCTTGAGCAGTTCCGGTTTGCGGCGTTCTTCCATCGTCATCGAGTTGATGATGCCTTCGATGCGGCGCATGGATTTTTCGGCTTCGGCACCCTGAATACCCTTGGCCATCTGGCCAAGCTGGCCCGGCATTTTTTCCAGCAGGTTGGACATACCGCCCATTTTCTTCATCTGCTGCATCTGTGCCTTGAAATCCTCTAGGTCAAAGCCCTTGCCGGATTTCAGCTTCTTGGCCATGGCCGCGGCTTCATCCTGATCGATGCCCTTCTGGACTTCTTCGATCAGGGACAGCACATCACCCATGCCTAGAATGCGGCTGGCAATACGGTCTGGGTGGAAGGGCTCAAGACCGCTGACTTTTTCACCGACACCAATGAATTTGATCGGCTTGCCGGTGATGTGGCGCACCGACAGTGCAGCACCACCGCGCGAGTCACCATCCATCTTGGTCAGGATGACACCGGTCAGCGGCAGGGCTTCATTGAAGGCCTGCGCAGTATTGACTGCATCCTGGCCTTGCATGGCATCCACCACAAACAGCGTTTCGACCGGATTGATGGCAGAGTGCACCGCCTTGATTTCCGCCATCATCGCTTCATCAATGGCCAGGCGACCCGCAGTGTCCACCATCAGTACATCGAAAAAGTGGCGCTTTGCATGATCAACAGCGGCACGAGCTATATCCACCGGCTTTTGTGTGCCATCGGAAGGGAACCACTCAACACCTACCTGTTCAGCCAGCAATTTCAGCTGCTCGATGGCAGCTGGGCGGTAAACGTCGGCAGAAACAACCAGCACTTTTTTCTTCTGAGTTTCTTTCAGCAGTTTGGCCAGTTTGCCAACCGTGGTGGTTTTACCTGCACCTTGCAGGCCAGCCATTAGAACAATGGCTGGTGGTACTGCGGCCAGATTGAGGGCGTCGTTTTTTTCACCCATCAATTTGACAAGTTCTTCATTGACCACGCCGACCAGCGCCTGACCCGGAGTCAGGCTACCCATGACCTCCTGGCCCAGAGCACGCACCTTGATCTGGGCAATGAATGATTTCACGACGGGCAGAGCCACATCGGCTTCCAGCAGTGCCATCCGCACTTCGCGCAGGGCATCCTGGATATTGGTTTCTGTCAGGCGGGCATTGCCGCGCAGGTTCTTGATGACGCCGGACAGGCGGTTGGTCAGGTTGTCTAGCATGCTGAGTCCTTCTGTCTGCCAACAAGGGACAGGTTGGTGTAGACTTTCAAACTATCGATTTTACCACGAGCTGCCGGGTTGACGCCCGCAAATGATGGCGCTAACACCATGACTGCCTTTCTCTTCGTTCTGACAATACTCCTGATCCTCGCTTATGGCGGCCTTTCATGGCATTTCATCGGCAACTGGAAAGGTGTTGCCAGTTTGCCGCGCAATCCACGCTTTGAGCACACAATGCTGGGTGTGCTGCTGCTGCTGCATGCCTACGCGGTCATGTCGCCGCTGAGTGAAGGGACGATGATTTCCCTCGGCGTCGGGCGTGCCTTATCCGTAGTGGTGTGGATGATGCTGGTGATCTACTGGACATGCAGCTTCTTCTATCGCGTAGAAGGTCTGCAGCTGTTCATGATGCCACTGGCCATGCTGACGCTGGCCTTTGCACTGGCTTTTCCGGGTGAGCACATCATGCACGATCTGGGCAACCCTGCTTTTGCCCTGCATGTTTTAGTCTCGATTGTGGCTTACAGTCTGTTTGCCATCGCTGCGTTGCTGGCTGTCCTCATGTTATTTCTGGAGAAGGCCTTGCACGATAAGCGCTGGCTGGCGCTGGTGCGTCAGCTGCCACCTTTGTTGTCACTGGAAAAGATGATGTTTCAAGTGATTGGCTTTGGCTTCATGCTGCTGACGGTATCCTTGTTCACTGGTGTCGTGTTTTCCGAGGAGGTATTTGGCAAGGCCGTAGCCATTAGTCACAAGACTGTATTCTCAGTGATTTCATGGCTGCTGTTTGCAGCCTTGCTGTTGGGACGCCATTTCAAGGGCTGGCGTGGCAAGGTGGCAATACGCTGGACCCTGGCGGGTTTTGGTGCCTTGTTGCTTGCCTATATAGGTAGCAAGGTTGTGCTGGAGTTGTTGTTGCATCGTACTTGACGTACTTGTCTTGTTTTATTAACGCCTGGACATTAAGGAGCTGCTACATGAAAAAACTGTTTGCCTTGCTTGTGGGTATGTTTTTTGTCTGCGCATCGGCACTGGCCGCCATCAATATCAATACTGCAACCCAGCAGCAACTGGAGACGCTGAATGGTATCGGTCCGGTCAAGGCCAAGGCCATCATCGACTACCGTAGTAAGAATGGTGCTTTCAAGTCGGTTGATGATTTGAAGAAGGTTTCAGGTATTGGTGACAAAACGCTGGAAAAACTGAAGAAGGACATCAGTATCAGTGGTGCCAGCTCTGTCGCTCCGGCCGCCACCGCTCCGGCAGCCAAGCCCGCGGTTCCTGCTGGTAAGCCGATGGCGGCCAAGAAAGAGGCCTCCAAGCCGGTTGCCAAGAAGTAAGGTTGGCATCATGCATGTGAAAAAAGCGCCTGCGGGCGCTTTTTTATTGATGCTGGCATCAATTTTTGCCAAACAGAGCCAGTGCCTTTTGTCGCTGCACTGCATGATCAACTAATGGTTGTGGATAGTCACGCCCGAGCTGAAAGCCCATGGGCAGATTTTTTGCCAACCACGGTGCATGGATATCCTTATTGTTTAGTGGTGACAGTTCCGGCACGTAGCGACGAATGAACTTGGCTTCCGGGTCAAATTTTTCTGATTGTGTTACCGGGTTGAAGATGCGGAAGTAAGGTTGGGCATCGCAGCCGGTTGATGCTGCCCATTGCCAGCCACCGTTATTGGCTGCGAGATCGAAATCAAGCAACTTTTCAGCAAAGTAGGCCTCGCCCTTGCGCCAATCAATCAGCAAGTCTTTCACCAGAAAACTGGCAGCAATCATGCGCAGCCGGTTGTGCATGTAGCCGCTGTGGTTCAGTTGACGCATGGCAGCATCGACAATCGGGAATCCGGTTCGTCCCTCTTGCCAGGCTTGCAGCCAATCCTCACGGTTTTCAAATACCAGTTGCCGATATTCTTCCTTGAAGCTGGCATGGGCGGCTGCTGGGAAATGCCATAGCAGCTGCTGGTAAAAATCGCGCCAGATCAGCTCGCCGAGCCAGCATTCGGCTCCTTCTCCTCCTTGTTGCCAGGCAAACTGTGCCAGCTTGCGGACCGAGATGGTGCCAAAACGCAGATGAGTGGAAAGATAGGATACGCCCTTGCTTGCCGGGAAGTCGCGCCATTGCTTGTAGTAAACAATGCGGGACATGAAATCGGCAAACAACTGTTCAGCGGCCATACTGCCGCCTCTCAGGCTGCTGATGCCTTCTGTGAAGCCCAGTTCCTCAAGTGAGTGGCTTGCAGGTGTTTGCCAGTGCTCAAGTTGATGCAGGTAGCGCTGGGTTGGGTAGCTTTGCAGAAAGAAACTGTCCATTTTTTTCAGCCAAGCATTCTTGTAAGGCGTGAACACCGTGTATGGGCGGCGTGTGCTGGTCAGCACTTCGTCGCTCTCAAAAATGACTTGGTCCTTGAAGAGCTGCAATGTGCATGAATCTTGTTCCAGTGCTCGTAAGACCTCCGCATCCCTTAGGGTGGCTTGTGGCTCGTAATCCCGATTGGCAAAAACGGCAGCGGTTTGCCATTGACGTGCCAGGGCAGGTACCACTTCCCGTGCTGAGCCATGTGCCACATACAGATCGCTGCCCGCTGCTTGCAGTGCGTGTTGCAGTGCGTCCACGGACTGCCAGATGAAATCAATACGTCTGTCCGATGCAGGAAGGCTCGCGAGAATATCAGTATCGAACACAAACAGACAGCGGACTGGATGGCCAGATTTCAATGCATGATACAGACCTGCATTGTCTTCAATGCGCAGGTCGCGACGGAACCAGAAGATGATGGGTGTGGGCATGGTGGCAGGTGTGGTCTCTGTGGTTTCGCTAAGGTTGTTCAGGCAATTATTAGCATTTTTGCAACACTTTGCCGGGCTTGTTGTATTTTTGGTTTGGTTAATTTTTATGTGATATTTTGCATTAATATCAATTAAATCAATTGTTTACATGTTTGTTTTGTTATTTTTGTGGTGCTGTTGGACTGTAGTCTCGCTGCGATGTTTTGTATTTTTGCAACGAGCGCTTTATATTTCAGCCAGCAACCAGCCGATCATTCGGCGGTGAAAAAATGTCCGGGAGCCTCAGTTGTAGCGAGGCAATCTAACAGGACTACATTAACTGACTTCGAAAGGAATTAGCGATGAACAAGAAGCTGATCGCCCTGGCTCTGGCCGCTCTGCCGGTAGCCCACGCAATGGCTGATGTAACCATTTACGGCACCATCGAAGCCGACATGGAAAGTAGCAAGACCTACGCTAACGGCGTTAAGGACGCAAACGGCAAGCCGAAGGCTGTTACCCGTATCGATGACACCGGTTCCCTGATCGGTTTCAAGGGTAACGAAGACCTGGGCAATGGTCTGAAGGCAATCTGGCAGGTTGAGCAAGGCCTGAACATCGACGGCACCACCGGTTCCACTTCCGGTAACGGTTACGGTAACACCTTCGCTTCCCGCGATTCTTTCGTTGGTCTGCAAGGCGCTTTCGGTAAGGTGCGTCTGGGTAAACTGAGCACCTTCCTGAACTCCGATGCCGGTACTCCGGATAGCTGGATCTACGGCAACAAGGGTGTTAACGGCCAGTCCTACAGCTCCATCAACCAACTGGATGGCCGCGTTACCAACGCTATCCGTTACGACATTCCGGAATTTGTTGCCGGTCTGAGTGGTGCTGTTGTTTACGGTGTTGATGAAACCAGTACTACCAACAAGCAAAATACCTTCAGCATTGGTGCTAGCTACACCAATTCCGGTTACTTCGGTACCTTTGGTTATCAGCGTTACAACAACAACTACCAGACTACTGGTGGCGAATGGAAGCCGGGTAACTACTGGCGCCTGGAAGCTGGCTACAATGCCAACAACATCCTGGCTGCTGCTTACTACGGTCAATCCAAGTTGGCTGTGGCTAATGCTGCTGGTACTACTGGTACTGATGCTACAGCCACTGCATTCCTGGGTGATACCTTTGCTGGTCAAGAGCTGAAGAAGAAAGAAGCTGGTCTGACTCTGGGTTACACTTTGGGTGCCATCACTCCGAAATTCTCCTACGGTCGCGTATGGGGTGCTTCGCTTAACGGTACCGACCTTAAGGGCCACCTGAACCAGTACGTACTGGGTGCTGACTACGCTATCAGCAAGCGTACTACTGCTTACGCTTCCTACGGTTTCGTTCAGAATGCATATCGTGATACCAACGATAACAAGTTCTCCAACGAGCACACTGTTGCTGTTGGCGTTCAGCACAAGTTCTAATTCTCGCTTAGAGAGTTAAACTTAGGAAAAAGGACTGCTTCGGCAGTCCTTTTTTTATGCGCCTACATTATGCTGACTGAGTTGGCTTGCTACCGATGGTGCTGCCACTTTGTCTATGCAGCGCATATAATGGCGATCATGCCGCATGCTTGGGTGGATGGCGGGAATATGCAAAGGGATCGTATGGAAGCTTCTGCGGGGATATCCGGCCTTGGGCGCGCGCTGGTTCAAAACAATGCACTGCTGCTGCAGGACGCCGAGGCTATCCAGCGTCAGTCCCAGGCATCCAGCATCAGTTTTGTCGAGCAGCTGATTGCCAGCAAGAAAATGTCTGCAGGAGATGTGGCGGCGTTTGCTTCGCGCGTGTTTGGCTATCCCTTGCTGGACATGGGGTCGATTGATCCTTCCCAGCTACCCAAGGGCTTGGTGGATGACGAGCTGATTGGCAGCCGCCGCCTAGTCCCCTTGTTCAAGCGTGGCAACAAGCTGTTTATCGGTACTTCTGATCCGACGCAGACCTCGGCCTTTCACGCGATTACCTTCAAGACCGGGTTGACAGTTGAGGTCGTGGTTGTCGAGGATGACAAGCTTTCAAAAGTCATCGGCAAATATACGGAAGATGCTTCTGCAGCCATCAAGGCGCTAGAAAACGAAGATTTTGGTGATCTGGAGTTTGTCGATCCGGATGCGCAGACACCGCATAGTGAAACCAACCAGCCGGATGTGGACGATGCTCCCGTCGTCAAGTTCATCCACAAGGTGTTGCTGGATGCCATCAATGGTGGTGCTTCCGACGTACATTTCGAACCGTATGAGAAGTTTTACCGTATCCGTTACCGGGTGGATGGCCAGCTCAAGGAAATTGCCCAGCCGCCATTGCTGCTGAAGGAAAAGATTGCCTCCCGGATCAAGGTTATTTCCCGGCTGGATATTTCTGAAAAACGAGTGCCACAAGATGGTCGCCTGAAACTGGTGTTATCCAAGTCGCATTCCATCGATTTCCGTGTCAGTACCTTGCCGACCTTGTATGGCGAGAAGATTGTGATGCGTATTCTGGACTCCTCGGCAGCATCGCTGGATATTGAACAGCTTGGTTTCGAGCCTGAGCAGAAACAGATGTTGCTGGCTGCCATCGGTCGACCGTACGGAATGGTGCTGGTAACCGGGCCGACGGGTAGTGGTAAAACGGTATCCTTGTATACCTGTCTGAATATTCTGAATAAGCCGGATATCAATATCTCTACGGCGGAAGATCCGGTCGAAATCAATTTGCCCGGTATCAATCAGGTTAACGTCAACGAGAAGGCTGGTCTTACCTTCTCGTCTGCCTTGAAAGCCTTCTTGCGTCAGGATCCGGATGTCATCATGGTGGGTGAAATTCGCGACTTCGAAACTGCCGATATTTCCATCAAGGCAGCTCAGACCGGGCATATGGTTTTTTCCACCCTTCATACCAATAACGCACCTGCAACCCTCACCCGTTTGCTGAATATGGGGGTGGCACCATTCAATGTCGCCAGCTCGGTACTGTTGATCATGGCCCAGCGTCTGGCGCGCCGCTTGTGCAGTCATTGTAAGGCACCCGTCGATATTCCCGAGCCCGCCTTGCTGCGCGCTGGTTTCCGGGCCGAGGAGCTGGATGGCAGCTGGAAGCCATACGGCCCGGTTGGCTGTGATGAGTGCCGTGGTTCAGGCTATAAAGGACGTACTGGTATTTATGAAGTCATGCCGATCACTGATGCCATGACGCGCCTGATCATGCAAAATGGCACTGCAATTGATATCAATGATCTGGCCCTGCAAGAAGGGATGATTGATCTGCGACATGCTGGTCTGCTGAAGGTCAAGAAAGGGCTGACTTCCTTGGCTGAAATCGAGGCAGTGACCAACGACTAAGTATAAGAAAGATACGCACCATGGCTAGCGTGGCGAAAAAGGTAAACCCTGGGTTTATCTGGGAGTGGGAAGGCAAGGACCGGTCCGGCAAGGTGATCCGCGGGGAGTTGCGCGCGGAAACCGAGGCCGTTGCCAAGACGCAGCTGCGCCGGCAAGGCATCAATGTGGTCAAGGTCAAGCGGCGGCGCAGTGGGTTTGGTCGCAAAATCACAGAAAAAGACATCACCCTGTTCACGCGTCAGCTATCGACAATGATGCGGGCCGGGGTGCCCTTGTTGCAGGCATTTGATATTGCTGCGAAAGGGCATGGCAATCCGGCGGTTACCAAGATGCTACTGGAAGTGCGTGCCGATGTGGAAACCGGTCTGTCTCTGGCAGAGGCATTCCGCAAGCGTCCACTGTATTTCGACAAGCTGTTCTGCAATCTGATTGCTGCCGGTGAAACCGGTGGTGTGCTGGATTCCCTGCTCGACAAACTGGCCACCTACAAGGAAAAGGTGATGGCCATCAAGGGCAAGATCAAGTCCGCCATGATCTACCCGACTGCCATTGTGGCTACCGCCTTCATCATTACCGCCGTGATCATGATCTACGTGATTCCGGCGTTCAAGGACCTGTTCTCCAGTTTTGGCGCTGATTTGCCCGCGCCAACGCTGGTGGTGATCTGGCTGTCGGACTTCTTCGTGCACTGGTGGTGGTTGATCTTTGGCAGCATCTTTGGCGGTATTTTTGCTTTCTTTTATGCATTCAAGCGCACGCCCAAGCTGCAAGAGCAGTTTGACCGCATTCTGCTCAAGCTGCCGGTGATCGGCGATATCATCCGCAAGGCCACCATTGCGCGCTGGTCACGTACCTTGTCTACCCTGTTTGCTGCGGGGGTGCCGTTGGTGGAGGCGCTGGATTCGGTGGGAGGTGCTTCCGGTAATCAGGTATACAGCGAAGCAACCAAGCTGATCCAGAACGATGTCAGCGCCGGTTCCAGTTTGAGTTACTCCATGCAGCGTACCGGTCTGTTCCCCAATATGGTGTTACAGATGACTTCGATCGGTGAAGAGTCTGGCTCGCTCGATCAGATGCTGGACAAGATTGCCGACTTTTATGAAGAAGAAGTCGACAATGCCGTAGCATCGCTATCCAGCCTGTTGGAGCCGGCTATCATGGTTATTCTCGGGGTGCTGATTGGTGGCCTGGTTATTGCCATGTACATGCCGATCTTCAAGATGGGTCAGGTGGTAGGGTAAGCATGACGGAAATGGCAAGTGTGCTGGCGAACAATGCCGGCTGGTTGATTGTGGTGGTGCTGCTGTTTGGTTTACTGGTTGGCAGCTTTCTGAATGTGGTGATTCATCGCCTGCCCATCATGATGAAGCATGGCTGGCAGCGGGAGTGCGATGCTTATCTTGGCCGGGAGATTACAAGCCAGGAACGATACAACCTGGTGGTGCCGGCATCACATTGCCCAGCTTGCAAAACGGAAGTAAAGCCCTGGCAGAATATTCCCCTGCTGAGCTATGTCCTGTTGCGTGGTCGCTGTCAGCATTGCCACGCGCCAATCAGCATGCGCTACCCATTGGTGGAACTGCTTACTAGCCTGCTGTTTGCCCTGCTGGCCTGGCATTTTGGCTGGAGTGTGCAATTGGCAGGCTATCTGGCACTGACGGCGGTCCTGATTACCCTGGCTTTCATTGATGCGGATACCCAGTTGCTGCCGGATGACTTGACTCTGCCTTTGCTGTGGGGCGGCCTGCTGTTCAACCTATGGACCGGAACGGTTGCGCTGGATGATGCCGTGCTGGGGGCTGTGGCCGGCTATCTCAGTTTGTGGCTGGTTTACTGGCTGTTCAGGCTGCTTACCGGAAAAGAAGGCATGGGCTATGGTGACTTCAAGCTCCTGGCCGCATTTGGTGCCTGGCTCGGCTGGAGCATGCTGCCGCTGATCATTCTGCTGTCCTCCCTGCTTGGTGCCATTGTCGGCGTGGTGATGATTTTGCTGGCACGGCTTGGCCGTGGTCAGCCACTGCCTTTCGGCCCTTATCTGGCTGCGGCAGGCTGGATCGCCCTGCTGTGGGGCAAGGATATTGTCAGCTGGTATCTGGGTAGTTATGTCCATTGAGGTCATTGGTCTGACCGGCGGTATCGGCTCCGGAAAAAGTGCAGCGGCCAACCATTTTGCTGCACTTGGTGTGCCGGTGATTGATACCGACCTGATCGCTCATCAAATGACTGCGCCTGGCGGTGCTGCCATGCCGGCCATTGCGGCAGATTTTGGTGGGGATGTGGTGGCGGCGAGCGGTGCACTGGACCGTGGGCGCATGCGTGAGCTGGTGTTTGCTGATGCGTCCTGCCGCCGTAGGCTTGAGGCGGTACTGCACCCGCTGATCCGTGCCGAAAGCATGAGACAGCTTGAGTTGGCGACGGGGCCGTATGCCGTGCTGGTGGTGCCCTTGCTGTTTGAGAGCCCGGATTATCTGGCTCTGGTGCAGCGTAGTTTGCTGGTTGACTGCCCGGAAGATTTGCAGCTAGAGCGTGTGCAGGCACGTAGTGGTTTGACCGCAGATGGCGTACGCGCCATCATGGCGGCGCAGATGACGCGTGCGCAAAGGTTGGCGCTGGCGGATGATGTCATTGATAATGGCGGATCGCTTGCTGCATTGCAGCTTCAAGTCGAGGCCAAACACCAGTATTATCTTGCAAACCTTGCCCACGGCCAGTGACAAGGCATTTTCCAAGCCACCAAGAAGGGCAGACGTCTTGTGATCAGTTTCGAGTTTCCTGTCACCGAACGAACCCGTACGTTGCTGCGTCTGGAGCAGCTGTATGATCGGCTGGCCTATTTTCTGGGCAAAGACCATGCGCTGGATCATCATGCAGCCTTGCTGGTGTTGTTCGAGTTGCTGGAGACTGCATCGCGTGCAGACCTGAAAGCCGATCTGCTGCAGGAGCTGGAACGTCAAAAACAGGTTCTGGAGGCGCTCCGTGAGAACCCGAATGTGGCCGAAGACAGCCTGGATAAGGTGCTGGATGAGATCGAGGTTTCCTCCAGTCAGCTCTTGGGGATTACAGGCAAGTTCGGCCAGCATTTGCGTGAGAATGAATGGCTGATGGCCATCAAGCAGCGCGCCGGCATTCCCGGTGGAACCTGTCAGTTCGACTTGCCATCTTATTATCTGTGGCAGCAAAAACCGGCCGAAGAGCGCCGCCGCGATATGCGTCGCTGGGCCGCGCCGCTGATGCCGACTGCCGAGGCTGCTCGTATCCTACTGCATCTGCTGCGGGATAGCGGCAAGACCCACCATTATGTGGCGCGCAACGGCGCTTTCCAGCAAATGTCCGGCGGCAAGGTGGTGCAGATGATCCGCATTGCCTATGACCCGGCACTGAATGTGCTGCCAGAGCTTTCTGCCAACAAGTACGCCATCAATGTCCGCTTTGTCAGTGCCGTTACCGGTGAGAGCCGACCACGCCAGACTGAGTCGGATGTTGAATTTACCCTGACCAACTGCAAATTCTAACCTTATGTCTCAAGCTGTCCGTACTGTTTCCTGTCCCACCTGCGGCACCGCCGTGCGCTGGGAGCCTGCCAGCCGGTATCGTCCATTTTGTAGCGAGCGCTGCAAGATGATTGATCTGGGCGAGTGGGCCAACGAGACCTATCGTGTACCTGCTGTCGAGGACAGCCCGGATAGCGAGGTAGACCCGGCGCGTTATCGTTGAGCCGCACATGAAAAAAGCCCGCGAATGCGGGCTTTTTTCATGTGGTGTTGCGATCAGGCCCGGGCTGCAAGGGCCGCACCCTGAGTGAAATAGGACTTTACGCCACTGAGGATGGAGCCGGCCATCTGCTGCTGGAAGTCGCTGTCCAGCAGGCGTTGTTCTTCTTCCGGATTACTGATGAAGGCGGTTTCAACCAGAATGGATGGAATGTCCGGTGCCTTGAGTACGGCGAAACCGGCCTGCTCAACCTGAGCGCTGTGCAGCTTGTTTAGCCCGCCCACCTTGCCCAGCATGATCTTGCCCAGCTTCAGGCTATCGTTGATGGTTGCGGTCTGGGTCAGGTCCAGCAGGGTATGCGCCAGAAACTTGTCTTTGCTGGCAATCTTGACGCCACCGATCAGGTCCGAGCTGTTTTCCGATTGCGCCATGGTCTTGGCAAAAACGCTGGAAGCGCCTTTTTCGGACAAGGCAAATACCGAAGAACCACGGGCGCTACGGTTTGGAGCCGCATCGGCATGGATGGAAATGAACAGGTCGGCATTCAGCTTGCGGGCCTTGGCCACGCGCACGCCCAGTGGAATGAAAATGTCTTCATCCCGGGTCATGAATGCTTTCATGTTGCGTTCGGCATCAATCATGCGCTTCAGCTGTTTGCCGATGCGCAAGACGATGTCTTTCTCGCGGGTGCCATTCATGCCGATGGCGCCCGGGTCCTCACCGCCATGGCCCGGGTCCAGCATCACCACGATGGGGCGGTTGCTATCGTTTTTCTTCGGTTTTACCTGCGGCGGCGGTTCGGTAAGCCGGCCCTTGTTGTAGTCATCCAGCAAGGCCATCAGCGGGTCGTCCTGCGCGCCGCTGGAGGGGTAAAGGTCGATGACCAGACGGTGTTTGTACTCGGCCACCGGATTGAGGGTGAAAGCCTGCGGTTTGACATCGGTTTTGAGTTCCAGCACCAGGCGGACGGTGTCCGGGCTGAACTGGCCGGCGCGGGCGGTCTTGATGTAGGGATCGGCATCGGCAATCTGGCTGCTGATGTCCTTGAGCACGCTATTGAGCTGCACGCCTTCCAGATCAATCACCAGCCGGTCCGGATTGCTGATGGTGAACTGTTTGAATTTGATGGCATCGCTTGCTTCCAGCGTGATGCGGGTATAGCTGGACGCGGGCCAGATGCGAATGGCAACCACTTGGCTGGTGCCGGCAAAGCCAAGCTTGCTGACACTGAGCAGGAAGGTGGCTGCGGCCGCTCCGATCAGACGGCGGCGGGTGGGGTCGAAAGTCGAGTCAGGCATGACTGTCCGGTTTCTGTTCTTGCAGTTAAACGATACGTGCGACCTGTGCCACTGACGTCAAGTTCCAGTGTCAGATCGGCTTGCGGAAGTAATGCGCCAGCCTTGTCCGGCCATTCCACCAGGCAGACGGTATCTGCTCCGAAGTAATCACGAAAACCGGCATCATCCCATTCTTCCGGGTCGGCAAAACGGTACAGATCAAAATGATGCACGGTGAAGGCGGCAAGCGGGTAACTTTCCACCAGAGTGTAGGTTGGGCTTTTTACCTTGCCATGATAGGCCAGACCGGCCAGCAAGCCACGAGTAAATGTGGTTTTTCCCGCGCCCAGGTCGCCATACAGAAAAATCACCACCCCAGCCTGCAGTGCTGCCGCCATGCGGGCACCAAGAGCAAGGGTGGCCGATTCATCCGGCAGGTTGCCGCTGCGAACGCTGGTATCATCCATGACCATATGACTGAGAAATCCTATCAAAAACTGGATTATCCCGAATTGGCCGGGCAAATCAAAGCCTGGGCGCAAGATTTGGGTTTTGCCGATGCGCGTATCAGCAAGGCTGCGCTGCCGCCACAGGCCGAGGCACAGTTGCAGGCCTGGCTGGATGAGGGCTGTCATGGAGAGATGGACTACATGGAAAGGCATGGCAGTTTACGGGTAAAACCAGCCGAGCTGGTTCCCGGAACGCTCTCCATCATTAGTGTACGCCTGCCTTACTGGCCAGCTGAAGCCGTGGCCAGTGAGGAGGTGCTGGCTGATGGCTGCCTGGCCTATTTGTCTCGCTATGCCCTGGGGCGGGATTATCACAAGGTAATACGCGCCCGACTGCAGAAGCTGGCTGATCAAATCCGCCATGCTGTCGGTGATTTCGGGTATCGGGTGTTTACCGACAGTGCCCCAGTGGCCGAAGTCGCACTGGCAGCACAATCCGGTCAGGGCTGGCGTGGCAAGCATACGCTGCTGCTGAACCGGCAGCAGGGTTCGCTGTATTTTCTGGGCGAGCTTTTTACTGATTTGCCGCTACCGGCAGATGCTGCCGAAGAAGGGCATTGCGGGCGCTGCACCCGCTGCATTGACGTCTGCCCGACACAGGCCATTACGGCCCCGTACAAGGTGGATGCCCGGCGTTGTATTTCCTATCTCACCATCGAGCTGAAAACAGCGATTCCCTTGGAATTCCGTCCGCTGATCGGTAATCGGGTGTATGGCTGCGATGACTGCCAGCTTACCTGTCCATGGAACCGTTTTGCCGTCAATACAGCGGAGCCTGATTTTGCCGTACGCCATGGTCTGGATCGGGTCAGCCTGCTGGAACTGTTTGGCTGGAGCGAGGCCATGTTCAAGGAAAAACTGGCGGGCAGTCCGATCTACCGTATCGGCTACGCCAAATGGCTCTCCAATCTGGCGGTGGGGCTGGGTAATGCGCCCTATGACCCGGCTATCGTGGCGGCCCTGGCTTTGCGTGCAGATGACGAGAATGAACTGGTGGCCGAGCCGGCTCGCTGGGCCTTGCAGCAACAGCGCCAGCGTCAGGTGGCTGGCTAGAAAAAAAGGGAGCCGTTGGCTCCCTTTCATGTTTACTGCAGCAGCTTTGCTTGCTTCAGCTCAAGTGCCTTCAGTTCAGTGATTTGGTGAAATGAAAGGACGTGATGCTGAAGCCCTTGCGGAAATACAGACGGTGGGCTTCGGTGCGCCAGGTGCCGGAATCCAGCACCTGGAAGCCACATCCCAGCCGGCGGGCTTCTTCGGCGCACCAGTCCAGCAACTGGCTACCTATGCCTTGCGAGCGGTGCGCTTCATCGCTTACCAGATCGTCGATATACAGCCGCAGGTCTTCATAGGTATTTTCGTATACCCGGTACAGCGCCAGTCCCAGCGGTGTTCCATCGGCATCCAGTGCGGCCACCATGCGCGCACCAAAAGAACAGACACGTTGCATTTTTGCCGCATAGCTGTGGCCATGCTCCGGCAGCATGGGACGCAGCTGGCGGTGCAGGCTGCTGCAGCGGGCCAGCAGCTCCGGCTCGGTGACGTTGCCGGTCTCATCGGTCAGCGGCAGGATGTGTAGCGTAACGGCCATGCTTATTCGCCACGCGACGGCGCGATGACCAGTGATTCGCCATCCAGGATCACCTTGCCCTGCACCAGGCATTGGGTGGCCAGCTTGACGCGCTTTTTGTCCGGGAAAATTTCCACTACGGTGGCGCGGGCGGTAACGGTCTGGCCGATGCGTACCGGAGCCTTGAAGCGGGTGGATTGCGACAGGTAGATGGTGCCGTTGCCTGGCAGCCTGGTGCCGACCACGGTGGAAATCAGGCTGGCCGTCAGCATGCCGTGTGCGATGCGGGTCTGGAACGGCGTGGTCTCGGCGTATTCCTGGTTGATATGCACCGGATTGTCGTCACCAGAGACGGCTGCAAACATCAGGATATCGGCTTCGGTAATGGTTTTGGCGTACTCGGCAGAATCGCCGACCTTGATATCTTCAAAGTAGACTGTCATGCATGTTTCTCCGGCTATGACGTTGAAATTGCTGCACTGCATTGTGCCATGCAGCAGACGAAATGCAAATTAAGCGGAAATGACGTAGTATCTGCAATCAGTTGTTTTTTTGCTACGTGCCACACATAAAAATTCAACCAAACGCTCGTTTGAAATGGCGTTGGGGCATAATCGGGAAACACCACGGTAGCAAGTCCCTTTCCGAGTTCGATTAACCCAGAGAGCTATTCGCTGGAGGAATATGAAAGTTCTAGTCGCTGTTAAACGCGTTGTCGATTACAACGTGAAGGTTCGCGTGAAGGCTGACGGGTCCGATGTGGATGTCGCCAACGTCAAGATGTCGATGAATCCCTTTGACGAAATTGCCGTCGAAGAGGCCGTGCGTTTGAAGGAAGCCGGCAAAGCCAGCGAGATCGTTGTCGTGTCCATGGGCGTGAAGCAGTGCGAGGAAACCCTGCGCACCGCACTGGCCATGGGTGCCGACCGCGCCATTCTGGTGGAAACCGAAACCGAACTGCAGCCGCTGGCCGTGGCCAAGCTGCTCAAGGCTGTTGCCGACAAGGAACAGCCGCAGTTGCTGATCGTCGGCAAGCAAGCCATTGACGATGATGCCAACCAGACCGGCCAGATGGCTGCCGCGCTGCTGGGCTGGGCACAAGGCACTTTCGCCTCCAAGGTGGATATCGCTGCCGAAACCGTGGATGTGATCCGCGAAATCGACGGTGGCCTGGAAACCGTCAAGCTGCGTCTGCCGGCCGTTGTTACCGCCGACCTGCGCCTGAACGAACCGCGCTTCATCAAGCTGCCCAACATCATGGCCGCCAAGAAGAAGCCGCTGGACAAGACCAGCCCGGCCGATCTGGGTGTGGACGTCACGCCGCGCCTGAAAACGCTGAAAGTGGCCGAACCGGCCAAGCGCTCTGCCGGCATCAAGGTAGCCAACGCTGCCGAGCTGGTAGCCAAACTGAAAAACGACGCAAAGGTGCTGTAAGCCATGGCCATTCTCGTTATCGCTGAACACGACAACCAGAGCCTGAAAGCAGGCACCCTGAATACCGTAACTGCCGCTGCCAAGCTGGGCGAAGTACACGTACTGGTAGCCGGCCACAACGCCGCTGCCGCTGCCGAAGCTGCCAAGAGCGTGGCTGGTGTGGCAAAGGTACTGCTGGCTGATGCCGCCCAGTACGCACATGGTCTGGCTGAATCGCTGTCCGCCCTGGTGGTGGAAGTGGCCAAGGGCTACAGCCATGTACTGGCTCCGGCCAGCTCCTTTGGCAAGAACCTGCTGCCGCGCGTGGCTGCCTTGCTGGATGTGGCACAGATTTCCGAAATTACCGCTATCGAGTCGGCTGACACCTTCGTGCGTCCGGTGTATGCCGGCAACGTGCTGGCCACCGTACAGTCGGCTGACCCTATCAAGGTCATCACCGTGCGTACCACCGCGTTTGACGCGGCAGGTCAGGGTGGCTCCGCTGCCGTGGAAAGTGTTGCCGTGGCTGCTGATCCGCAACTGTCCAGCTTTGTCGGCCAGGAACTGACCAAGTCTGACCGTCCGGAACTGGGTGCGGCCAAGATCATCGTATCCGGTGGTCGTGCGTTGGGCTCGGAAGAGCAGTTCAAGTCCGTCATCGAGCCGCTGGCTGACAAGCTGGGTGCTGCCGTGGGTGCTTCCCGTGCTGCAGTGGATGCTGGTTACGCACCGAACGACTACCAGGTTGGTCAGACCGGCAAGGTGGTTGCGCCGCAACTGTACTTCGCCGTGGGCATTTCCGGTGCCATCCAGCATCTGGCCGGCATGAAGGACTCCAAGGTGATCGTGGCGATCAACAAGGACGAAGAAGCGCCGATCTTCCAGGTAGCCGATTACGGCATCGTCGGTGACCTGTTCACCGTGGTGCCGGAACTGCTGGCCGAGCTGTCCAAGTAATGGTGTGCGGGGAGGGGACACCCTCCCCATCCGAGCAGGCAATATAGCCGCCGGATCAAAACAAAAAACAACCGGCAACGACCGGTCTGCTTCGTGGAGGAGCCAGCTTTCCCGTTACAAGGTGACGGGAGGGCGTGCTCATGCATCAGGTAGACGGCGTGCCGGTTTTTTCATATCTACGACGATTGTTGTGCAGCAAGAATGAGGAGAGATTCATGATCTATAACGCGCCAGTCAAGGAAATCCGTTTTGTACTGAATGAATTGGCCGAGCTGACTTCAGTATGCAGCCTGCCCGGTTATGAAGACTGCTCGGTCGAGCTGGTGGATGCCATTCTGGAAGAAGCCGCCAAGTTTGCCGAAGGCGTGTTGGCTCCCATCAACAAGCAGGGCGACAAAGGTGCCACGCTGAAGGATGGTGAAGTGACCGCCGCGCCCGGTTTCAAGGAAGCCTGGCAGCAATATGTCGAATCCGGCTGGGTGGGCCTGCGTGCCCCGGCTGATTTTGGCGGGCAGGGCATGCCGGCCCTGGTAGCCATTGCCGCCGAAGAAATGTGGTGCTCCTCCAATCTGGCCTTCTCGCTAGCTCCGCTGCTGACGCTGGGCGCGGTAGAGGCCATTCACCACCATGCCTCGGAAGAACTGAAGGCGGTCTACCTGCCGCGCATGTCCAGTGGCGAATGGACTGGCACCATGAACCTGACCGAGCCGCAAGCCGGTTCCGACCTGGCCCAGGTGCGCTCCCGTGCCGTACCGCAGGTGGATGGCAGCTATCTGGTGACCGGCCAGAAGATTTTCATCACCTGGGGTGAGCACGACATGGCCGACAACATCGTCCATCTGGTGCTGGCCCGCCTGCCGGATGCTCCGGCTGGGGTGAAGGGTATTTCCCTGTTCATCGTGCCCAAGTACCTGGTCAATGCCGATGGCAGCCTGGGTGCGCGTAACGATGTGCGTTGCGTCTCGCTGGAACACAAGCTGGGCATTCATGGCAGCCCGACAGCGGTGATGAGCTTTGGCGATAACGGTGGTGCGGTCGGCTACCTGGTGGGCGAGGCCAACAAGGGTCTGGGCTATATGTTCACCATGATGAACCACGCCCGTCTCGGAGTGGGTGTGGAAGGCATGTCGGTGTCCGAGCGTGCCTACCAGAAGGCGGTGGAATATGCCCGTGACCGTGTGCAAAGCCGTGCCGTTGGTTCGCCCGACCCGGCTGGTGTCGCCATCATCAAGCATCCGGACATCCGTCGCATGCTGATGACCATGCGCAGCCAGATCGAAGCCCAGCGTGCCTTGGCCTTCTACACTGCCGCCGCGCTGGATCGTGCCTCGCGCCACCCGGTGGCCAGCGAAGCTGCACGTAATCAGGCGCTGGTGAATTTCCTCATCCCCATCGTCAAGGGCTGGAATACCGAGCAGGCCAACGAATTGACCAGCCTGGCCGTGCAGGTGCATGGCGGCATGGGCTTCATCGAAGAAACCGGTGTGGCACAGTACTACCGTGATGCCCGCATTACAGCCATTTACGAAGGCACTACTGGCATCCAGGCGCTGGATCTGATTGGCCGCAAAACCTTCAGTGAAGGCGGTGCCACGGCCCGTGCGCTGCTGGACGAGGCGCGCGCCACCGCCGACAAGCTGGCCGCTGCCGGTTATGCCAGCATGGCGAGTAATCTGCAGCAGGCTGCTGCCGAGGCTGAGCGCTGCGTTGCCTTCATCCTGGGCAGCTTTGGCACGCAGCCGCAGCTGGCGGCTGCCGGTTCGGTGCCTTTCCTCAAGCTGATGGGGATTGTGCTGGGTGGCTGGCAACTGGGCCGTGCCGCGCTGATCGCACGCGAAAAGCTGGCTGAAGACGGTGTGGACGAGGATTTCCTCAAGGCCAAAATCATCACTGCCCGCTTCTTTGCCGAGCATCTGTTGCCGCAGGTTGGCGGCCTGGCTGCAGCCATTGTGGACGGGGCTGATAGCGTGTTGGAACTGGACGAAAACCTGTTCTGAGCTGGCGTTTTATTGTGCTGAACAGCCACCTGCGGGTGGCTGTTTCTTTATGTAAAAGTATTGGAAACAAGGCAGGATAAATCAGGAAGTGATGCAAAAACAGGTGCTTGTGACTTGTTTCAACTGGCCGAAAGCGGTATGATGGTAAGGTTTAACCAAACGGGACAGGCGCAAAACGTCGTGTCCCGTTATTCACATAAAAATCCGCAAAAACATACAAGCGAAACGCAACAGGAGCTAGTCAGTGTCAACCGTACCAGCGATCCTCGTCTTGGCTGACGGTACCCTCTTCAAGGGCAGTGCCATCGGAGCCACCGGCCATACGGTCGGCGAAGTGGTATTCAATACCGCCATGACCGGGTATCAGGAAATCCTCACCGATCCCTCCTACACCAAACAAATCGTCACCCTGACTTATCCCCACATCGGTAATGTCGGCGCGAATTCGGAAGATACCGAATCCCGCGCCGTTTTCGCATCAGGTCTGATCATTCGTGATCTGCCGCTGCTGCACAGCAACTTCCGCGCCGAAGATTCGCTGTCCGACTATCTGGCCAAGAACAATGTCGTGGCCATTGCCGATATCGACACCCGTCGCCTCACCCGCATTCTGCGCGAAAAGGGCGCACAGGCCGGCTGCATCATGGCCGGTGCCGATCTGGACGAAGCCCGCGCACTGGAACTGGCCCGCGGCTTTGGCTCCATGGCCGGTCAGGATCTGGCCAAAGTAGTCAGCTGCACCGAGTCCTACCAGTGGAAGCTGGGCGAATGGAAACTGGGCAGCGGCTACAGCGAACAGGCCGAAACCCCGTTCCATGTGGTGGCTTACGACTTCGGCGTGAAGCACAACATCCTACGCATGCTGGCCGAACGTGGCTGCAAGCTGACCGTGGTGCCGGCGCAGACCCCGGCCAAGGACGTGCTGGCACTGAAGCCGGATGGCGTGTTCCTGTCCAACGGCCCTGGTGATCCGGAGCCGTGTGACTATGCCATCGCCGCCATCCGCGAAATCCTGGAAACCCGCCTGCCGGTATTCGGCATCTGCCTGGGTCACCAGCTGCTGGGCCTGGCCACCGGTGCCAAGACCAGCAAGATGAAGTTCGGCCACCACGGTGCCAACCACCCGGTGCAGGATCTGGACAGCGGCCGCGTGATGATCACCAGCCAGAACCACGGCTTCCAGGTGGATGAATCCACTCTGCCGGCCAATGTGCGCGTGACCCATCGCAGCCTGTTCGACCAGACCGTACAGGGCATTGCGCTGACCGACCGTCCGGCCTTCTCCTTCCAGGGTCACCCGGAAGCGAGCCCCGGCCCGGAAGATGTGGCCTATCTGTTTGACCGCTTCATCACGGCGATGAGCCAGGCGAAGTAAACGGACCAGAACGGAGAACAAGCATGCTGGGCATTACCGATATCACTACCTACCTGATCGGCACCATCATTATCGTGCTGCTGCCAGGCCCCAACTCCATGTATGTGCTGTCGGTGGCGGCACAGCGCGGCATCCGCCGCGGTTTTGTGGGTGCCTGCGGGGTATTTACCGGTGATGCCATCCTGATGACGCTGGCCGCCACAGGGGCGGCAGGGGTGCTCAAGGCCAATCCGGCCCTGTTTGCCGTGGTCAAGTACGCCGGTGGCGCTTACCTGACCTGGCTGGGCCTGCAGATGCTGCGTGGTGCCTGGCGTGCCTGGCGCAATGCTTCCCGCGGGGAAGCTGCCGTGCCGGAAGCCCGCCGCGAAGTGGACGCCAGCCGTCCCTTCGTCAAGGCGCTGGTCATCAGCCTGATGAACCCCAAGGCCATCTTGTTCTTCGTGTCCTTCTTCGTGCAATTCGTCGACCCGGCCTATCCGCACCCGGTGCTGACCTTTCTTGTGCTGGGCACGCTGCTGCAGTTGTGCAGTGCCCTGTATCTGGCCACCATCATCGTGTCCGGCGCAAGACTGGCCGCAGCCTTCCGCCGCCGCCGCAAACTGTCCTCTGCCATGTCTGGCGGAGTGGGCGCGCTGTTTCTGGGCTTCGGGGCCAAACTGGCGGCAGCCAGCCTGAACTGAACAATTGAAATTGACTGAGCGATAACATGCCGAAACGTACCGACCTCAAGAGTATTCTCATCATCGGCGCTGGCCCCATTGTGATTGGCCAGGCCTGCGAGTTTGACTACTCCGGCGCGCAGGCCTGCAAGGCCCTGCGTGAAGAAGGTTACAAAGTCATCCTGGTGAACTCCAATCCGGCCACCATCATGACCGACCCGAACATGGCCGATGTCACCTACATCGAACCCATCACCTGGCCTGTTCTGGAAAAAATCATTGCCAAGGAACGCCCGGACGCCATTCTGCCCACCATGGGCGGCCAGACCGCACTGAACTGTGCGCTGGACCTGGCCAAGCACGGCGTGCTGGAAAAGTACAATGTCGAGCTGATCGGTGCTACCGAAGATGCGATCGACAAGGCAGAAGACCGTGGCCGCTTCAAGGAAGCCATGGCCAAGATCGGCCTGTCATGCCCGCTGTCCTTTGTCTGCCACACCATGGAAGAGTCGCTGGAAGCGCAATCCAAGGTGGGCTTCCCCACGCTGATCCGTCCGTCCTTCACCATGGGCGGCTCCGGTGGCGGCATCGCCTACAACAAGGAAGAATTCCTGGCGATCTGCGAGCGCGGTTTTGAAGCGTCCCCCACCCATGAACTGCTGATCGAGCAGTCCGTACTCGGCTGGAAAGAGTACGAAATGGAAGTGGTGCGCGACAAGAAAGACAACTGCATCATCATCTGCTCCATCGAGAACTTCGACCCGATGGGCGTGCACACCGGTGACTCCATCACCGTGGCCCCGGCGCAAACCCTCACCGACAAGGAATACCAGATCATGCGTAATGCATCGATCGCGGTACTCCGTGAAATCGGCGTGGACACCGGCGGTTCCAACGTGCAGTTCGCTACCAACCCGGTGAACGGTGAAATGATCGTGATCGAGATGAACCCGCGTGTATCGCGTTCCTCGGCACTGGCCTCCAAGGCCACCGGTTTCCCGATTGCCAAGGTCGCTGCCAAGCTGGCCGTGGGTTACACCCTGGACGAGCTGAAGAACGACATCACCGGCGGTGCCACCCCGGCTTCGTTCGAACCGTCCATCGACTACGTGGTCACCAAGATTCCGCGTTTCGCCTTCGAAAAATTCCCGCAGGCCGATAACCGCCTGACCACCCAGATGAAGTCGGTGGGCGAAGTGATGGCCATGGGCCGCACCCTGCAGGAATCCATGCACAAGGCGCTGCGTGGCCTGGAAACCGGCCTGTCCGGCTTCAACCCGGTCACCACCAACGAAGAAACCATCCGTCACGAAGTCAGCACCCCGGGACCGGAACGTATCCTGTACGTGGCCGATGCCTTCCGCGTGGGCATGAGCCGTGACGACGTGTTTGCGCTGAGCAAGATCGACCCGTGGTTCCTGGCCCAGATCGAAGACATCGTGGGCGAAGAAAAAGCCCTGGCCGGCCGCAAGGTGGAAGAACTGGGCTTTGACGAACTGCGTCGCCTGAAGCGCAAGGGCTTCTCCGACCGTCGTCTGGGCGAGCTCTTGAATACCGACCAGGCTGCCGTGCGCGCCAAGCGCTGGGCGCTGGGCCTGCATCCGGTGTACAAGCGAGTGGATACCTGCGCGGCCGAGTTCGCCACCTCCACCGCCTACATGTACTCCAGCTACGAAGAAGAGTGCGAAGCCAAGCCCACCGACCGCAAGAAGGTGATGGTACTGGGTGGTGGCCCCAACCGTATCGGTCAGGGTATCGAATTCGACTACTGCTGCGTGCATGCCGCGCTGGCGCTGCGCGAATCCGGCTTCGAGACCATCATGGTCAACTGCAACCCGGAAACCGTATCGACCGACTACGACACGTCCGACCGTCTGTACTTCGAACCGCTGACGCTGGAAGACGTGCTGGAAATCTGCCGCATCGAAAAACCGTTTGGAGTGATCGTACAGTACGGTGGCCAGACCCCGCTGAAACTGGCACGTGCGCTGGAAGCCAATGGCGTGTCCATCATCGGCACCTCGCCGGACATGATCGACGCTGCCGAAGACCGCGAGCGCTTCCAGAAGCTGCTGAACGAACTGGGCCTGAAACAGCCGCCGAACCGCACCGCCCGCACTCCGGCCGATGCAATGAAGCTGGCTGAAGAAATCGGCTATCCGCTGGTGGTGCGTCCGTCCTACGTACTGGGCGGCCGTGCGATGGAAATCGTGCACGAACCGGCCGATCTGGAACGCTATATGCGCGAAGCGGTGAAGGTGTCCAACGACAGCCCGGTGCTGCTGGACCGCTTCCTCAACGACGCCATCGAAGTGGACGTGGATTGCATCTCCGACGGCAAGGACGTGGTCATCGGCGGCATCATGCAGCATATCGAACAAGCTGGTGTGCACTCCGGTGACTCCGCCTGCTCGCTGCCGCCGTACAGCCTGTTCCCGGCCGTACAGGACGAAATCCGTCGCCAGACCGAAGCCATGGCACGTGCGCTGAACGTGGTTGGCCTGATGAACGTGCAGTTCGCCATCCAGCGTGACACCATCTTCGTGCTGGAAGTCAACCCGCGTGCCTCGCGTACCGTACCGTTTGTTTCCAAGGTAACCGGCGCCCCGCTGGCCAAGATTGCTGCCCGTGCCATGGCCGGCATCAGCCTGGTCGAGCAGGGTTTCACCAAGGAAGTGATCCCGCCGTATTACGCAGTGAAGGAAGCCGTATTCCCCTTCATCAAGTTCCCGGGCGTGGACACCATCCTGGGACCGGAAATGAAGTCCACCGGCGAAGTGATGGGCGTGGGCAAGAGCTTTGCCGAAGCCTTCGTCAAGAGCCAGCTGGCCGCCGGCGACAAGCTGCCGCGCACCGGCAAGGTGTTCCTGTCGGTACGTCAGTCCGACAAGAATGGCGCGGTTGACGTGGCACGCGAGCTGCAACGCCTTGGCTTTGGTGTCTGCGCTACCCGTGGCACCGCCAAGACCCTGGCCGAAGCCGGCATCGTGGTACAGGTGGTCAACAAGGTGAATGAAGGCCGTCCGCACATCGTCGACATGATCAAGAACGGCGAAATCGACGTGCTGGTCAATACTGTGGACGAAAAGCGCCAGGCCATCCAGGACAGCCACTCCATCCGTCGCAGTGCCCTGCAGGCGCGCATTCCGCAGTACACCACCCTGGCTGGTGCCAAGGCAGTGTGCGTGGGCATGGCGCATGTGGAAGAGTTTGATGTTTACAGCGTTCAGGAACTGCACGCTTCCATCAAGCCCTGAGTCACTGCCTGGCTGTGTGTGACGGCAAGTTATGCGTTGAAGCTTTGAACCGCAGACGATTTGCCGTTACAATCCAGACATTGAACTGCAACAGCCAAGCCGCCGTCTCGTACGGCGGCTTGTGTTTTTGATGACGGCGGGGGTACCGCCTCAGGAGAGCACCCGAATGAACAAAGTCCCGTTGACGCTGCGTGGCGCCGAACTTCTCAAGGAAGAACTGCAACGCCTGAAAAGTGTGGAGCGCCCGGCGGTGATCGAAGCGATTGCCGAAGCGCGTTCGCATGGCGACCTGTCGGAAAACGCCGAATATGATGCCGCCAAAGAGCGCCAGGGTTTCGTGGAAGGTCGTATTGCCGATCTCGAAGGCAAGATTTCCAATGCAATCATCATCAATCCGTCCGAGCTGGATGCCGATGGCCGCGTGGTATTTGGTGCCACCGTCGAACTGATGGATCTGGAAACCGAAGACAAGGTGACTTACCAGATCGTCGGTGACGACGAAGCGGACATCAAGCTGTGCAAGGTATCGGTCAACTCTCCGATTGCCCGTGCGCTGATCGGCAAGGAAAGCGGTGACGTGGCTGAGGTTGTAGCCCCGGGCGGTATTCGCGAATACGAAGTGCTGGACGTCAAATACATCTAAGCAGACAGATCAAACGCGCGTTATCGCGCGTTTTTGCTGTGGAGTCAGGGGAGCACGCATGGACGGATTGCGAGCGATAGCCAGAACCTTCTGGATTGGCGGCTTGTGGGTGATCGGCATTATCGTCGCCCCGGTATTGTTCCGGTCGCTGGATACGGTCACTGCCGGCATGGTGGCAGGCAAGTTGTTTGCCGCCATTGCCTGGGTAGGCCTGGTGTGTGGCGTATTCCTGCTGGTGGATGCCGTGTGGCGCAATGGTGTGCGTGGCATGAAGGAAGGCAGCTTTTGGCTGATTGTCGGCATGCTGCTGTGCACCGTCATCAACCACTTTGCTGTCACCCCCATCATTGCAGCACTCAAGCTGCAAATGAATCATGCGGCAGAAGGGTTGTTTGGTGGCGGCTTTGCTACCTGGCATGCCATTTCCAGCCTGATTTATCTGGTGCAGAGCCTGATGGGTCTGGCTTATATACTGCGGCGCGACTGAGTGGCCGCTATGGCTACATCAATGGCCACAAGAATGGTCTGGACAAAATAAAAGCGGTGGCAAGCCACCGCTTTTGCTATACCGCCCAAGGGCAGTATCAGGATTGGGATGCAATCTTCAGCGCTTTTTTGTTCTTGGGCAGAACAATGCGCTGCTTGTCGCTGGGGCGCCACAGCACCAGCAATTTGCCGATATGCTGCACCGGTGCCGCACCCAGCTCATCGCAAATTTGCTCGTAGAGCGCGATGCGGGCAGCACGGTCATCACCCTGAACACGAATCTTGATCAGCTCGTGTGCGTCCAGGCTGATGGCGATTTCGCGCAGTACGGAGTCGCTCAGGCCGTTATTGCCGATCATCACGACCGGGCTGAGAGTCTGAGCCAGACCCTTGAGGTGTTGGCGCTGGAATGGTTGCAGTTCGATTTTCATTGGACAGGCTTGGTTTCAAAGCAAAACGGGATTCTACTAGAGTTTGGCGCATAGCCCAAACTCTGGTCACAAACAGACTGAAAAACAACAGGATAGCCACCATGGCTATGCTGTGCGGAATGGGCAGGAAGCGACTCATGGCAAGAAGTACCAGCAGCAATACCTGGCTGCGCGAACATGTTAACGACCAGTATGTGCAAATGGCCAAGAAAGATGGCTATCGGGCACGGGCAGCGTACAAGCTGTTGGAAATCAACGAAAAAGACAAACTGATCCGTCCGGGGACAGTACTGGCCGACCTTGGTAGCGCACCGGGCAGCTGGTCGCAGGTTGCCGCCCGCATCGTCGGCCCCCAGGGCAAGGTGTTTGCGCTGGATATTCTGCCGATGAATCCGATTGCCGATGTCGATTTCATTCAGGGCGACTTTCGCGAAGATGAAGTGCTGGCCGAGTTTGTCGATCTGCTGGATGGCCGCGCACTGGACCTTGTAATTTCCGACATGGCCCCCAATATCTCCGGAATGAGTGCCATGGATCAGGCCAGAAGTTTTCTGCTGTGCGAACTGGCGCTGGAATTTGCACGTGATCATCTGAAACCCGGCGGCAGTTTTCTCGTCAAAGTGTTCCAGGGCAGCGATTTCCAGTCCTACCTGCAGTCAATGCGTGATCTGTTTGACGAGGTGCTTACCCGCAAACCCAAGGCCTCGCGTGACCGTTCCAGCGAAATTTACTTGCTGGGCAAGGGCCGACGCTGACATACGCCCCCCCGGGGTTTACAATTCATACCAATGAAATACGCAACCGCAAAGTCAGGGCACAGAGGAGTCCGCTACTCGTGAACAATATCGGCAAAAACATCGCCATCTGGGTGATCATCGGTCTGGTACTGATGACTGTATTCAATCAGTTCAACAAACGCCAGGATGCCCAGAACCAGATCGAGTACTCGCAATTCATCAGCGATGTCGAATCCGGCAAGGTGCAGTCCCTGAGCATTGAGGGCCATCCGCTACGTGGCCAGTGGCTGAAGGGCAAGCGCACTGATGGTTCGGCTTTTGCCACCTATGCGCCCTATGACCCGCAACTGGTCGAAGATCTGATCAAGAACAACGTGCGCTTCTCGGCCAAGCCTGAAGAGGAGCCGTCCATGCTGATGAGCATCTTCATCAGCTGGTTCCCGATGCTGTTGCTGATTGGCGTGTGGGTTTTCTTCATGCGTCAGATGCAGGGCGGCGGCAAGGGCGGTGCGTTCTCCTTCGGCAAGAGCAAGGCGCGCATGCTGGATCAGGACACCAATACCGTGACCTTTGCAGATGTGGCCGGCTGCGATGAAGCCAAGGAAGAAGTAAAGGAAATCGTCGATTACCTGCGCGATCCTTCCCGCTACCAGAGTCTGGGTGGTCGCATTCCGCGCGGCATCCTGCTGTGTGGCTCGCCAGGTACCGGTAAAACCTTGCTGGCCAAGGCCATTGCTGGCGAAGCCAAGGTACCGTTCTTCAGCATCTCTGGTTCCGACTTTGTGGAAATGTTTGTCGGTGTGGGTGCTGCCCGTGTCCGCGACATGTTCGAGCAGGCCAAAAAGAACTCGCCTTGCATCATCTTCATTGATGAAATCGATGCTGTTGGTCGCCAGCGTGGTGCTGGCCTGGGTGGTGGCAATGACGAACGCGAACAGACGCTGAACCAGCTGCTGGTAGAAATGGATGGTTTCGAAACCAACACCACCGTCATCGTGATCGCTGCTACCAACCGTCCTGACGTACTCGACCCAGCCCTGCAGCGTCCGGGCCGTTTCGACCGCCAGGTGGTGGTGCCGCTGCCGGATATCCGTGGTCGCGAACAGATCCTGTCCGTGCATATGCGTAAGGTCCCGATCGCTGCCGATGTGGAACCTTCGGTCATCGCTCGTGGCACACCGGGCTTCTCCGGTGCTGATCTGGCCAACTTGGTGAACGAGGCTGCACTGTTTGCTGCCCGTCGTGCCAAGCGCCTGGTAGACATGGTGGATTTCGAGTCGGCCAAGGACAAGATCATGATGGGTGCCGAGCGCCGCAGCATGGTGATGTCGGAGGAAGAAAAGCGTAATACCGCTTATCACGAATCTGGCCATGCCGTTGTTGCCAAGCTCTTGCCCAAGTCCGATCCGGTGCACAAGGTCACCATCATTCCGCGCGGTCGTGCGTTGGGTGTGACCATGCAGTTGCCGGAGCAGGATCGCTTTGCCTATGATCGCGGCTACCTGATGGACCGTCTGGCCATTCTGTTCGGCGGTCGTATTGCCGAAGAGCTGTTCATGAACCAGATGACCACCGGAGCTTCCAACGACTTCGAACGTGCCACCCAGATGGCGCGTGACATGGTGACCCGCTACGGCATGTCCGACAAGCTGGGACCGATGGTGTATGGCGATAACGAGGGCGAAGTTTTCCTGGGCCGCTCCGTTACTACCCATAAAAACCTGTCTGAAGCCACCATGCAGCAGGTGGATAGTGAAATTCGCCGCATCATCGACGAGCAATACTCACTGGCCCGTCGTCTGCTGGATGAAAACCGCGACAAGGTGGAAGCCATGACGGCTGCTCTGCTGGAATGGGAAACCATCGACGCCGAGCAGATCAACGACATTATGGATGGCAAGCCGCCGCGTCCGCCCAAACCGGGCAGTGGCCTTCCGTCCAAACCGGAGGAAAAGGCTGCAGAAGCCACGCCGGCTGAGCCGACATCCACGCCGGCTCAGGAACTTTAACAGCTGGTTTTCACAGGGTGGCAGCGCAGGCTGTCACCCTGTTTTGCATTTATCTGGCAGAACTCTTCATGCAATTGCTTCAATGCGGGCGCTTCACGCTCGATCTCTCCCGCCCCATGATCATGGGCATTCTCAATGTCACGCCGGATTCGTTTTCCGATGGTGGTCGCTTCAGTTCCCTGGATAGTGCGCTGCAACGTGCCGAAAGCATGTTGGCCGACGGTGCGGCCATTCTGGATATCGGTGGGGAATCCACCCGTCCCGGTGCGGCGGAAGTCAGTGTGCAGCAAGAGCTGGACCGTGTGCTGCCGGTATTGGAAAAACTGAAGGACATTGGTGTTCCGCTATCGTTGGACACCCGACGCACCGTGGTCATGCAGGCTGCCTTGCAACTGGGGGCAGTCGATCTGATCAATGATGTCTCCGCGCTGGAGGACGATGGCGCGGTTGATGCCGTAGCTGCGTCGCAGGTGGCTTTGTGCCTGATGCACAAGCAAGGTAATCCGGACACCATGCAGGAGGCCCCGGCTTATCAGGATGTGGTGGAAGAAGTGGGACATTACCTGCTGCGTCGGGTACAACTATGTCGCGCTGCAGGCATAGCCGACGAGCGCTTGCTGATCGACCCTGGTTTTGGCTTTGGCAAAACCTTGGAACACAATCTGCAATTGCTGGCCGGGCTGCGTCGTATCGAAGCCATCAGCGGTCTTCCGCTGCTGGTTGGCATGTCGCGCAAATCCATGCTGGGGGCCATTACCGGCGAAGCCATTCCGACAGAGCGGCTGGGTGCGAGTGTGGCCGTGACACTGGTTTCCCTGCAGCAAGGTGCCAGGATTGTCAGGGTGCATGACGTCAAAGCCAGCCGGCAGGCGCTGGAAGTGTGGGCCGCATTGCAGCCGTATTCCGCCTGAATTTGATTCCGCAGTCTGATGCTGTATTTGATTTGCATGGCGCAGGCTTGCCCAACTGACCGGACAGACGGGTACAATACACAGGTTCCGCAGGGGTTATTGTTGCAGCTACCCGTTGCTGGCCAGGCGCTACAGCAACGTGACTAGGATGATGAAATGAGTCGCAAATATTTTGGTACTGATGGTGTACGCGGTGAGGTCGGGCAGTTTCCCATCACCCCGGATTTTGTTCTCAAGTTGGGTTACGCGGCTGGTCGCGTGCTGGTCGATCATGACAAGGATCATCGCCCTACGGTGCTGGTTGGCAAGGACACCCGCATTTCCGGCTACATGCTGGAAGCTGCTTTGCAGGCCGGTTTCACTGCCGCCGGTGTCAATGTGCTGCTGACTGGCCCGCTGCCGACGCCAGGGATTGCCTATCTCACGCGGGCCCTGCGACTGGAGGCCGGCGTGGTGATTTCGGCATCGCACAATCCTTATCAGGATAATGGCATCAAATTTTTTGCCGAAGGCGGCAAAAAGCTGGATGACACGCTGGAGCTGGAAATCGAAGCCATGCTGGAACAGCCGATGACCACCAACAGCTCGGCCGAGCTGGGGCGTGCGCGTCGAATCTCGGGTGCCGCTGAGCGCTACATCGAGTTCTGTAAGAGTACCTTTCCGGGGGAGAGTGATCTCAAGCAGCTGAAGCTGGTGGTGGACTGTGCCAATGGCGCAACCTATCACATCGCCCCCAAGGTCTTCCACGAGCTGGGTGCCGAGCTGGTGGTTATCGGTGGTGACCCCAATGGCTACAACATCAATGACAAGGTGGGTGCCACCTATCCCAAAACCTTGCAGGTTGCGGTGCTGGAACACCATGCTGACTACGGCATTTCGCTGGATGGCGACGGCGACCGCCTGATCATGGTGGACAAGCATGGCAAGGTATATGACGGTGACCAGTTGATCTACGTGATCGCCAAGGCACGTGCTGCACGCGGTGATCTGAAAGGCGGCGTGGTCGGCACCGTCATGACCAATATGGCGATGGAACTGGCGCTCAACAAGCTTGGTGTGGCCTTTGGCCGTGCCAAAGTTGGCGACCGCTATGTGCTGGAAATGCTGCATGCCAATGGCTGGCAGGTGGGTGGCGAGGCGTCGGGCCATATCTTGTGCCTGGACAAGCACACCACGGGCGACGGCATCATCTCCAGCCTGCAGGTGCTGGCCAGCCTGGCAGAACTGGGCATCAGCCTGGAAGAGGCCTGCAGCGACTGGACGCCGTTCCCGCAAACCATGATCAATGTGCGTCACAACGGCTGCGACTGGAAAGCCGCATCGGCCGAGGCGCTGGCTGCAGCGGAAGCTGCATTGGCAGGTGTAGGTCGCGTGGTACTGCGCCCATCTGGCACCGAGCCGGTGGTGCGGGTGATGGTGGAAGCCAGTGACCGTGCGCTGTCGGAAAAGTGGGCCAGAGAGATAGCTGCCACCATTGAACGCGTGGCCTGATTCTGCATCAATCCATGAGAAAAGCCGCTGTGTGATACAGCGGCTTTTTCATGCCTACGGGTTTTAGATCAATTGACGCGGTACGCGTGGGGCGATGGCGCACATCAGCTCATAGCCAATGGTGCCGGCAGCGGCTGCCACTTCTTCAATTGCCACATGCGGTCCCCACAGCTCCACCCGGCTTCCGATATCGGCGGCAGGGATGTGGCTGAGGTCGATGGCCAGCATGTCCATGGAAACCCGACCCACGGTGCCGCTGCGCAGGCCGTCTACCATGACCGGGGTGCCATTGGCGGCAATGCGCGGGTAACCGTCGGCATAGCCGCAGGCGACAATGCCGATGCGCATGGGCTGGTCCGCCTGGAAGTTCAATCCGTAACCCACGGTGTCACCTGCTTGTAGCTGCTGGATGGCGATGATGTCCGCACTCAGCGTCATGGTTGTTTGCAGGCCCAGCGCGGCAGCATGGCAGTCGGCAAATGGCGAGCAGCCGTACAGGGTAATGCCGGGGCGCACCACATCGCCGTGGGTATGCGGGTGGCGGAAGACGGCGGCGGAGTTTGCTGCGCTGATCGCCAGGCCGCTGGCCTGTGCCACCGGGGCGAAACGCTGCCACTGTGCCGTCACGCCACGGTCATCATCGGCCGTGGCAAAGTGGGTCATGATGGTGCTCAGCCGGGCCTGCGGCAGTGCTTGCAACTGGCGGATCACTGCCGGGGCCTGTTCGGGGCAAAAGCCCAGCCGGTTCATGCCGCTATTGATCTTGAGCCACACCTCAACCGGCTGCTGCAGGGAACCTTCCTGCAGCCAGGCAATCTGGTGAGGGGAGTGGATGGCACCGGCAATGCGGTATTCGGCCATGGCTTGTACTTCGGCCCGGTCGAACGGACCTTCCAGCAGCGTGATGGCTTGCTGGATGCCGGCCTGGCGCAGGGCGATGGCGTCTTCGATATTGAGCAGGGCAAATCCGTCGGCAATGTCGGCCAGTGCACTGGCGCAGCCAAGAGCACCATGGCCATAGGCATCGGCCTTGATAACGGCCAGGGCCTGACGGCCGGCGGCATGTTGACGGGATTGCAGGTAATTATGGCGCAGGGCGGAATGATTGATTTCCACCCGTATAGGGCGTGTCATGTCAAGAAAGGATAAGGTCGAGGTGTGCTATTATAAGCGCCCGATCATGCACTCGGACAATCAGCCCGTGGCCAAATCTTGTGACAGGACAAGACTGTGCCGGTCGGCGGAGCACTATGGACATACTGCAGATACTTCTCGATTTCTTTACCGGTTACGGTTATGTAGCAGTCTTTACCGTATTGCTGGTATGTGGTTTTGGTGTGCCGATTCCGGAGGACATTACTCTGGTGGCTGGCGGCATCATTTCCGGCCTTGGCTATGCTGATGTGGACATCATGTTCCTGGTGGGAATGGCCGGGGTACTGGCCGGAGATGGCATCATGTTTGCTGCCGGACGCTTTTATGGCCACAAGGTGCAGCGTTTCCGTCCCATCGCCCGCATCCTCACGCCCGAACGCTTTGAGGCCGTACAGGAAAAGTTCGAGAAATACGGTACTTGGGTGTTGTTTGTCGCCCGTTTCCTGCCGGGCTTGCGCTCACCCATCTTCATTACCGCAGGCATGACCCGGCGCGTCCCCTATTGGCGCTTCCTGCTGATGGATGGTTTTGCTGCCTTTATTTCCGTGCCGGTCTGGGTTTATCTTGGGCATTACGGAGCCACCCAGCGCGAATGGCTGATGCACATGGTGCATCGTGGTCAGATGGGCATTCTTTCCGTTGTTGGCGTGTTACTGGCTGTGCTGGGCATTCTTTACCTGTGTAAGCGTAAAAAGTGCTGTGCGGATTCCGGGCTGAAGAAATAAGCTGGTCATTGAAATAAAAAAGCCACCGCGACGGTGGCTTTTTCCATGCGCGCAAGCCGGATCAACCTACCTGCAGCAGTTCCACTTCGAATACCAGAGTGGCATTGGGCGGAATTACGCCACCGGCACCACGGGCACCGTAGCCCAGTTCTGCCGGAATGGTGAGCTTGCGCTTGCCCCCCACCTTCATCCCGACCACGCCCTGATCCCAACCCTTGATCACATGGCCGGCACCCAGCGGAAAACTGAAGGGCTGAAAGCGATCCTTGCTGGAGTCGAACTTGCTGCCGTTGGTCAGCCAGCCGGTATAGTGCACGGTAACTTCCTGGCCGGTGACGGCCTCGGCACCTTCGCCTACGGTCAGATCTTCAATGATCAATTCGCTCATCTTGTGTTCCTTGTATCTGGTTCAAGCAAGGCGTCATTGTACCAGCAGCTACCGTTATACGGCCTGGTGGCTAAATTCTGTCATTTGTATTTGACAATCAGTGGCTTATAAAGAATTAACTGTCTGGTTTACCCACCCACCACCAGAAGGGGATTCGTCATGGATATCACCCACGGCACATCCCGGGAGCACCCGGTTGTTCATCATGTCGCAGTTTCCCAAACCATAGTCTGGCTGCAGCAGGGCATGAAAGACCTGCGCAAGGCACCAGCCGATGCCATGTTCTATGGCGCGGTCTTTGTCCTGATGGGATATCTGTTGATTACTTACTTCGACAGCGCCCCACAATTTGTGCTGACCCTGTCCACGCTGTTCTTGCTGGCCGGGCCGTTTCTGGCCATTGGTCTGTATGATCTGGCACGGCAGCATGAAAACGTCTTTGCCCAGCAGCGTGTCAATCTGTGGCACAGCATGACTGCATGGCGGGTGAACATGCCGGGCTTTACCCTGTACGCAGCCTTGCTGGCGCTGATGGTATTTGGCTGGTTCCGGGTATCGCTGCTGATGTTTGCGCTGTTCTTTGACACCGCAGGCCTGCCATCGCTGGATAGTCTGCTGGTCAATGCCCTGCTGCCGGAAAACATGACCTTCCTGCTGGCTTATTTTGGTGTCGGCTTCTTGTTCGCCGTGGCAGTGTTTGCGCTCAGCGTGGTGGCGATTCCCATGATGCTGGATAAAGATGTGGACACGGTTACTGCCATGATCAACAGCGTGCAGGCGGTGTACAAGAATCTGCTGACGATGGCGGTATGGGCCGTTATGATTGTGGCTCTTACTGCAGTGGGTTTTGCCACTTATTTCATTGGCCTGATCGTTATCATGCCCGTGCTTGGGCTGGCCAGCTGGCATGCCTACCGCGCCATGATTTCTTACGAAAGCTGACGCCAGACAGATGAGCCAACCATCCATCGTATTTCTCGACCGGGACAGCCTGCCTGTCCCGGTTCCCGTATTTCCGTTTGCACATCAATATCGCGAAATCGCCGCCACCACACCGGAGCAGATTGTCCGGCACGTTGGGGATGCCGATATCGTGATCACCAACAAGGTGCCGTTCAGCCGGGAAACCCTGCTGCAGCTGCCCAGGGTGAAGATGCTGGCCGTGGCTGCCACCGGCTACAACCATATCGATGTTGCCACCTGCCGCGAGCAAGGCATTGCGGTGGCCAACATCCGCCATTACGGCGACGAAACCGTGGCCGAACATGCGTTTACCCTGATGCTGGCCCTGATGAAGAATCTGCCGGCCTATCAGCGTGATGTCGCTGCCGGGGTATGGGAGCAGGCCAAGCAGTTCTGCCATTTTGGCGCGCCCATTCGCGACCTGAAGGGCGCAACCCTCGGCATTCTTGGTGCCGGTGGCATTGGCCAGGCGCTGGCCGAACGTGCTCGCGCTTTTGGCATGCATGTGCAGTTTGGTGAGCGCAAGGGCGTCGCCACCGTGCGCGATGGCTATGTCAGCTTTGATCAGCTGCTTGCCAGTTCGGATGTACTGTCCTTGCATTGCCCGCTGAACGATGAAACCCGCAATATGATTGCCCAGCCGGAGCTGATGGCAATGAAGCCGGGTGCCATCCTGATCAATACCGCGCGCGGCGGGCTGGTGGATGAAGAGGCGCTGGTAGCTGCGCTCAAATTTGGCCAACTGGGTGGTGCTGGTTTTGATGTGCTGAGCACCGAGCCGCCATCGGCAGGCAATCCGCTGCTCAAGGCCCGCTTGCCACACCTGATTGTCACCCCGCACATCGGCTGGGCTAGTCAGCAGGCGATGCAGCGTCTGGCACAGCAACTGGTGGACAATATCGCGGCCTTTATTGCCGGTAAGGAAGCCAACCGCGTGGTGTGAGCCCGGTTATTTGTCCTCATGAAAAAAGCAGGCCACCAGGGCCTGCTTTTCTATTGGTACAGAGCAGGATACTGCTCAGTCGGGAATATCGTTGGGATTGATGCGCGGCGTTTCCTCTTCGCCCATGCCCAGCTTGCCGCGCACACAGGAAATGTAACGGTTCACATCCGGGCCGCCGCCATAGCGCTGCGCATGCCAGATCATCTCTCCCAGGCATTCCATCATCTCGTGCTGGGCACGATGTTCGTTGCCGTGGCGCAAGGCCAGTTGGGCGTAGAGTGAACGAATGCCAAAAGGCTGGTCGATGGAGCGCTGCTCCTCGATGGCCACATGCAAACCCATATGCAGAAAGGGATTGGTTTCGCCCATTTCCGGCGTCCATTCCTGCTCCAGATACTTTTCCGGATGATTCAGGATGGAGTGGTACTCAGGGTGGTCTATAAGAATGGAAAGCACGATCTTTTCCAGATCGGTCAGCACGCTGCCGTTCTGGTGCTTTTTCCAGGTGTCGAAGAAGAAGCCGCGCGCATCCTGGCGGCTGGGTGAAAACAACATGCGCAATACCTGAGTACGTTTCTCGGATAAGTCCGGATTATACGGAAGGGAACCCACCATGACCACGCTTTACGATTTTTCCATGCCCTTGCCTGATGGCAGCTCCATGGCGCTAAGCACTCTGCAAGGCCAGGTGGTACTACTGGTGAATACTGCCAGCGAGTGTGGCTATACCCGGCAATATGCGGGCTTGCAGGAATTGCATGACAGCCTGTCTGGCCAAGGTTTGCGGGTGCTGGCCTTTCCCTGCAACCAGTTTGGCGGGCAAGAGCCCGGCACCGATGCCCAGATCGCCAGCTTCTGTGCCAGCCGCTTTCAACTGACCTTGCCGCTGTCGGCCAAGGTGGAGGTCAATGGCCCGCAGGCACATCCTTTGTGGCGCTGGTTGACCCAGGCGGATAGCGCACATCCTCACCCGGTGAAATGGAATTTCACCAAGTTTCTGCTGGATGGAAAGGGCAGGGTGGTGAAGCGCTTCGAGCCGGCAGTGGCGCCGCATGAGCTGCTGCCGGACATCGAAGTCTTGCTGAGCCGGCGTGCCACTGCCGACTGAAACCGGTCTGGTTTAGAACCGCTAACAAAACCGCGTAGAGAACCCGGGCCAAGGCGCGCCGCCGCAGACAGTACATGGCGTACGGCAAGGCGGCGCAACGCTGGAGCGGGGGTTTTGTTCGCGGGGCTTACTTGCGGCGAAAGATGATGTCCCACACGCCGTGGCCCAGTTTGATGCCACGGGCTTCAAACTTGGTCAGCGGACGGTAGTCCGGGCGCGGGGCATAGCCATCGGCGCTATTGGCCAGATCGCTGGTGGCGCTGAACACTTCCATGATCTGGATGGCGTAGTCTTCCCAGTCGGTAGCGGCGTGCAGATAGCCGCCCGGCTTCAGCTTTTTCACCAGTTTTTCCACCAGCGCTGCCTGAATCAGGCGGCGCTTGTTGTGGCGCTTCTTGTGCCACGGGTCGGGGAAGAAAATGTGTACGCCGTCCAGGCTGCCATCAGCCAGCATGTTATCCAGTACTTCCACCGCATCGTGACGGATGATGCGCAGATTGCTCAGCTCCTTTTCAGCAATCAGCTTGCACAGATTGCCCACGCCCGGGGAATGCACTTCCACGCCCAGATAGTCGATAGCGGGATTGGCCGCGGCGATTTCGGCGGTTGCACCACCCATGCCAAAGCCGATTTCCAGCACCTTGGGTGCCTGGCGGCCAAAAGCCTGCTCCAGGTTGATGACGGTTGGCTGATAGTCGATGCCCCATTTGGGCATGCCCTCGTCCATTGCGCGTTGCTGGCCTGCAGACAGATGTCCCTGACGCAGCACAAAGCTTCTGATGGCGCGCCCGAATGCCGGATTTTCCATGTGATTCAAACAGATAATTGCGGGAAGACGCGCATGTTACCGAATCTTGCCGGCCTTAGCGAGTGCCACGCTCTGCCAGGCCGGGTTTGCCGCCAGTTGTGCGACAAATTCGCGTGCCGTGGGATAGCGCAGCGCCACGCCCAGCTCTGCCAGGCGCTGGTGGCGAAAGCGGCGAGACTCGGCCATGTAAGACCATAAAGCCGGGCTGACGGCGGCCTGCACCTCGGCCCGGCTTAGCCGTGGCGGCAGTGGCAGGGCCAGCGCATCAGCCAGCATGGCGTACCAGTCGGTAATGGTGAGCGGCTCCTGGTCGCAGGCATTGTACACACGGATGCCGCCACGGTTTTGCTGCAGGCTGGCAATACACAGGCTGGCCAGGTCGTCGGCATGGATATGGTTGCTGAAGCTGTCTTCCTCGGGCCGGATCAGCGGTGTGTTTTGCACAAGACGGGTCAGCGGCAGGCGTTCCAGTGCATAAATTCCCGGCGCGCGCAGAATGCTCAGCTGGCTGCCATGGCGGCGGGTAAAGGCTCGCAAGACGTTTTCTGCATCCAGCCGGCGCATGGCGCGATCGGTTTGCGGCCTGGTGGGAGAACATTCATCCAGCCAGTCGCCAGCGCTATTTCCATACACGCCAGTAGTGCTGATATAGCTAATACGCTGTGGTATCCTGTCGGCTTTTGCCAGTGCGTACAACAACTTGCGCGTGCGGCTGTCGCGCATTCCGCTGGCAGGTGGTGGGGCAGTTATCCACAGGGCATCGGCCAAACCAGCCAGCCGTTCCAGGCTGGCGGCATCGTCCAGATTGGCCATGATCGGGATGGCACCGCCCGCGCGGGCCGTTTCTGCCGCTTGTGCGTGATGTGCCAGAACCAGCACTTTCCAGTGCTGCACGAGTAGGGGCAGGGCCCGTCGGGCGACATCACCCATGCCTGCAATCAATAAAGTACGCATAGGCTGCATCTTACCGAGATTTGGAATAATAAAGGTACCCAATGACTTCCCAGGTCAAAGTGCTCCCGAGCGGGCATACGTTCAGTGTTGAAGCGCATGAAACCATTCTGGAAGCGGCTTTGCGCCAGAATGTCGGTCTGCCTTATGGCTGCCGCGATGGTGCCTGTGGTGCCTGCAAGGGCAAGGTAGTAGAGGGTGAGGTTAGCCAGGATGGCTATCAGGAAAAAGCCCTGCCGGAAAGTGAACGCGTTCAGGGCATGACCCTGTTCTGCTGTGCCCGCCCGCAAGGTGATATCACCATTGAAGCCCGTGAAGTGGCCGGTGCTGGTGACATCCAGATCAAGACCCTGCCGTGTCGCGTGGAAAGCATGGTCAAAATGCACGATGTGGCCGTGCTCAAGCTCAAACTGCCGGTATCCGAGCGCCTGCAGTTCCGCGCCGGTCAGTACATCGACATCCTGATGAAGGATGGCAAGAAACGCAGTTTTTCCATTGCCAACGCCCCGCACGATGATGCCTTCCTGGAGCTGCATATTCGCCACCAGCCCGGCGGCAGTTTCTCCGACTATGTGTTCAGCCAGATGAAGGAGCGCGAAATCATGCGCTTCAAAGGCCCGATGGGTTCTTTCTTCCTGCGTGAAGATTCGGACAAGCCCATCATCTTCGTGGCCAGCGGTACCGGTTTTGCGCCGGTCAAGGGCATTATCGAGCATGCCATCCATCACGGCATCCAGCGCCCGATGGTGCTGTACTGGGGCGCACGTACCAAGGCCGACCTGTACATGGCCGAACTGGCCGCCAGCTGGCAGGCTGCGCATGCCAACATCACCGTGATTCCGGTGTTGTCCGAAGCGCTGCCGGAAGACGAATGGCAAGGCCGCACCGGCTTTGTACACCAGGCGGTGCTGGATGACTTTGCCGATCTGTCCGGCTACCAGGTGTATGCCTGCGGTGCGCCGGTGATGGTGGAATCCGCACATCGCAGCTTCATTGCCGAGCGCAAGCTACCGGAAGATGAGTTCTTCTCCGATGCCTTCTTCCTGTCCAAGGACATGGGCGGCAACAAGCAGCCCTGATCTGCTTGTCAGCCGCCATCAATCAGCCCCTGCCATGCAGGGGCTTTTTCATTGCTGGTGGCTACTGTGTGAGTTAGCGTCATCGGGTCGCAATGACTGCGGCTATGGCATCTTTTTGTTTTTGTGGCACTTTCCATGAGCAAATGCGCCGTAAACGGATTGTTGATTTGCATCAACATCCACAATTTTTGTAGGGTTATTATGACCATCGACTAATCAATCAAGGCGGCAAACCGCCAGCTAGAGGAGTGAGAAATGGAACTGCTGGGTCAACTTCTTTCCGACGATGTCGGTGTTCTGGGTTTGGCAACCATTGTCTTTGCTACCGTGGTGGTATGCGGTGTGATCTTTGTCATTAGCCGCAAGGTGAAAAACGCTGGGCCGAATGACTGAATCAGTTTGATTGTGGTGTAAGTCTAGATTTCCTCTTGATGTGTGTGTTGGTGGATACGGTGGTGGGCCGTATCCATTTTTTTTGCCCATTATCCATATGTGATTGATTGTTTAATCAATAGCTGTGAATTATTGCTAATAAAGCATGGTTGTAAATTTAGAAATTCAATTGGGATAAATTGGGCTAACTACCTATAACCCAGCCATCTTGTTTCCTGTTGTCCGGCAGCATCCTTTTTTTCATTTGATCCTGGTCAAACATCTGTTTGTGGTTTCTGGAAGCCTTGCGCGTCCATCACTATCATTACATCAACGAATTAGAAATTAATAATATACAGATAGTTTTCAGATCAATGTATTTCACGGAGAACGAAAATGTCCACTGAAACGGAAGTACAAGGTGGAGGAGCACCCAAACTGAAACTGGGTGCGCTCACCGCACTGGTAGTGGGTTCCATGATTGGTGGCGGCATCTTCTCGCTACCGCAAAACATGGCGGCAGGTGCCGGTGCCGGTGCCATCATCATTGGTTGGGCCATCACCTTCCTTGGCATGCTGACACTGGCATTTGCCTTCCAGATGCTGGCCAACCGTAAACCGGAAGTAGAAGGCGGGGTTTATGGCTATGCCCGGGCTGGCTTTGGTGACTACATGGGCTTCAACTCAGCCTGGGGTTACTGGATTTCAGCCTGGATCGGTAACGTTTCCTACTTTGTCGTGATGTTCTCGGCGCTGGGCTTCTGGTTCCACGCCTTTGGCGACGGTAATACGCCAACCGCCATCATCTGTGCCTCTGTGCTGTTGTGGGGCCTGCATTTCCTGGTATTGCGTGGCGTGCATGGTGCGGCCTTCATCAACACCATCACCACCATTGCCAAGCTGGTACCGCTGGCCCTGTTCATCGTACTGGTGGTGTTTGCCTTCAGGATTGACACCTTCAATCTGGATTTCTGGGGTAATCCGAAACTGGGTTCGATTGTCGATCAGGTGAAGAGCACCATGCTGGTGACCGTGTGGGTATTCATCGGTATCGAAGGTGCGTCGATGTTCTCTGGCCGTGCCGAGAAGATGAGTGATGTGGGCAAGGCTACCGTAGTCGGTTTCCTGCTGACCATCGCCCTCTTGGTTGCCGTGTCGGTCCTGGCGCTGGGCGTGATGACCCAGCCCGAGCTGGCCGCCCTGAAGAACCCGTCTACCGCCTATGTGCTGGAAAAGGCCATTGGACCCTGGGGTGCCAACATCATGAACGCCGGCTTGGTGATTTCGGTGGGTGGTGCACTGCTGGCCTGGACGCTGCTGGCTGCTGAAGCGCCTTACCTGGCCGGTAAAGACGGTGTGATGCCGCGTATCTTCGGTACCACCAATGCCAATGGCTCGCCTGCTGCCTCGCTGTGGCTGACCAACGGTCTGATCCAACTGTTCCTGGTCATCACCCTGTTCAGCTCGGCCGGTTACCTGGCACTGCTGTCGCTGGCCACCTCGATGATCCTGATTCCTTACCTGTTGTGCGCCGTGTATTCCTTCATGGTGGCCCAGCGTGGCGAAGGCTATCAGGCAAGTGAAGGCAAGGGTCGTGACCTGAGTATTGCCGGTATCGCCAGTGTGTACGGTGTATGGCTGATCTACGCCGCTGGTGTGAAGTACCTGTTCCTGTCGATGGTGCTGTATGCCCCGGGCCTGCTGTTCTACCTGTGGGCCAAGAAAGAACATGGCGAGAAGCCGTTCAAGGGTGCTGAAGCCGTACTGGCCGCCATCATTGTGGTACTGGGTGTGATTGCAGCCTACGAGCTGTTCACCGGCCAGCTCACCCTCTAAGACAAGACAACAACATTTCTGAGGAGCGCCTCAAGGGTGCTCCCCGACTCCCTTACCTGAATTGAAGGAGTTTGATCATGACCAACAAATTTGGTGTTCATTCCGAATGCGGCAAGCTGCGCAGCGTGATGGTGTGCCGTCCGGGCCTGGCCCACAAACGCCTCACCCCCGACAACTGCCACGACCTGCTGTTTGATGACGTGATCTGGGTGGAA
>NZ_JASLFG010000045.1:0-33050 GCF_030150775.1 Aquitalea sp.
TTACTTTTACGCCTGGAGTGGCAGACGTCTTTTTCGCCTGGTGCATGTAGGCGACAAGCAGCAGGGGAAAACCGCCATGCCAGAACATATACAGCCATGCAGTGGATTGTGGTCCTGCGCCAAGCAGGCCGCTGATGGAAAACAGGCCGGGAAAGGTCAGTGCATGTGCTATCGCCATGCAGGCGGTAAACAGATAGGCAGTGGCAAGCATCTGAACCGCCCGCGAACCCAGAATATAAAACTGCCCGAACAACAGCACGGCGGTAATCAGATCGTTGACGACCAGTGCAGACTGGTAAATCGGGATGAAGGCCCATACTTTGCCCAGCGCCAGCTGCGCAAAGGGAACGGCCACGCTGAACAGCACTGCCGAGCCGGCAAACAGGTACAGCATGGCTCTGCGCTGGGATGCTGTGGGAGAGGATGTGACCAGTAGTTCGAAATCATCATTCTCCGGCCAACTTGATTGCCGCATAGGTCACACGCTCCGACCAGAATTGAAACGATATACCCGTTTACCGGGACCGTGCATTTACATTAGGAGCATAGACAAAAGTCCATCGTCTAGCACAGCAACATATCCAGATTGAGCATAGGGTTATGTCAGCAGCCATCGCGGTGGCTAGCTGGCTACCAGCGGATTGATCGTGACCCGATCGAAGCCAGTGACCTGGGGCATGACTGGCAGGTGCAGACATCTGTTTTCGGTAGTGGTTTGATCGGTAGTGGTTTGACCTGATGCACCGGCCTGCATGGCAGACCGGCAGGTACTGACCGATGCCAAGTTGTAAAGCTCCGATCATAACCATGCAGTAAAAAGCCCAGCTGTCAGCTGGGCTTTTTACTTGTGATTTATATTGAGCATATTGCCTATACTCAGCTACTTTAATTTATTCATTTCCAGAGAGCGGAACTTTTTATAATGGTGAAAATTATAAAGTGGGTAGGTGGAATCATTGTGGTGTTATTTGCACTGGGGCTGATGTGGCCAGAAAAAAATGATGGCAAGACGAATGGCAATGACATCGGAAATACGGTTTCTGCTGAAACGCCAATTCCCGGTGCAGCAATGGAGCTGAATGAGGTGGCAGCAAATCCTTCCTCCCGTCAAGTAGAAGTGATACATGACTTTACTATGCCACAGCAAAATGCTATCCGGTCAGCCAAACAATACTTGAACTTTCAAGGATTTTCTCGGGCAGGGCTGATTCAACAACTGTCTTCAGATGCCGGAGATGGTTACACGGTTGCTGATGCCACAGCTGCCGTAGATAGCCTGAATATTGATTGGAATCTGGAGGCCGAGCGATCGGCAAAGCAGTATCTCAGTTTGCAAGGTTTCTCTTGCAAGGGGCTGGTTCAGCAGCTGTCTTCCAGTGCCGGGGAAGGATATACCGTTAGCCAGGCACGCCATGGAGCCAAACAGGCAGGTGTTTGCTGAAACATTCTCAGTAACTGGCAGATTTCACCATCCAGCCTTCATGGCCAGATCAAGCAGGAATTAGGCCTAGCTGGGCAGATCAGCGCTGCTAGTGTCTGTCATGGTCAAGTTATAAGTGCTTATTCCTGCCTGAAGCGACAAGATCAGCCATATTGTTGTTTTTTATTTAATGGTTAAAAATTACCGCAATATTTTTGTGATGTGTACTGATTGGTGTTGATTTATTTCAATTATTGATGAGTTTTTTATGTGCTTTATTTTTTATGGCCAAGCGTCATTTTTTATTGAATTGGGGGGTTGAAATGTTCTCGCATCGACACTATGTACCCATCTTGAAAATGAAACGAGGAGAGCTAGATGCTCTTGTTGGTACCTCGTTACATGAAAAATCTTCGATGACGCCACTGCTGGAGGCATTACTGAATATTGATGAAGGTGAAACCGATCCGACAATCATAGTAGATGCGCTTGGCGACCGGCTAATGCAAGTGGCAAACAAATGGGGCGTTGGCAGAAGTTTCTTTCTGGATTTAAGCTTTTTGGAAGGAGCACTGGCTTGCCTGACTAGCGCACAGCTATGCAGCGTTGTTGGTTCTTGCGTGCCAGAAGCCATCGTGGTGATTCATCACGATATGTCGGCGGTTTTCAAAAGTCAGATGTATGCGCTGGCGCACTCCCAGGGGCGGGGGTGCTGCTTGCGTGTTGCCGATGAAAATGCCCAATGTGCCCATCTGATTCAACAGCTTTTGCAAAGCTTTGAACTTCCCATCGGGTCAATTGATCTGGTACTTGATTTGAGGTCTGTTTTTGGCCAGTCTGCACACATCATCAACTTGAGAACATCAAGTCTGATGAACATGTTCCAGCTGAATGGCTTTAGAACGGTTACATTGGCAGCATCAGCATTTCCATCAGCCTTGTCCCTGGTGATGCAGGCCAATCAGGTGACATTTGTTCGCAGGGATGACTGGTTTAACTGGATAAGCGTGATCAATCAGTCTAACTATACCAGGCTGCCGGCTTTTGGTGACTACAGTATTAATCACCCGGATTTGCCGGAAGGCGGGATTCCTCGTGCCTCCGCCCCTAATCTGCGCTATACGCTTGATGATGCCTGGTATTTGGCAAAGGGACAGGGGCCGCAGTACCACCCGGATGGAAATCGGCAGTTTCACACCTTGTGTCAAGCCTTGGTGGTGTCAGGATATTTTTCCGGTGCTCAATTTAGCTGGGGTGATGGCGAGATAAGCGCTTATGCAACTGGTGCTGCAGCACTGGGAAACACTAATGCGGAAATGTGGCGGAAGATAGGGTTTTCACATCATTTTGCTAAAGTGATATCGCAAATCTAGCTTGATTGCTAGCGCCAGTCAGTGCGGGCTCTCAATGTGGCCCGTACTTCTTCTTTTAATGTATCAAGGTCAATTGTTTTTGTCAGTCGTACCCACAAATCTTTTTTTGGCTTTGATTTTATTCCCTTTGCGGCATGATATTTTTCCAGCAACGAAAATGTTTCTTCTTTCCAAAGTAATTGTGCCAGGGCATAAGGCTCGACTTGATTGTTTATTCTTCCCTTGCGTAGCTGTTTAAGGCGTATGTTGTCACCCTGTTTTTTAGCAATCCATACCCCCCACCATGAGGGGATAAGCATTTTTGCTGCATCTACATGTCGATGGCCAACAACGATGGACGCACGATCACAGATTTTTGAATAATACTGTATCTGGGTTTGTAATCTTGCCAAGGTATCGGCGTCGCTTTTTATTTCAAAAGCACTTATTTCACCGTTGACGACAGCGATGTCGGCTCTGGCCAGGCCTTGGCAAATGCCCAGTTCATCCACAATCAGCGTATCTGGCTCGCTAGCGTGAATGCTGCTTAAGCGGGCTTTTAATTCGGCTCTTATTTCATGGTCACGAAGCATTTATTTTACCTTTCGATACCGCTTTACTATTAGCCGTATCATGGCGATAACTTCCAGTACGGCTCTTATTATGTTACGCGATTTCTATCGATGTTTCATACCTGGCAAAGAAGAAGGATGTGAGCCCTTGATGACTAAGTGCTCGGGATGGCATTTGAAGGTAGGGGATTGATGGTGGCTGATGGAGGCGAATGAAGGTTGAGCGCACCCGGTAGAGCCGGGCCTGTGCTTGTTTATGGGCAGGGCTATCGCGTGATTTTTAGCCGGCTGGGCGGTTTTTTAGAAGAGCGGGGCGTGCTGGCCTGAAATGACTAAGGCCCTTGAATCCATTGGGTTCAAGGGCCTTATGTTTGGTGCCGGCGGCAGGAATCGAACTCGCGACCCCCTGATTACAAGTCAGGTGCTCTACCAACTGAGCTACACCGGCGAAGGGCTGCAATATAGCGTTTCGCCGGTGGCTTGGCAAGCGTCCTAATACATTTTCTTGTGCTTTTTGCTGGCTTTTTTCTTTAGCTTGTTGTTTTTGCTTGATTTATGTGAAATGGGTTTTTGGGTGTTGGCTTTGTGTGCGACCGCCTTGGGAGTTTTGCCGGCTTGGTGAGCGCTGGCCTTCTTGCCGTGGTGTTTGCCATGACTGGCGGCTGCATGGTGTTTGTGGCCTGGTTTACTGGCGTGTTTGCGTGCGCCCTGGTTGCCGGTGGTGCTGGTGCTGTTGCCGTGATGGGCTGGTTTTCTGGCGCTCTTGAGCGGGGTATTTTGCACATCGCCAGGCAGTGGAATGTCTTCGGTTTCGGCATGGGCGATGCCGCCCAGCAGCAGGGCGCCCAGCAGCAGGGCGCGGCCAATAATGGAGTGGTTCATGGTGAGGTCTGGGCCCTTATGGTTGGCCATTCGGCTTGAGGGTCGTGGATACAAGGGGCTAATACTAGCATGGCCAGAGTTGATGGATGTCGCTGTGAATTGTCCTGCGGCGAGGTGGGCTTGCCCTGGCGGCCTGGTATTGCAGCGCGGCCTTGTCGCTACGAGGTGTTGGTGCTGGTGATCGGGGTGTTGCAGATATGTCCTGCACCAGTCTGTTGGTCAGTGGCGGGCCACGTTGATGTTGCTGCCGTGGCCCGGGTTTGTCTGTCGGCATGTGACGCCTACGTATGCCGACGGGTGGCGCTTAGTCCGGTTCGGTCTGGCGATTGGCCTCCATCACGGTGAGCGCAGCCATATTGATGATGCGGCGTACGGTGGAGCTGGAGGTGAGGATGTTGACTGGCGCGTTGACGCCCAGCAGGAAGGGGCCGACGGCGACATTGCTGCCGGCGGCGGTCTTCAGCAGGTTGTAGGCGATATTGCCGGCATCAACATTGGGGCAGACCAGCAGATTGGCTGCGCCCTTCAGGCGTGACATCGGCAGGATGTCCATGCGCAGTGCCTCGTCCAGTGCGCAGTCGCCATGCATCTCGCCATCCACTTCCAGTTCCGGGGCGCGCTGACGGATCAACTCCAAAGCCTGACGCATCTTGCTGCCGGAGGCTGAGCTGCCAGAGCCGAAGTTGGAGCGCGACAGCAGCGCGGCCTTGGGTTTCATGTGCAGCAGGGCCATTTCCTCGGCGGCGGCGATGGTGAACTCGGCAATCTGTTCTGCCGTGGGGTTGTCGTTGACGTGGGTATCCACCAGCGCCACGGTCTGCTTGTCCAGTAGCAGGATGTTCATGGCGGCATAGGTGTCCGAGCCGGCTTTTTTTCCAATCACCTGGTCGATATAGCGCAGGTGGTCGTGATAGCTGCCCACGGTGCCGCAGATCATGCCGTCGGCATCGCCCAGGTGCACCATCATCGCGCCAATCAAGGTCAGGCGGCGGCGCATTTCCACGCGAGCCATTTCCTTGGTCACGCCATCACGGCACATCAGTTCCCAGTAGCTGGTCCAGTACTGGTGGAAGCGTTCGTCGTATTCCGGGTTGGTGACTTCCACGTCCTCGCCCAGGCGCAAGCGCAGGCCGAATTTTTCGATGCGCGCCAGCAGCACTTCCGGACGGCCCACCAGAATGGGGCGCGCCAGTTTTTCATCCACGATGACCTGTACCGCGCGCAGTACGCGTTCGTCTTCGCCCTCGGTAAACACGATGCGGGTCTTGCCGCCATCCCGTACCTGTTTCTTGGCGGCGGCAAACAGCGGCTTCATGAAGCTGCCGGAGTGGTAGACAAACTGCTGCAGCTGCTCGGTGTAGGCATCGAGATTGGCGATGGGGCGGGTGGCCACGCCACTGTCCATCGCTGCCTTGGCTACGGCGGGGGCAATGCGCACGATCAGGCGCGGGTCGAACGGTTTGGGAATCAGGTATTGCGGGCCGAAGGACAGGTCGTAACTGCCATAGGCGGCGGCTACCACTTCGTTCTGTTCTTCTTCGGCCAGGCCGGCAATGGCGTACACCGCAGCCACTTCCATCTCGCGGGTGATGGTGGTGGCACCCACATCCAGCGCGCCGCGGAAGATGTAGGGGAAGCACAGCACGTTGTTGACCTGGTTGGGATAGTCGGAACGGCCAGTGGCCATCACCACGTCGTCACGCACAGCGTGGGCCACTTCCGGCAGGATTTCCGGTGCCGGGTTGGCTAACGCCAGAATCAGCGGGCGGGCGGCCATTTGCGCCACCATCTCGCCCTTGAGCACGCCGCCGGCGGACAGGCCGAGGAAGACGTCGGCACCGTCAATCACTTCGCGTAGGGTGCGGGCGTCGGTGGGCTGGGCAAAGCGGGCCTTGGCCGGGTCCATCAGCACGGTGCGGCCCTGGTAGACCACGCCTTCGATATCGGTCACCCAGATGTTTTCCAGCGGCAGGCCCAGATGCACCATCAGGTCCAGGCAGGTGAGGGCGGCGGCACCGGCGCCGGAGGTGACTACCTTCACCTGGCGGATGTCCTTGCCCACTACCTTGAGGCCGTTGATGAAGGCGGCGGCCACGGTGATGGCGGTGCCGTGCTGGTCATCGTGAAAGACCGGAATCTTCATCCGCTCGCGCAGCTTGCGCTCCACCTCGAAGCATTCCGGGGCCTTGATGTCTTCCAGGTTGATGCCGCCAAAAGTCGATTCCAGGCTGGCGATGATGTCCACCAGCTTGTCCGGGTCGGTCTCGTTGATTTCGATGTCGAACACATCGACACCGGCAAATTTCTTGAACAGCACGGCCTTGCCTTCCATCACCGGCTTGGAGGCCAGTGCGCCGATATTGCCCAGGCCCAGCACGGCGGTGCCGTTGGTGATGACGCCAACCAGATTTGAGCGGGCGGTAAAACGGCTGGCATTGAGCGGGTTGGCCACGATCTCTTCACAGGCGGCGGCCACGCCGGGGGTATAGGCCAGGGCCAGGTCGCGCTGGGTCACCAGCGGCTTGCTGGCGTTGACGGCGATTTTGCCCGGGGTGGGAAATTCGTGGTAATCCAGTGCTGCCTGACGATCGGTGGTGTCCATGTCGCTCTCTGTCTGTGGTTTGGGGTGGCAGGTGTGCCGTACGGGCTTGCCTGTGCTGATGTCGGTCATTCTAGTCAGTAAACATAAGGTGTTTATTTTGAATTACTATCAAGCCATATCATTTACCTTATGAAAAGCTGGCTGAATGACCATGATCAATGCCGAAGAGGTGTTGCGCCGCCTGAGTGCGCGGCTGAAAATGCGCCACTTGATCCTTCTGCTCAATATCCAGCAGCATGGCTCGCTGACCCGGGTAGCTGAACAGATGGCCAGCAGCCAGCCGGCCATCACCAGTGCGCTGGCTGAACTGGAAGGCATGTTTGGCGGAGTATTGTTTGATCGGTCGGTGCGCGGCATGGCCCCTACGGCGCTGGGTAAGCTGGTGCTGGCCCGTGCCCAGGCAATGATTCACGATCTTGGCCACTTGGTGCGCGACATGGAAAGCACAGTGGCCGGTTTTGATGCCCACCTGCATGTGGGGGTGATTCCCTTCATCTCTGGCCGTTTGTTGTCGGCAGCCATCCGTCGCGCCATGCCGGAGGACAGCAAGGGGCTGACCGTTACCATTCACGAAGGCACCAGCGATCAACTGCTGCCGCAATTGCAGGACCACACGCTGGATATCGTGATTGGCCGCGCTTCATCCACGGTGGATCTGGGCGGGGTTGAGTTCAGCCTGCTTTACCGACAGCAGCCACGGCTGATTGCCAGCCGTCGTCTGGCTGCGCAACTGGGCAGGGTAAGGCTGGATTGGGGGCAGCTGGTGAAGCTGGACTGGATTCTTGGTGCACCCAATACCCCGATGCGGGAGCAGGTGGCGGATATCTTTCTGGCGGCCGGTATTGCGCCGCCTGTGCCCATTGTCGAGAGTTATTCTTCCAAGCTGATTGGCGAGATGATTGTGGCCAGCGAGCGGGCAGTTTCCATTGTGCCGGCAGATATTGCAGAAGAGCTGGTGCGCACAACCGGTCTGGCCATCGTGCCGTATTCGTTTGACTGGACTTTGCCGCCGATTGCCATGTTTACCCGTGCGGCTACCCATTCGCGTCCGCTGGCCCGGTTTGCCCAGGCCTTGCTGGAGTTGAGCCGCGAGGGCTGATGTTCCGGCATTGTCTTGTAAAGAAGGCTGACGGCCTCGCCGGTAACATTTACCATGGCGGCATAGGCCCGCGATGACCCTGGCCTGACGGGTCAAGCGACGGGTGTAAAGCCGGGTTGCCGAGCTGAGCATGAATGGGTGGGCCCAAATCGCGCTAGCTAGTGCAGCTTGGCGCGAGTGGGCGGCATCGCCGTCCTGTACCATGCGGCTGAATGCCTATAATCAGCTGACGCATCTTCAGCGGGCGGGACGGTGACGCTGTGGGTTGCGACTGGCCGCCTGGAGGGTGCTTGTATTTTCAAGGCCACAATAAAAACAGCGCACTACCATTCATAAGGCCGTGTATGCAGCAGGGAATGATTGAAAGAATATGGCGCGAGTCCTTGAAGAACTACGCGCTGGGCTTGATGGTTAATCTGGCGGCGACGCTGACCATTAGCTACATCCTGTCTGATGATGCATCCCGTTTTGTCCCGTTGTGGGCAGGAGGTGCGCTGGCGCTGATGCTGGTGCGGTTTCTGCAGTTCCTGCACGCCGCCCGGCGCTACCGGCGCACCCGAACCTTCTTTATTGCCGACAAGTTCTACCTGAGCCTGGGCTTGCTGAGCGCCGGTGGCTTCTGGGCCTGGCTGGGCTGGTGGGGGATTGCCCATTATCAGGGGCCGCAGCAGTTTGCCATTATCGTCATCCTGTCTTCGATGGCCGGCGGGGCCACCGGTACTCTGTCCTCCCTGAGGGTTGCCGGCAAGGCCTATATCCTGCTGCTGCTCTTGCCTACCTGTGTGCGTCTGTTCCAGACCGGCATTCCTTCCTATATCACCCTGGCGGCGCTGGGGGTGGTTTTCTCCGGCGTCATGTTGTTCAGTCACGAAAACAATTACAAGCTGATCCGCCGCAGCGTGGGGCTGGCCTTGTCCAACAAGGAGTTGCTGGATGAAGTGTCCTTGCTGGCCGCCAAGCTGCAATACGAAAACGATACGCTGGAAACACGGGTGGCCGAGAGAAGCAAGGATTTGCTGCGGCTGGCCTATCACGATGAGCTGACCGGCCTGCTCAACCGGCATGGCGTGTCCAATCTGGTGAAGTATTTCGGCATTACACCGGGTAATGTCACGGTTTTTCTCGTTAATCTGGATCGTTTCAAACAGATCAACGACGGCATGGGGCATGAGGCCGGCGACGATGTACTGCGCCAGGTGGCCCAGCGGCTGGAGGCGCTGGCCTCGCGGCTGAGCCGTGACATCTTCAGCAATGTCGATTGCCAGGTGGGGCGGTGGGGCGGGGACGAGTTCATCTTCTATCTGTCGCAGTTGGGAGAAGATTCCCTGACGCCGGAAGACGTGGGTCAGCTTATCCGCAGCGCAATCAATGACCGGTTACAGGTAGCCGGCAAGACGGTTTGCATCAATGCCAGCATTGGTGCGGTTTCCGAAGGGGATTGCGACAACCCCAACAACCTGTTCCAGTATGCCGATATTGCTGCGGGCGAGGCCAAGCGCACCGGCTGCGTGGTGTTTTTCAACCCTGGCATCCGGGCGCAACTGACGCGCAAGTCAATCCTGACGCAGGACTTGCGCATGGCCATTGCCAACCGGCAGCTGTTCATTGTCATCCAGCCTATCGTGGCTGCCACGGATCACCGGCTGGCATCTTTTGAAGTGCTGATGCGCTGGATGCACCCGGAGCTGGGATTGATTTCCCCGGTGGAGTTCATTCCGGTGGCAGAGGAAAGCGGCACTATTGTCGAGCTGGGCGACTGGGTGATCGGGCAGGCCATTGCCGCAGCCAGCCTGTTGCCACCCGCAGATGACGAAGCGGTGAAGGTGGCGGTGAATGTATCGTTGCACCAGCTGTTGCAGGATGATTTTGTCGACAAACTGCTACAGGCCACCAGCCAGGGTTTTAGCGCCGCCAATCTGATCATCGAACTGACTGAAAGCGTGTTTCACGAAAACGAGATTGAAATGGTCAAGCAGGTGCTATTCCGCATCAAGCAGTTGGGGGCGGAAATCCATATCGATGATTTCGGTACCGGTTATTCATCGTTCTCCCGTATCAGCGAACTGCCCATCGATGCCATCAAGATCGACAAGGCCTTTATCCAGTCGGCTGATGAAAAGAATATCGCCATTATTGAAGCTGTGGTGTTCATTGCCCAGCGGCTGAAAATAAGGGTGATTGCCGAAGGCATTGAAACGCTGCAGCAGGCAGAAAGAATGCAGGCACTGGGGGTGAATGAATTGCAGGGCTACTACTTTGGCAAGCCGCAGCCGCCGGTGTTTGCTACCGCATGATGGGCTGCAGGCGGTGTTGTTTGTGCATGCCGACGGTGGGTAGTTGATTGATAGCAGGTCTGCCAGCAGTGGGCAGGCAGACCATGACAAGGTTGTTTTTGCATGCTTGATGCGTTTTTCATTCTGGCCGACAACGCCAGCCCGTTGTTTCTGAGCGGCAGCTACCAGCCCTGGCTGGTGTTGCTGTCGCTGATCGTGGCCATTATTACCTCCATCGTCACCCTGCACATGGCGGGTCTGGCCGCGGATGCCCATGCACCGGGCCTGCGCCAGGTGGCCCTGCTCAGCGGCGCGCTGTTTCAGGGCATAGGCATCTGGGCCATGCATTTCATCGGCATGTTGGCCTTTGATCTGTGCACGACGGTGCGTTACGACCTGCCGCTCACCCTGCTATCCATCCTGCCGGCCTTTTTTTCATCCTGGGTGGCGCTGAATATGCTGTCCTCGCGCACGGTCAGCCGCCACCAGCTATTGGTGGGCGGCGTATTGGTGGGGGCCGGAATCGGCGGCATGCACTATACCGGCATGGCTGCCATGCAGATGGCACCCATCTTGCGTTATGCCCCGGGCTGGTTTTTCATTTCCCTGCTGATTGCCATTGCGCTGGCCACCCTGTCCTTGTGGATACGCTTTGGCTTGCGCCAGCATGCGCGGCTGGGCGAGGGCCGGGCCATTGTGCTCAGCGGCTGCATCATGGGTTGCGCCATTGCCGGCATGCACTATAGCGGCATGCTGTCGGCCCGCTTTATCGGGGTGGCTGACCCCGCCGGCTTGACAGCCAGCAGCGGTAACAACCGCATGGCTACCGTGGTGGCTTTGCTTACCCTGTGTGCCGGTGTGCTGGTGCTGGCTGGCAATACCCTGCTGCGCTATCGCAAGCTGGTGCAGGAAAAGTCGGCCAGCGAAGGGCGGCTGCAGGCGATTGTGGATACCGCAGTGGACGGCATCATCAGTATTGATGCGCGTGGCCGGGTGCTGGAGCTTAATCGTGCCGCCGAGCTGATGTTCGGCTGGCGGGCGGCGGAGCTGGTGGGACGCAATATCAATTTGCTGATGCCGGAACCCTACCATTCCGGACATGATGGCTATCTGGCGCACTATCTGGCCAGCGGTGATGCGCGGGTGATAGGGGTGGGGCGGGAGGTCACTGCCCAGCGCAAGGACGGGTCGGTATTTCCCATTCGCCTGGCGGTGGGCAAGGTGGAGACCGGACGCGAGCCGCTGTTTGTTGGTTTTGTCACCGACATCAGCCAGCGCAATGCCATGGAGCGTGAACTCAAGCAGCGCGAAAGCCAGTATCGCACCCTGATTGCCAATATCCCCGGCGTGGCATTTCGCAGCAGGGTGGATCGCAACTGGAGCAAGATTTTCATCAGCGAAAGCATTGTCGAGTTGTGTGGCTGGGAGGGCAGGCTGTTTCTGGAAGGCAAGATCAGCATGGCCTCCATCATCCACCCGGATGATTTGCAGCGCGTGCGCGATACCATTGCCGAGGCTGTTGCCGGCAAGCGTGCCTATATTGTCGAGTACCGGATATTCCACTTTGATGGTGGTGAGCGCTGGGTGTCGGAAAGTGCCGGCATTGTGTTTGACCATGAGGAACAGCCGCAGTGGATAGACGGGGTGATGATCGATGTCACCGAAAGCCGCCAGCAGGCTGCCGAATACGAAGGGGTGGTGTATGCCATCCGCCGGGCGCTGGCGGTAGTGGAATTCGATATGGAAGGCCATATCCTCACCGCCAATGACAATTTCCTGGCCCTTACCGCTTACCGGCTGGACGAGCTGCAAGGCCAGCATCACAGCATGCTGTGCAAAGGCGACGAGGTAAAATCCGCAGCCTACCAAGCCCTTTGGGCGGACTTGCGTGCGGGCAAGTTTCAGAGCGGAGAATTCCTGCGCTATGGCAAGGATGGACGCGAAGTATGGATCCAGGCAGTGTACAACCCCATTCTGGATATTGATGGCAAACCATGGAAAGTGGTGAAGCTGGCCAATGATCTGACTGACCGCAAGCTGATGGAGCAGGACCTGATGGCCGCGCGCGACCGCGCCGAGCAGGCCGCTGCGGCCAAGGGCATGTTCCTGGCCAATATGAGCCATGAAATCCGCACGCCGATGAATGCCATCATCGGCTTTGCCCAGCTGCTGCTGGATACGCCGCTGAATACTCAGCAACGCCGGCATCTGCAAACCATCAATCAGTCGGCCCGGGCCTTGCTGGGCCTGCTCAACGGCATTCTTGACACCGCCAAGCTGGAGCGCGGTGCGCTGGAACTGGACGAGCTGGATTACTCGCTACGCGAGCTGTGCGGCCAACTGGTAGAGGCCTTCGGCCTGCAGGCGCGCGACAAGCAGTTATGTCTGCAGCTGGACTATGCCGCCGACTGCCCGGCCCAGCTGCATGGTGATGCCCTGCGCATGCGACAGATCCTGACCAATCTGCTGGGTAATGCGGTCAAGTTTACCGAACAGGGCAAGGTGACTTTGCGTGTGGTGCGCCAGGGGGCGCAGATCGTGCTGACCGTCAGCGATACCGGTATCGGCATTGCTCCCGACCGCATCGACAGCATCTTCGCCCCATTCAGCCAGGCCGATGCCAGCATGGCCAGGCGCTTTGGCGGAACCGGCCTTGGCACTACCATTGCCCGCCAGTTGGTGGAGCTGATGGGCGGCAGCATCCATGTCCGCAGCGTACAGGGGCAGGGTAGCGAGTTCGCGGTGCATCTGCCGTTGCAAGAAGCGCAAGGCAGCCAGAGGGCAGTGTCTGCGCCGCTGCCTGCCATCTTGCCGCCACTGCGCGTACTGGCGGTGGATGATGTAGCGGAAAACCTGGAATTGTTGCAACTGATGCTCAGCCGCGAAGGCTTGCAGGTGAGCACGGCCAGTGGCGGTGCAGCAGCGGTTGCGCTACATGCTGCGCATGATTTCGATGTGGTGCTGATGGATGTGCAGATGCCGGATGTCGATGGTCTGGAAGCCACCAGGCAGATGCGGCAGCAGGAAGCCGCCACCGGCCGCAGCTGTACGCCGGTGATTGCGCTTACCGCCAGCGTGCTGAGCCAGGACCGGGTGGATGCCGAAGCCGCCGGCATGAACGGCTTTGCCATCAAGCCGCTGGACATGGCCACCTTGCGGCAGGAAATCGCGCGCGTGATCGGGCTGGCACCGGCAGACAAGGCGGCCAGCGACACTGGCGATCGGGCACTACTGCTGATCGACTGGGCGGCTGCCACTGAGCGCTGGGGTGACAAGGCGCGCCTGAGCGAGCGTATACGCCGCTTCCTGCAGGATTATCAACCGCTGCCGGATAGGCTGTTACAGGCGGATAGCGATAGCTGCCGCCAGCATGCGCACCGGCTGCGCGGGCTGGCGGCCAATCTGGGCTTGATGCAATTGCAGGCACTGGCCGCCACGGTGGAAACAGCTGGCCATTGCAGCGTGGAACAGGCGCAGGCCATGCAGTTGCTGATGGAGCAGGTGGCCGCGGCGGTGCCAACAGCGCAGGCCGGGCTGCCAGCATCTGGCATGCCGTCTGGTGCCGACGGAATACTCGCCGCCGCCTTGCCCTGGTTGCAGCGGCTGTTGGAAGTGTGCCGCCGTGCCAGCCTGGACGATGAGGCCATGCAGGCGTTGGCTGGCCTGCTGCCGGCAGCACAGTGGCAGCCGGTACAGCGGGCACTGGACGATTTCGAGTTTGACGCTGCTGCGGCAGCCGTGGCCGCGCTGCTGCAGCAACTGAACAGCACTTCCGCCAATGGCGGTGAAACGGAAGCACAATGACGCCCATGGACGACAGCCGGCCCATCCTGCTACTGGTGGATGATGAACCAAACAATCTGCAGGTGCTGCGGCATATCCTGCAGGAGCAATACCGGCTGCTGTTTGCCCGCGACGGTGACAAGGCGCTGCAGCTGGCGCGCAGCGAGATGGTGGACCTGATTCTGCTGGACGTGATGATGCCTGGCATGACCGGGCTGGAAGTCTGCCACCAGCTCAAGCAGGACCCGGCCACCGCGGCAGTGCCGGTGATCTTTGTCACCGCCTTGAGCGACAGCCGGGACGAGGCCGAAGGTTTTGCCGCCGGCGGGGTGGATTACATCACCAAGCCGGTCAGCCCTCCCATTGTGCAGGCGCGGGTGCGCACCCATTTGTCACTGGTGCGGGTGGAAGAGCTGGTGGAAACCCGGCTGCAGATCATCCAGCGCCTTGGCCGTGCCGCCGAATTCAAGGATAACGAAACCGGTCTGCACGTCATCCGCATGAGTCACTACTCGCGTGAACTGGCGCTGGCGGCCGGCTGCAGCGCGCGCTTTGCCGACGATCTGCTCAATGCCGCCCCCATGCATGATATCGGCAAGATCGGCATTCCTGACACCATTTTGCAAAAGCCTGGCAAGCTGGATGAGGCCGAGTGGAAGATCATGCGCAGCCATGCCGAAATCGGTGCCCGTATCATCGGGGATGATCGTTCCAGCTTGCTCAGGATGGCCGCCACCATTGCGCTCAGCCATCACGAGCGCTGGGACGGTACGGGTTATCCGCATGGCTTGCAGGGTGAGGTCATTCCACTGGAGGCGCGCATCGTGGCGATTGCCGATGTGTTTGATGCCCTCACCAGCAAGCGGCCCTACAAGCATGCGTGGACGGTGGACGAGGCGTTTGCCCTGATCGAAAGCGAAGCCGGCAAGCACTTTGACCCAGCGCTGGCCCGCTGCTTTCTGGGCCTGCGACCCCAGCTGGAGGCTATCCGTCAGCAGTGGCTGGAAACACTGTAATCCAGCTTTGTGGCAGATGATTCCGCTGATCGCCGGATCATGCGGTGTATTCGGAAATCTCGATCAGGTTTTGATCCGGGTCGCGCAGGTAAACCGAGCGGATCTTGCCGGTGGCCCCGGTCCGGCCTACCGGGCCTTCGATAATGGCCAGGCCTTTTTCCTGCAGGCGGGCCATCACCGTGTCCAGCGGCTGGCTGGCAATGAAACACAGGTCCAGTGCGCCGGGGGTGGGCAGGGCCGCCTTGGGCTCGAACTCCTTGCCCTGCACGTGGATATTGATTTTCTGGCTGCCAAATTTCAGTGCCAGCCGCTCCACCGGCGGGGTGCCGCCAATGAATTTTTCCAGCGTCATGCCCAGGCCGTCACAATAAAACGCCAGGCAGTCATCCAGTCGGGCGGTGGTGAGCACAAGGTGGTCGAGATGGCTGATCATGCGGCAAGACTCCATAAGCAGGTTGGCTGTCCATCTTGCTGTATCTCGCGCTCTCCGGGCAATCCCTGTTTGGCAAGGCAGCAGCAGGCCTCAGGCGACACGCTGCTGTCCTGCCGTGTGCCTAGTGGCTGGCAAAGCGCGCCAGTTCGCGTTCCCAGTCCAGCGGTGCGGTGCGGATGTCGCGGTCCGCGTCGCGGATGGCATCGGCCGGCAGGAACCAGTTGACTTCAAACAGCAGGCCGTCCGGGTCGTGGCCGTACACGCTCTTGAACAGGCCGTGGTCTTCTTCCAGGCCCAGCTTGCCAAGTGCCTGCAACTGGTCGCGAATGCGCTTGAGTTCCAGCAGGGTATCCACTTCCCAGGCCAGATGATAAAGACCGGCCGGCGGCTCGTTGGCTCCCGGAGTTTCACCGCGTGCGCTGAATACCCCCGCGCGTTGCTGGCCCTGATTGCGGGCGAACAAGGCCAGGTCGTGATGGTTGTCCGACTCCGCCGCCTGGGCAAAGAAGGCCTTTTCCGGCTGCGGGCCGGGGGAGGGGTTAAACCCCAGCACTTGCTGGTAGAAGCGGGTGCTGTCGGCAACATCGCTGACATACAGCACCGCGTGGTTCAGGCGTTTGATTCCCATGATGTGCTTTCGTGTGACAAGGGTTTACAGATGGTAGGCACCGTGTTGCTGTGCCAGGTAAGCGGCAATCTGGCGGGCGTCTTGCAGGAAGTGCCGCCCGGCGTGCTGCCTGGCATCGGCCGGTAGCGGGCTGGCCGGGTCCAGAATCAGCACCGGCAGGCTTTGATTCTCTTCGCCCAGCAGGGCTATCACCGGCTGGCGCGGGCGTGGAAACGGCAGACGACGGATTTCAATGCGCTCGGCCAGTGCCGGTTGCACCGCCAGCAGGCCCTCCAGCAGATTGCTGTGCGGGCAGACAAAACGCTGGTCGGCCGGATGATCGGGGCGGGTGAATCCGGGTTCCAGCAAAAACAGGGTGTCGCGGCTCATCAGGCATCTTTCGCGGTAAAAATGGTGTGGCAGCAAGAACCCCGCCGGGAGGCGGGGCATGAGGTCTTAGAAGAATTTGGCCAGGGCCAGGCTCAGCGCGCTTTCGCTGGCTACGCCATTGCCACCCCAATTGACGCGGCCGTAGGACGCATAGGCCTTGGTCTGCTTGGACAGGTTGTATATCGTGCCCAGCACATATTGGGTGTAGCCGGTCTTGTCGATGCGGCTGCCGCCAATGTCCACATCGTAACCCTTGGTCAGCGAGACATAAGGCAGCCACGCGCCTACGTTGTAGCCGAAGGTGAGCACGGCTTCGCGGGTTTTCACATCCTGACCGGAAGCGGCGGCGCTCAGGCTCTGGCCGCTGGCAGCCAGGCGGGCGTTCAGCACGTTGACGTTGTAAACCACGCCCGGGCTGTCAACGAAGCTGCCGCTGGATACCCCCAGATAGCCATTGACTGTCTGGAAACCCAGTGCCAGATAGATGGGGTCGCTGATATAGCCTGCTTCCACGCGCCACCAGTTTTTCACCGCACCGGTCTGGGCCGAGGAGTTCACCTGCTTGGCATCACCCTTGGTTTCATAGCTGAACTTGGCAAAGTAACCGGCCTGCTCGTAGCTCAGACCCAGGTTGAATACCTGGTTGTTGGTGGGCTGGCCATTGCTGTCGTTAGCACGTTTTTCATCGGCCCCCCAGGTGGTGGTGAAACTGAAACCGGCCAGGTTGGGGCTGTCGTAGCGCACGGCATTGTTGATGCGACCGTCCAGACGGGTGGAGTACAGCTGGCCGCCCACGCCGCTGTAGGAACCCGGATCGATATATTCCATGTCCAGGTTGGCGTAGTCGGACAGGCGACCCAGGCGCAGCTTGCCGTACTCGCTTTGCAGGCCGATGAAGGAGTCGCGGCTGGCGAAGGTATCCGTACCGCTGCCATCCACGTGGATGCGGTTTTCCACCTGCCAGATGGCAGTCAGGCCATTGCCAAGATTTTCCGAACCCTTGAAACCGATGCGCGAAGTATTGTCATTCACCTGCACGTTTTTCAGGCTGCCGCTGGAGGTGTAGCTACGGACGCTGGACAGGCTACCGGCCACTTTGCCGTACAGGGTAATGCCGTCGTCGGCATGGGCAAACAAGGGAGCAGCAGCAATAGCCAGGGTGAGCAGTTTTATTTTCATGATGTGTTCACAGGAAATCGGTTGGTCGGACAAGCAAGCCGTTGCCAGGGTGGCGGGTTTCGGCTGGTGCTTATTCTTCCGTATTGTTCCCGTTTTATTAATCAATAAAAAATGATTAGCAAATCAATGGTTATTTTCAGGTTTTATTCATATTGATTTGTTTTTGATGGGCTTTTGGCGAATATTGCTAAGTCAATTTTTTATTGGTATTTGCAGGAAAATGCATAAGCCAAGCGGATAAGCATATCAATTTAATTTGATTGATCTTCAAATAGGCTGGGAATAGATTTTGTGGCGTCAATTACACGGTGCACACAAATGTCATACTCCCTGTCCATCCTGGATAAAAGCCCGATTCCGCCGGGTGCTACCGCGGCCGATGCACTGGCCAATACCGTGGCGCTGGCCAAGCTGGCAGAGCAGCTGGGCTATTACCGTTTCTGGGTGGCCGAACACCACAGCACGCCGCTGCTGGCCAGTTCCGCGCCCGAAGTGCTGATCTCCCACATCCTGGCGCATACCAGCCGCATCCGCGTGGGCAGTGGCGGCGTCATGCTGCAGCACTACAGCCCCTACAAAGTGGCGGAAACCTTCAATCTGCTGGCGGCGCTGGCCCCGGGCCGGGTGGATCTGGGCGTGGGCAAGGCCCCCGGTGGCCTGCCATTCAGCACCCGTGCCTTGCAGCACTATCATGATGCCAGCCGCAAGCCCGACTTCACCGCCCAGCTGACCGAACTGAATGCCTTCCTGAACGAGGGTCAGCCGGAGGGCCATCCGCTGGCCGGGGCAAAGGCGACACCGCAGCCGCCCATTACCCCGGGACGCTTCTTGCTGGGCGGCAGCCCGGACAGCGCCCGGCTGGCAGCCCGCCTGGGCTGGGATTTTGCCTATGCCGGCCACTTCAACGGCGACCCTTTGAATATCCAGCAATCCATTGCCGTGTACCGCCAGTGGACCGGCAAGGTACCCGCGCTGGCGCTGTATGCCTTTGTGGCTGAAACCCGCGAACAGGCACAGGCGCTGGTGGGGGAGCTGAAGCTGTTCAAGGTGACGCTGGAAGATGGCCGCAGCGTCAACGTGCCCAGTCGCGAAGCGGCAGAAGAGTTTGCCCGTCAGGCTGGCAGCAGCCAGTACCAGCTGGAAGAAAAGCACCCGCACGTGATTGCCGGAACCGCCGGTGATGTGCGCGCCGAGCTGGATTCCCTGCACCAGAGCTATGGCATACGCGAATTCATCATCGATATCCCGGTGGCCCAGTTTGCGCTGCGCCGCGCCTCCATTGCCCTGCTGGCCGAAGCGCGCGAGCCGCTGGCCGCCTGACCGTACCGATCAATCTTTTTGGAGCTGAACATGAGCAAACCCATTACTTTTGGCATCATGCTGCACGGCGCTGGTGGTCACATGCACGCCTGGAAACACCCCAGCGGCCCGGCGGATGCCAGCGTGAACCTGCAGTTCTATATCGATACCGTGCAGAAAGCTGAAGCCAACGGCATTGCCTTTGCCTTTGTGGCGGACGGCCTGTACATCAACGAAAAATCGATTCCGCACTTCCTCAACCGTTTCGAGCCGATTTCCATCCTGTCGGCGCTGGCCAGCGTGACACGCAAGATCGGCCTGGCCGGCACCGTGTCCACTTCCTACAGCGACCCGTTTACCGTGGCGCGCCAGTTCGGCTCGCTCGACCTGATCAGCGGTGGCCGCGCCGGCTGGAATGTGGTGACCACGCCGCTGGAAGGCACGGCGCTCAACTACAGCCGCCCGCATCCGGAACACAGCCTGCGTTATGAAATTGCCGACGAATACCTGCAAGTCACCCAGGGTTTGTGGGACAGCTGGGACGACGACGCCTTGCCGCGTAACCGTGAAACCGGCCAGTTCTTCGACAAGGACAAGCTGCACACCCTGAACCACAAGGGGCGTTTCTTCCAGGTGGCCGGGCCGCTGAACATCAGCCGCTCGCCGCAGGGCCAGCCGGTGATTTTCCAGGCCGGTTCTTCCGATGCCGGGATTGGCTTGGCGGGCAAGTATGCCGACGCGGTGTTTACCCACTCGCCCTCCATCGAAGAAACCCGCGACTTCCTGCGCAAGGTGAAAACCAGCGCCGTGCTGCATGCCCGCAAGGCCGACGATGTGAAAATCTTCCCCGGCATTGCGCCGGTGGTAGCCGCCACCGATGCCGAGGCCGAAGCCAAGTTCCGCATCATCCAGCAACTGCTGACCATCGACGACGCACTGGCCTATCTGGGCCGCTTCTTCGACCACCACGACTTTACCCAGTACCCGCTGGACGAGGCCTTCCCGGAGCTGGGCGATATCGGTCGCAATAGCTTCCGTTCCACCACCGACCAGATCAAGGCCCGTGCCCGTGAGCACGGCCTGACCCTGCGCCAGGTGGCGCTGGAAGTGGCCACCCCGCGCAGCAACTTTGTTGGCAGCGGTGAAAAAGTGGCGGCGGAAATCATCCGCTGGGTGGACGAGGGCGCGGCTGACGGTTTCATCCTGGGCTTCCCCGTGGTGGCCGAAGGGCTGGATGACTTCATCACCCATGTGCTGCCGGTGCTGGAAAAGAGCGGACGCTTCAATCGCCAGCTGGAAGGACGCACCCTGCGCGACCATCTGGGTCTGCCGCGCAAGGAAAGCCGTTACCAGCAAGCGGCCGAGCACAGCAGCCAGCAGCAGGTGGCCTGATGAATGCAGCATTAGACAGCGCCGTGTTGCCACGCAGCCTGCAGATCGAAACCGGCATTGCGGCTGCCAATGCCGAATTCGTGGCCCTGCGCCGCGACCTGCACCAGCACCCGGAACTGGCGTTTGCCGAACACCGCACCGCCGGCAAGGTGGCCGCGCTGTTGCAACAGTGGGGCTATCAGGTGACCACCGGCATTGCCGGCACCGGGGTGGTGGGCAGCTTGCGACGTGGCAGCAGCGAGCGTTCGCTCGGCCTGCGCGCCGACATGGATGCGCTGCCCATCCACGAAGCCACCGGCCTGCCGTATGCCAGCCAGAACCCCGGCGTGATGCATGCCTGCGGGCATGACGGCCACACCGCCATCCTGCTGGCTGCCGCCCGCTTTCTGGCACTGCACGGCCAGTTTGACGGCACCTTGCAGCTGATTTTCCAGCCGGCGGAAGAAACCGGCAGCGGCGCACGGCGCATGCTGGAGGAGGGCTTGTTCGAGCGCTTTCCCTGCGACGCGGTGTTCGGCCTGCACAACTGGCCCGGGGTGAGTTGCGGCCATATCGGCTGCATCGAAGGCCCGGCCATGGCCTCGGTGGACCAGGCGCACATCACCGTGCACGGCAAGGGCGGCCATGGGGCCGAACCGCATAACACGGTGGACCCGGTGCTGGTGAGTGCCCACGTGATTACCGCGCTGCAATCGGTGGTGTCACGCAATGTCGACCCGCTGGACATGGGCGTGCTCACCGTGGGCAGCATCCACGGCGGCCATGCTTCCAACGTGATACCGGACAGCGTGGAGCTGAAACTGACCGCCCGCACCTTCCGCCCGGAAGTGCGCAGCCTGCTGCAACAGCGCGTGCCGGCACTGGTGGAGGCACAGGCGGCCAGCTTTGGCGCGCGTGCCGAGGTGGATTACCGCCTGGGCTTCCCGCCGGTGTGCAATCACCCGGCAGAAACCGCGCTGGCGCGTGAAGTGGCACAGGACACGCTGGGCGCGGCGCGGGTGGAACAGGCCTTCCGGCCACGCACCGCCAGCGAGGACTTTGCCTTCATGTTGCAGGCACGGCCGGGCAGCTTCGTGTTTTTTGGCAATGGCGACAGCGCCGGCCTGCACAACCCGCGCTACGACTTCAACGACGCCATCCTGCCGCTGGCCGCCAGCTACTGGGTGGCCCTGGCCGAGCGCTATCTGCCGCTGCAACAGGCGGCCACATAACAAGCGACAGCCAGACACACACATCGCAATGGACCGAGCACATGCGTGACTACTTTGTTTACACCACCACCACCGACCCGCGCGCCAGCGTGATGCTGGCCGAGCTGACGCAGGAATACGACGCACGCTACGGCAATCTGTTCAGCCCCGGCGGTGCGGCTGAGGAAATGCGGCGCTATCCGCCGGAAACCTTTGCGCCGCCGCATGGCAACTTCCTGTTGCTGCTGCGGCAGGGGCAGGCGATTGCCGGCGGGGCCTTCAAGCGGCTGGATGAGCACACTGCCGAATTCAAGCGCATCTGGACCCACAGCCAGTTCCGCCGTCAGGGCCTGGCCGGGCTGGTGTTGCAGGAGCTGGAGGCGCAATGCCAGCGCCAGGGCTACCGCCAGATTTACCTGACTACCGGTTGCCGCCAGCCGGAGGCGGTCGGGCTCTACCTGCGTCATGGCTATCAGGCGCAGTTCGACCCGCAGGGGGATCTGGAAGCCTTGCGCACCCTGCCGTTTACCAAGGCAGTGCCACGCCAGGCCAGCGCGCAATCCCACCCCGCGCACTGGACGGAACTGGCCGGCATTGCCGTTTGAAACCGCTTTGACTTGCTTGCCGACCACCCACCACGGCTTTTGCACAGGACAAGACATCATGAGTGAAATTACCGAAGTCGGCGATATCGCCTTCAGCCACCCGCTACCACGGCAAGGCAACGAGCATGCCCTTGGCCAGAGCAGCGGCAGCAACCGCTATGCCGGGCTGCGCATCATCCCGGCGCGTTACCCGGCGCGCATTGCCGGCACCGTGCTGGCCCTGCTGTTGCTGGCGGCCATCGTCAGTTCGGTGGCTACCAATCCGCGCTGGGGCTGGGCGGTGTTTGCCGAATGGTTTCTGGCCGCCCCGGTGCTGGAAGGCCTGGGCCGCACCTTGCTGCTGACCGCCATCGGCACGGTGCTGGGGTCGGTGCTGGGCACGGTGCTGGCGCTGGCGCGGGTGTCGCGCTCGCCGCTGCTGGCCAGCCTGTCGTGGAGCTATATCTGGCTGTTCCGCTCCATTCCGCTGATCGTGCTGCTGCTCATCCTCAACAACCTGGGTTATCTGTACGAAACCATCAATATCGGTGTGCCGTATACCGGCATCAACTGGTTCAGTTATTCCACCACTGAGCTGATCAGCCCCTTTGCCGCAGCAGTGCTGGGCCTGAGCCTGAACCAGGCGGCATTCTCGGCGGAAATCATCCGTGGCGGCATTTTGTCGGTGGAGCAGGGCCAGCTGGAAGCCGCGGCCGCGCTGGGTCTGCCACGCGGGCGGCAGATTTTCCGCATCGTGCTGCCGCAGGCCATGCGTACCATTTTGCCCACCGCCTTCAATGACATCATTGGCCTCGCCAAGGGCACGGCCAATGTCTACATCCTGGCGCTGCCGGAGCTGTTCTACACCATTCAGGTGGTGTACCACCGCAATCTGGAAGTGATTCCGCTGCTGATGGTGGCCACCGTGTGGTACCTGATCATCCTCACCGTGCTGTCCACGGTACAGGTGCAGGTGGAGCGTCACTATGCGCGTGGTGCGCTGCGCCAGCAGCCGCAGTCGCTGTGGCAGCGTGCCCGTCAGCGCTGGTGGCCAGTCAGTGCCACTGGCCCGGCCACGGTGACAACGCCTGCTGCGCTGACCGACATACCCGCAGTAAAGGGTGGGGAAGTGGCCATCCATGCTGTCAGCAAGCGCTATGGCCACCAGCAGGTGCTGGATGCGGTGTCGCTGACTGTTCCGCCCGGCAGCGTCACCGTCATCATCGGGCCGTCCGGTTCGGGCAAGTCCACCTTGCTGCGCAGCATCAATCATCTGGAACGGGTGGATAGCGGTTTCATTGCCATTGACGGGGAGTTGATCGGCTACCGCCAGCAGGGCAATTCGCTGCACGAGCTGAAGGAAAAGGACATCCTGCAACGCCGCGTGGAAGTGGGCATGGTGTTCCAGCACTTCAACCTGTTTCCCCATCTCACCGTATTGCAAAACCTGATTGAAGCGCCCATCGCGCTGCGCGGCCTGAGCCGGGCCGAGGCCGAAGCCCAGGCGCGCCTGTTGCTCAAGCGGGTTGGGCTGGCCGACAAGGCCGATGCCTGGCCGCGCCAGCTGTCCGGCGGCCAGCAGCAGCGCGTGGCCATTGCCCGTGCGCTGGCACTGCGCCCCAAGGTGCTGCTGTTTGACGAACCGACCTCGGCGCTGGACCCGGAGCTGGTGCAGGAAGTGCTGGACGTCATCAAGGAGCTGGCGCGCTCTGGCACCACGCTGCTGATTGTCACTCATGAAATCGGCTTTGCCCGTGAAGTGGCCGATACCGTGGTGTTCATGGAGCAAGGCCGCATCGTGGAAAGCGGCAGCCCGGAACAGGTATTGCGTCAACCGCAACAGCAACGCACCCGCGAATTCCTGGCCCGCGTGTTGTAGAGCCATCAAGTAGAAATCTTTCACACACCGTCAACATCACAAGCAAGATCACAACAAGGAAAGCACCATGTCGCGTAATACCCATCTGCCGCGCCGTACCGTACTGGCCGCCCTCAGCCTGGCCCTGCTGGCGCCGCTGTTTGGCCATGCCGCCAGCAGCATCGACCTTAGCCCGGAGCAAAAAGGCCAGCCCAAGGGCCGTCCGGTGCCAGAGGCCATCAAACTGCTGCCCAAGGACGTGCGCTTCGTTAAGGACAAGACCTTGGTGGTGGCCATTGCTGGTGGCATTCTGCCGATTGGCGGTTTTGCCAGCGACTCGAAAACCATCATCGGTGCCGACCCGGACATCTCGCGCCTGGTGGCCGATGGCCTGGGCCGCAAGCTGGAGCTGGTCAACGTGGCCTGGGCCGACTGGCCGCTGGGCTTGCAGTCCGGCAAATACGATGCGGTGATTTCCAATGTCACCGTTACCGAAGTGCGCAAGGAGAAATTTGACTTCTCCACCTACCGCAAGGATTTGCTGGGCTTTTACACCAAGGCGGGCAGCAAGCTGAAAATCAACGCGCCCAAGGACACCGCCGGGTTGAAGGTGATTGTGGGCGCGGGCACCAATCAGGAGCAGATCCTGCTGGAATGGAACAAGAAAAACGAGGCTTCCGGCCTCAAACCCTTGCAGGCACTGTATTTTGATGATGAAGCCGTGGCCCGCGTAGCCTTGCAGTCCGGTCGTGCCGATGCCTGGCTGGGCCCCAATGCCATCTATGCGCTGGAAGCAGCGCGTACCGGCAAGGTACGGCTGGCCGGCACCTTCTCTGGTGGTTGGCCGCTGACGGCGGACATCGCGGTGACCACACGCAAGGATTCCGGCCTGGCCCCGGCCATCAGCAAAATCATCAATAGCCAGATTGCCAACGGCAATTACGCCAAGGTACTCAGCCGCTGGGGCCTGAGTGCCGAAGCGGTGAGCGAATCGCGCACCAATCCGCCCGGCCTGCCCAAGAGCTGAGCGTTTGGCAGCAAGCGGTAACAATGACAACGGCCCCTCGGGGCCGTTTTTTCATGTGTTCAGGTCTTGTCGCAATGCTTGTCACAGGACTTGTCCGGGCTGTCCTGCTCCAGATTGTGGCGGATTTGTTGCAGCGCCTGCAGCAGGCTGGCCGCCTGTTCTGCCGGCACGCCCTGCATGGCGCGCGCTGCCAGCTGACGCCCCTGCTGGTGCAAGGTGGTGTGCAGCGTCTGCCCGGCAGCGGTCAGGTACAGTCGCATGCTGCGGCGGTCGCGCTCGTCGGCCTTGGCTTCCAGCAGACCGGCTTCCTTGAGGCGGGCAATCAGCCGGGTGAGCTGGGCCTTGTCGCGCCCGGAGTGCTGGGCGAGGTCGCTCTGGGTGCTGCCCGGATAGCGGCAGAAATAGCCCAGCACCTTGCCTTCCATATGGGTCAGTCCCAGTGCATCGTCCCGGATCGCGGCAAACTGGCGCGAGCGGTATTGATGCATCAGGGTGTGGATGGCCTCGAAAATCTGCTCGGCGGTGTCGTCAACATTGTTGACAAGGTCAACTTTATTTTGCATATTAGGTGATATTATCAATCAATTGGAGTCGCCATGACCACTATTTTGCCGCAACACCGCATCGAACGGGTCAGATATGAACTGGCCAAGCGCCATGTCACCGTGCGCAAGGTAGAGCACAGCGGCGACGGCTTTGCCCGCATCACCTTTGCCGGCGACAGCTTGCCGGGCTTTCAGTCGCAGTCTTTCGACGACCACATCAAGTTCATTTTCCAGGATGCCGCCGGCAATACCGTAATGCGTGACTATACACCGCTGGCCGCTACGGCAGAGCAGGGCGAGCTGACACTGGAATTTGCCCTGCACGGCCACGGTGCTGCCGCCAGCTGGGCAGGTCAGGCGGCCGAGGGCATGCAGGCCATTATTGCCGGGCCCAAGGGCTCGATGATCATCCCGGCGCAGCAGGACTGGCATTTGCTGGTGGGCGATGCTTCGTCCTTGCCGGCCATCCGCCGCCGTCTGGCCGAGCTGCCCGCCAGCGCCCATGTCGAGGTGCTGCTGCTGCGCGGTGACAGTGCCGACGCCTGGAGCCTGCCGCAACAGCCGGCATGGCACATTGTCCAGGTGGGTGATGACGCCGCCTTGCTGGCGGCACTGCGTGGCTGGCAAGTACCGGATGGCCATGGTTTTGCCTGGTGCGCGGGCGAGGGCGGGCTGATGCGACAGGCACGCGCGGTGTTGCTGGAGGAAAAACAGCTGCCGCGTGAAGGGGTGAAAGTGGCAGCGTACTGGCGGCTGGGTGAGGCGGATTTCCACGAGCGGCTGGTATAGCGCGGCTGACAAAACCCTGCTGCTGCCCTGCGCTGTACTGGCAATGTCAGCGTGACTTGGGCCAGATGGCGTCGGTCACAAAAAAAGCGCTGCACGGTCAAACCGGCAGCGCTTTTTCATTGCCGCAGATGTCGCAGTGGACGGCTCAGGCCGCCATGGCTTCATCTGGCAGATCTGCGCATAGCTGGCGGATTTCCTCCAGCAAGGCGTCGATAGCCGGTGAGGCAGAGCTGCCCAGCCGCTGGGTGATGCCGATATGGCGGCGGGTATCGCCCAGATCCACCACCAGCGGCACGATTGCTCCACTGGCGATTTCCACGTGCAGCTGGTGGGCGGAACAGGCAGTCAGCAGCTCGCTATGCGCCAGCAGCTGGCGTACCACGGCCAGGTCGCCACTTTCCACCGATGGTTCCGGGGCGGGCAGCCCGGCGCGCAGGAAGGCCCGAACCAGTGCCTGGCGGGCCGGGGACTCCTCACGAGGCAGAATCCAGCCCGCGCCTTGCAGCTCGGTAAGTCTTATCTTGCGTTGCAGGCGGGCCAGCGGGTGACCGCGACGACAGAAAATGCCCACCTGATCCTGAAACAGCGCTTCGCTATAGAACGGCGCAGCCGCATTCCCCTGCCGCAAGGCACCGAAGATGAAGTCGATATCACCGCAATGCAGCCCACGGGCCAGTTCGGAAAACGGGCTTTCGCTGGTCTTTATTTTCAGGCCGGGATAGCGCTGCAACAGCCGGGCAATGGCCAGTGGCAGCAGGCTGGTGCGGCACAGTGGCAGCGCACCCACGGTAATGGTGCCGCACAGGCTGCCTCGCAGTGCGGACAGGTCGGCTTCGATATGGCGCAGCTCGGCAAAGGCGCGCTTGGCATGCAGCAGCAGCTGTTCGCCCGCTTCGGTCACCACCAGGCCTTGTGTCATGCGTTGCAGCAGCGGCTGGCCAACGGCCTCTTCCAGCCGGGCCAGCGACATGCTGATGCCAGACTTGCTCAGCCCCAGCTGCTGGCAGACCGGGGAGAACTGACCATGTTCGGCCAGGCTGACAAAAATGCGCAGCTTGTTGCCTCCCAGTAACAGCTGGGTCAGCGGAGTCGGGTCGATACGGCTGCCTCGAAACTGGCACAGCGCGGTGGCCGCGTGCTGGATTTCCTTGTGAATGCGCAAGGCGCGGCGGTGCACGGCTTCGCCATAGGCATTGAGCAGCATGCCGCGCGGGCGGCGCTCGAACAGGCTGACACCCAGCAAGTCTTCCAGCTGGGTCAGCGCACGGGTGATGGCCGAGGCGGCCTTGAATATCTGTTCGGACGAACGGGTGACGCTGCCAGTGTGTGCCACCGACAAAAACACGCGCAGGTAGCGCAACACATCATCCCGGTCCGGCCTGGCGGCAGGGTGGTTCATGAGTCTCTCCTCCAGCTATGCAATGGCCGTGACCGCCCGGTGTTTGTTTGGCGCACCGTTGCGGACCGGCATGTTTTTTTGCTTTGGCGCACATTCTGCGGCTATGGTGCTATTCGATGCAGATGTCAAAACTGTGTCTGTGATCAGCTTTCCTGATCGCTGAACGGACACATCAGCAGCACCTGCCGAAGGGGGATGCAATGAAACTGGCAACACTGGCCGCGCTGATAGCCGCGGTGGAAGAGGGCAGCATGCGTGCAGCGGCGCGCCGAATCGGCTGCTCGCAACCGGCGCTCACCCGGATGATTCGCGAGCTGGAGCTGGAACTGGCCGCGCCCTTGCTGCTGCGCTCCTCGCGCGGGGTATTGCCCACCGCGCAAGGCCGGGTGCTGTATGAACGGGCAGTGCGTGCCCGCCACGAACTGGAAGCCGCCGCCGATGAAATCAGCCAGATTGGCGGCCACATGGTGGGCAAGCTGCATATCGGCGCGGTGCCCTTGGCAGTGATGCTGCTGATACCTGAAGCCATGCGCACCTTTGTGCGCGAGTTTCCGCAAATCCAGTTGCGCATCAGCGAAGAACTGTATGTGGCGCAATTGCAAAAGCTGCGTACCGGCGAGGTGGACATTACCGTTGGCGGCATTCCGGACGATCTGGCGGCCGGGGAGTTCTACATCGAACCCCTGTTGCACACCGAGATGATTCCGACGGCACGCAAGGGCAGCCGCTGGCTGGAAGCCCAGTCACTGCAGGATTTGCAAGCTGCTCCCTGGGTGTATACCGGCACTGACCACCGTGCGGGCTATGCACGTGCCCTGTTCGAACGCAATGGCCTGGAGGCACCGCAGCAAGGTGCGCTGGTCAATTCGACGCTGGCCTTGTTGTCGCTGGTGTCCACCGGCGATTACGTGGCCTTGCTGCCCCGGCAGATTGCCCGCCAGTCCTGGCTGGCCAGCTATGTTTCGCCCATCGCGCTGAGCGAGCAGGGCCTGCCGCTGCAAGTAGGTGCCATCCTGCGTCAGGAACTGGCGCTGGCCCCGGTGGTGCGCCATCTGCTTACCCATTTGCACCGCGCCGCCCACCACATCAATCGAGGCGACACCCTGCTTTACTGAGTTGTTGCCCGCGCCGTCCAGGACGGCCAAAGCGTGAACGGCAGTGCTCACAAAATGAGAATGCACGGTCACGAAGGGGCAAAGTTGCCCGCCTTTCCTCCGCATATATTGTTGGCAGAACAAGATGCCAGCCCAGACAAATGCGGAGGAGAAACATGGATACGACAGCAAGTTACAGCGGTTTGCAGGCACTGCCCTGCGTGTGGATGCGCGGCGGCACTTCCAAGGCGGCGTTCTTTCACGCTGCCGACCTGCCGGCAGATCCGGCCGAGCGCGACCGTCTGCTCCTGGCAGCCATGGACGGCACCGACGCCCGCCAGATCGACGGCATCGGTGGTGCCCATCCGCTGACCACCAAGATTGCCATCATCTCCCGCTCCAGTCGTGACGATGCCGATATCGACTACCTGTTCGGCCAACTGGTGATCGGCACCAATCGCATCGACTACGCCCCCACCTGCGGCAATATCCTGGCCGGCGTGGCCCCGTTTGCGCTGGAAGAGGGCTTGCTGCCCTGTGCCGATGGCGAAACCCGGGTGCGCATTCACATGGTGAATACCAAATCGCTGTGCCAAGCGGTGCTGCCTACGCCAGGCGGCAAGGTCAGCTATCAGGGCCACACCCGTATCAGCGGCGTTCCCGGCAGCGCAGCCGCCATCGAGTTACGCTTTGCCGATGTGGCCGGTTCTTCCTGCGGCGCGCTCTATCCCACCGGGCAGGCGCAGGACGTGGTGGGCGGCGTGGCGGTCAGCTGTATCGACAACGGCATGCCGGTAGTGCTGCTGCGAGCCGCCGACCTGGGCATCACCGGTTACGAAAGCCCGGCTGAGCTGGACGCCAATGACAGCTTCAAGCGCGAACTGGAAGCGATCCGCCTGGCCATCGGCCCGCGCATGGGCCTGGGCGATGTCAGCGAGCGCGTGGTGCCCAAGATGACGCTGATTGCCGCGCCGATTGCTGGCGGGGCCATCCATACCCGTACCTTCATCCCGAAAAAATGCCATGACGCCATCGGCGTGCTGGGTGCGGCCTCTGTTGCCACCGCCTGTGCCGATGCGGCCAGCGTTGCCGGTGGTCTGGCCGTGCTGGATGGCGGCAGCGCTGCCATTTCGGTGGAGCACCCCACCGGTGAATTCACCATCCGCCTGACCGCACAGCCGGATGCCGCACCCGCCGTGGCGCTGATCCGTACCGCCCGGCCCTTGTTCCGCGGTCAGGTGCTGCTGCCTTACCCGGCCTGATCGGCCTTGTGTTTCAAAAGATAAAAAAACCATAGGACGCGGCCCGATCCGCGCCCAACGTTCGCCGTATTACAACAATGCAACAACGCAACAGGAGGAGAGATTCATGAATCAGGCAGAAGTACTGGATGTGCGCGCGTTCATCAACGCGCGCAAGATGTCAGCCTTCCAGTGGGGGCTGGTGGTGTTGTGCTTTTTGATTGTGGCCGTGGATGGCATGGATGTGGCCATCATGGGCTTTGTCGCGCCCAGCATTCTGGGGGAGTGGCATATCTCGCGCTCGGCCTTTGGCGTGGTGATGGGCGCTGCGCCCATCGGCCTGGCGGTGGGTGCCTTGCTGGCCGGCTCTTCGGCTGACTGGTTTGGTCGCCGCAAGGTGCTGCTGGCTTCAGTACTGGGTTTTGGCGTGGCCACGCTGGCTACCGCGCATGCCACTACGCCGCAGTCCATGGCGACGCTGCGTTTTGTCACCGGACTCGCGTTGGGGGCGGCCATGCCCAATACCACTACGCTGATCTCGGAATACATTCCGGAGCGCATCCGCTCCTCGGTGATTGCCACCATGTTTACCGGTTTCAACCTGGGCTCTGCAGCCATCGGCTTTGCTGCCGCCTGGCTGACTCCACGCTTTGGCTGGCAGGCAGTGCTGACCTTTGGTGGCCTGATGCCCTTGATTCTGCTGCCTTTCATGTTCTTCCTGCTGCCGGAATCCGCCCGTTATCTGGTGAGCAAGAATGCCCCGGCCGAACGTGTGCGTCCGCTGCTCTCCCGTGTGTGCCAGGTGAAGCTGGACAGCTACAAGGTGTTCGTGTCGCAAGAAGCGCCGGTCAGCGCCAAGCAGCCGCTGGGCGTGTTGTTCTCGCAAGGCTATGCGCTGAAAACCTTCAGCCTGTGGCTGACTTATTTCATGGGCCTGCTGGTGATCTACCTCACCACCAGCTGGCTGCCCACCATGATGAAGGACGCTGGTATCTCGATTGACCGTGCTTCCACCCTGACAGCGATGTTCCAGCTGGGTGGCACCGTGGGTGCCATCGTGGTGGGTTTTGCCATGGACCGCATCAAGCCCAGCCGTGTGATCAGCGCGTCCTACTTGCTGGGTGGTGTGGCGCTGCTGGCACTGGGTAGTGTCGGCCTGAATTCGGCCTGGATCATGCTGGCCATCCTGGCTACCGGCTTCTGCCTGAGTGGCGCGCAGACCGGCCTGAATGCCTATGCACCGGGCTGCTATCCCACCATGGCGCGTGCCACTGGCGTCAGCTGGATGCTGGGGGTGGGCCGTCTGGGCAGCATTCTGGGTTCGTCCATCGGCGGTGTGCTGCTCAGCCTGGGCTGGGGTTTCGAGGCCATCTTCCTGACGCTGGCCATTCCGGCGGTGATTGCTGCTGCGTCCATTCTGGCTGGCAGCCTGCAAGCCCGCACACAAGCCTGATCATTCATTCCATTTATACAAGCAAGCGGCGCTACAGCGGGTAGCGCCGGTTTCTGACATACGCAAGAAGGCAGACCTGATATGGCAACCATCATTGGCGGCATCGCCTGTTCCCATACTCCCACCATCGGTTTTGCGGTGGATCGCAACAAGCAGGACGACCCGGTATGGGCTCCCATCTTCGAAGCCTTTGCCCCGGTAAAAGCCTGGCTGGCGGAGAAAAAGCCGGATGTGCTGTTCATGATCTACAACGACCATGTCACGTCTTTCTTCTTCGACCACTATTCCGCCTTCACCCTGGGCATAGATCAGCGCTACGAAGTGGCCGATGAGGGCGGCGGCGCACGCGACCTGCCGCCGGTTGCCGGCCATGCCGCGCTGTCGCGCCATATCGGTGCCAGCCTGATGGCCGCCGAATTCGACATGTCCTTTTTCCAGGACAAGAAACTGGACCACGGCTGCCTGTCGCCGCTGTCCATGCTCAACAACGGCAATAGCGACTGGGATGTGCCCATCGTGCCGCTGGCCGTGGGCGTGCTGCAGTTTCCGGTGCCGTCCGCCGCGCGCTGTTACAAGCTGGGCAAGGCCTTGCGCGATGCCATCGAAAGCTATCCGGAGGACCTGAAAGTGGCTATCGTCGCCACCGGCGGCCTGTCGCACCAGGTGCATGGCGCGCGCTGCGGTTTTAATAACCCGGAATGGGATTTGCAGTTCCTGGAGCTGTTCGAGAAAGACCCGCAGGCGCTCACACGCCTGACCCTGGCCGATTACGCCGAGCTGGGTGGGGTGGAGGGGGCGGAAGTCATCATGTGGCTGATCATGCGCGGCGCGCTGTCCTCACAGGTGAAAAAAATCCACCAGACCTACTACCTGCCGTCCATGACCGGCATTGCCACCGCCATTTACGAAAACGCCAGCCTGCCGCTGCCCAAGCCGCGCACGGCGGACTTGCGTCACGCCATGGAGCGGGAACTGGCCGGGGCGGAGAACCTCACCGGCACCCACCCGTTTACTTTGGCAGCCAGCCTGCGCACCTACAGGCTGAACAAGTTCCTGCGCGACATGATTGATCCGGCGCACCGCGAGCTGTTCCTGAACAACCCGCAAGCCGCCTATGCCAAGGCCGGTTTGACGGACGAGGAGGCCGACATGCTGGAGCGGCGCGACTGGAATGCGCTGATCCGCTACGGGGTGATTTTCTTTGGCCTGGAAAAACTGGGTGCGGTGCTGGGCGTGTCCAACCTGCACATTTACGCCGCCATGCGTGGTCAGACGCTGGAGCAGTTCCAGGCCACCCGCAATGCGCCGGGCGCGCTGTATTCGGTTACCGGCAAGGACGCTGGCGCACTGGCCTGGGACCAGAACAAACAGGGCTGAGTATTGCAGTGCCGCTGCCCGCTGGGCGGCGGCAAGACAACAAGGAATCACACCATGATCATCGACATCCACGGCCACTACACCACCGCTCCCAAGGCGCTGGAAGACTGGCGCAAACGCCAGATCGACAACCTCTCCACCCCGGAGCTGGGCCCCAAGCCGTCCGAGCTGAAGATCTCCGACGACGAGCTGCG
>NZ_JASLFG010000035.1:0-5587 GCF_030150775.1 Aquitalea sp.
AATCGCCGAAGACGGCGTGGCCAATATCGTTGACCTGGCTACCGGCGAAGTGCTGCTGAGCCAGAACGTGGAAGCCGGCGACATCTGGCGCATGTGCCAGGTGAAAGACGCACCGATCCGCGACTGGGTGAAGCTGGCCGTGACCCGTGCCCGCAATTCCGGCATGCCGGCCGTGTTCTGGCTGGACCCGTACCGTCCGCACGAGAATGAGCTGATCAAGAAGGTCAACAAGTACCTGAAGGACTACGACACGACCGGGCTGGAAATTCTCATCCTCTCGCAAGTGCGCGCCATGCGCTACACGCTGGAGCGCGTGGCCCGCGGTCTGGACACCATCTCGGTGACCGGCAACATCCTGCGCGACTACCTGACCGACCTGTTCCCCATCATGGAACTGGGCACGTCTGCCAAGATGCTGTCCATCGTGCCGCTGATGGCCGGTGGCGGCATGTACGAAACCGGTGCTGGTGGTTCGGCACCGAAACACGTACAGCAGCTGCTGGAAGAAAACCACCTGCGCTGGGACTCGCTGGGCGAATTCCTGGCCCTGGCGGTATCGCTGGAAGAACTGGGCATCAAGACCGGCAACAACAAGGCCAAAATCCTGGCCAAGACCCTGGACGCCGCCACCGGCAAGCTGCTGGACAACGACAAGTCGCCGTCGCGCCGCACCGGTGAGCTGGACAACCGTGGCAGCCAGTTCTACCTGGCCAGCTACTGGGCAGAAGCACTGGCAGCACAAACTGAAGATGCCGAACTGCAAGCCCAGTTTGCTCCGCTGGCCAAGCAACTGGCTGAGCAAGAAGCGCAAATCATTGGTGAACTGAAAGCCGTACAGGGCCAGCCGGCCGATATCGGCGGCTACTACCTGCCGGATACCGCCAAGTGCCAGGCCGTAATGCGCCCGAGCAGCACCTTCAATGCCGCCCTGAAAGCCGCCCAGGCCTAAACCAGCGGCAGCTTACCAAACCAGCTTTACCGCCAGAGCGCCAGGATTCGTCCTGGCGCTTTTTTTGTACTCCCGGTATCCGGTCAACGATTTTCAAAAATAATTGTCAGATCCTCTTCTGCAAGCATCCCACTACGGTCTAGGCTAAGTAAGTGGCATGTACTGCGGATCACGGCAGTCCCCTACCCTGAGACAAGGAGCGAACAACAATGAGTGAGTCCCATATCAAGGTTCCAGCAGCAGGACAGAAAATCATCCCGGGCCAGCCCATCCCGAGCAACCCCATCATTCCCTTTATCGAAGGTGATGGCATCGGCATCGACATCACCCCGGTAATGATCAAGGTGATTGATGCTGCGGTAGAAAAAGCCTATGGGGGTGCCAAGAAAATTCACTGGATGGAAGTATATGCGGGCGAAAAATCCACCCGCCTGTACGGGCCAGACGAATGGCTGCCCAAGGAAACTTTCGATGCACTGAAAGAATTTGCGGTATCGATCAAGGGGCCGATGACCACACCGGTCGGCGGTGGCATCCGCTCGCTCAATGTAGCCCTGCGCCAGGAGCTGGATTTATACCAGTGCGTGCGCCCGGTACAGTATTTTCAGGGTGTCCCCTCCCCGCTCAAGCACCCGGAACTGGTCAACATGGTGATCTTCCGCGAGAACACCGAAGACATTTACGCCGGAATCGAATGGCAGGCCGGTTCGGAAGCCGTCAAAAAAGTCATCAGCTTCCTGCAACAGGAAATGGGCGTGAAGAAAATCCGCTTCCCGGACAGCTCTGGCATCGGCATCAAGCCCATCTCGGTGGAAGGAACCGAGCGCCTGGTCCGCGCTGCGCTCAACTACACCATCGCCAATGACCGCAAGAGCCTCACCATTGTCCACAAGGGCAATATCATGAAGTTCACCGAAGGCAACTTCCGTGATGCCGCCTATGCGCTGGCACGCAGGGAGTTTGGTGCCGAGCTGATCGATGGCGGTCCGTGGTGCCGGTTCAACAATCCGAAAACCGGTCGCGAAATCATCGTCAAGGACGCCATTGCCGATGCCTTCCTGCAGCAGATCCTGCTGCGTCCGGCTGAATACGATGTCATCGCCACCACCAACCTCAACGGCGACTACATTTCGGATGCGCTGGCAGCACAGGTTGGCGGCATCGGCATTGCGCCCGGAGCCAATATCTCGGACAAGTATGCCTGCTTCGAGGCCACACACGGCACTGCGCCCAAGTATGCAGGCCTAGACAAGGTCAACCCCGGCTCACTCATCCTGTCGGCCGAAATGATGCTGCGCCACCTGGGCTGGGTAGAAGCGGCTGATCTGGTGATCAAATCCATGGAGGCCGCCATTGCCGACAAACAGGTGACTTACGATTTTGCCCGCCTGATGGACGGTGCCACCGAGGTTTCCTGCTCGGCATTCGGCGATGCCATGATAGCGCGCATGTAGAGCCCCGGCCTGCAATGCCACCTCAAGGTCCGCCCATGCGGGCCTTTCCTGTTTCAACCGCGTTCAGCCGGCCACCAGTGCACGCGCCGCATCCAGCACCTGCGCCTTGACCGCATCCACTCGTTTACCCGCACGCCAGGCCATCATCACCTCCCAATGCCAGGTCGGCAGTTCCGGCAGACACAACCTGACCAGAGTACCATCCTGCAGATCAGCCTTGATCGATAGTTCTGGCATGAATGAAACAAAGCCATGTCGCAATACCAGCTCCCGTGCAGCAGAGGCCGGTTGTACCGCATGAATCGGGCTGGGTAACTGCCGTACCATGCGGATCTGCTGGATCAAGGACTCACACTCATCCCCCCAAAACTGTGGCGCAATGCGATACCTGGCGATATCAGCCAGTGCCAATGCCCTGTTGCAGCCTGCCAGCGGATGGCTGGCAGCCACCACCGGAACAATCGGCGAACGCCACAGCAATTCCATCTGGATCCCTGACATTGCCGGACATTTCAGCACAAAACCCACCTCAACCTGCCCGGTCAGCAAATCCTGCATGATCTGCTGAGAATGATCGGTTCCACAGCGAATTTCCATCGCAGCATCAGCCAGTTTCATCAGCAAGGGACCGAATACCGGAGACGTCAGCGATGGCAGGCAGGACAAACGGATGCGCGGCACCGCCGGCGTGCCCTGCATGGTTTCCAGCCCTTGCCGATAGGCACTTACCGACTGGCGGGCGGCATCCAGAAAGGCCTGACAGGCATTGGTTGCCACGGCTCCGCGCCGGTGCCGGGTAAACAGGCTGACACCCCAGTGCTGCTCCAGCAAGCCAATGCGCTGGCTGACCTGAGGCTGCGACCAGCCGCGCTTGGCTGCGGCCTGACTAAAGCTGCCCAGCTCGGCCACATCCAGCAGCAACTCCAGATCAGACAAGGCAACAGACATAATAAAATTGCATATGAAATATTAGGAGAAATAGACTTACATAATAGCAGGATGCCTACCTAGAATGCTGTTCGAATGAGGAGATAACATGGCATCCGCACAGCGCGCACGCCGACTGGGCAAGGCATTTATCCTGCTGGACAACTTGCTGGTGATATTCGGTTTCTTCATGGTGTTTCCGCTGATCAGCCTGCACTTTGTCGATCAGCTGGGCTGGAGCGCCAGCATCGTCGGGCTGGCACTGGCCATGCGGCAGTTCATGCAGCAGGGACTGGGCCTGTTTAGTGGCTCTCTGGCAGACCACTTTGGAGCCAAACCGCTGATTGTCTGCGGCATGCTGATGCGCGCAGCCGGCTTTGCCTGCATGGCGCTCGCTCACTCGCCCTGGCTGCTGTATCTATCCTGCCTGCTCTCCGGGCTGGGCGGCACCCTGTTCGACCCGCCACGTACCGCACTGGTGGCCAAGCTGGTACTACCGCGAGACCGCCCCCACTTCTATGCCATCCTGATGATGCAGGACAGCGCTGGCGCTGTGGCAGCTGCCTTGCTGGGTTCCTGGCTACTGCAATTTGATTTTCGCTGGGTAGGTCTGGCAGGTACGGCCATGTTCGTGCTGGCAGCACTGGTCAATGCCCTGTTACTGCCCCCCTACCGGGTTGCCAGCGGCAAGTCCTCTCCCTGGCAATCCATGCGCGTGGTACTACAAGATCGCAGCTACATGCGCTTTGTCTTGACCCTCAGCGGCTATTACATGCTGGCGGTACAAGTCATGCTGCTGGTGCCCGTCACCATCAAGCAGCTCACCGGCAGCTACCAGGCCGTAGGCTGGATGTACACGCTGGAAACCTGTTTGTCGCTGAGCCTGCTCTATCCACTGGCACGCTGGGGAGAACGTTACCTGCGCCGCGAACAACGCATGCTGGTCGGACTTGGACTGATGAGCCTGAGTCTGGCCATCATGAGTAATGTGGCACATCCGCTGGCAGCATTTACTGTGCTGGGCCTGTTCTTTCTCGGCTCCATCATCATGGAACCCGCCCGGGAAACCTATGTCGCCAGCCTGGCACGTCCACAGGCAAGAGCCAGCTACCTGGGCTGCAGCCGGCTTGGGCTGGCACTGGGGGGCGCACTGGGCTATGTCGGCGGGGGCTGGCTGCTGGACGTATCCCGCCAGTGGCAGTGGCCGGCATTGCCCTGGCTGTGCCTGTCGCTGGTGGGTGGAATAACCTTGCTGGCACTCTGGATGCAACTGCTGCGCCCTGCCACGGCTACGTCTTGTGTCAGCAACAGCGCCTGAAAAAACAAAACCCGCCGGTTGGCGGGATTCTGTTTGAAGCTGTCGGTACGTTGACCGGTAGGTCAGCGTACCTGGCAATCCTGGCACATCCTCAGCCTGATCAGGCTGCCTGGATGTTCGACGCTTGCTTGCCTTTCGGGCCGCTAACAATGTCAAAGCTTACACGCTGACCCTCTTTCAGGGTCTTGAAGCCTTGCATATTGATGGCGGAGAAATGGGCAAACAGGTCTTCACCACCCTCGTCCGGGGTAATAAAGCCAAAGCCTTTAGCGTCGTTGAACCACTTAACGGTACCAATTGACATGTTACTTCCTTGATTGACGATGGCTGGTGAGGCCGACCAACTTAAAGCTTGCTGCCCATTGCGGCTCATCCGCCAATGCCAAACAGCTAAGCCAAGCACCTGACTGCATTTCTACGCAACCATTGTGATAGCGTCAAGTGCAAAAGGAATTCACACATGCCCCTTGAAAAAAAGTCGGGGGGAGCCAAAATTGAAGTAAACCGCGGTTTAACTGAAAGTCGACATGTCCACGCAGTTCAGCGATGACGCCGTCAAAGAGGTGTCTCGGGTGAGGACCACCCCTCCCCCAATGTATAAGGTATTGTTATTGAACGATGATTTCACCCCGATGGAATTTGTGGTGGAAGTGTTGCAACAGTTGTTCCACATGAACCGGGAAAAGGCTACTCAGGTCATGCTACAAGTCCATACGCAAGGTCACGGCGTGTGTGGCGTTTATACCAAAGACGTGGCTGCCACCAAGGTTGAACAGGTGTCGCAATTTGCCAAAGCACACCAGCATCCGCTTCAGTGCGTAATGGAGGAAAACTGATGATTGCCCAGGAGCTTGAAGTAAGCCTGCATATGGCATTCATGGACGCCAGGCGCAAGCGCCACGAGTTCATCAGCGTGGAGCATCTGCTGCTTGCCATGAT
>NZ_JASLFG010000014.1:0-20269 GCF_030150775.1 Aquitalea sp.
ATCTGGAAATCACACCATGTTTGCCAACCGCATCCTTTCCGGCATGCGCCCCACGGGCAGCCTGCACCTGGGCCATTACCACGGCGTCATCAAGAACTGGGTGGAGCTGCAATCCAGCCACGACTGCTATTTCATGGTGGCTGACTGGCACGCCCTCACCACCAACTACGACGACGTGGCCATCATCGAAAAGAGCATCTGGGACATGGTGATCGACTGGCTGGCTGCCGGTGTCGACCCGGAAAAGGCCACGGTGTTCATCCAGTCCAAGGTGCCGCAGCATGCCGAACTGCATCTGGCATTGTCCATGGTGACGCCGCTGTCCTGGCTGGAACGCGTGCCCACCTACAAGGACCAGATCGAAAAACTGTCCACCAAGGACCTGGGTACCTACGGCTTCCTCGGCTATCCGCTGCTGCAGGCCGCCGACATCCTGGTGTACAAGGCCGGGCTGGTGCCGGTGGGCGAAGACCAGGTGCCACATATCGAACTGACCCGCGAAGTGGCACGCCGCTTCAACAACCTGTTTGGCCGCGAACCCAATTTCGACGAACTGGCCCAAGCCGCCGCCAAGAAAATCGGCAAGCAGGGCAAGCAGTTCATGCAGCAGCGCACCGCCTATCTGCAAGGCGGCAACGCCGAAGCCCTGCAAGCCGCGCGCGAGATTCTGGCCGCCAGCCAGAACCTGGGCGTGGCCGACCGTGAACGTCTGGCCGGCTGGCTGGAAAACAAGGGCAAGACCATCCTGCCGGAACCGGAAGCCAAGCTGACCGCCGCCTCGCGCATGCCGGGCCTGGATGGCCAGAAGATGTCCAAGTCCTACGGCAACACCATCACCATGCGCGAATCACCGGAGCTGGTGAGCAAGAAAGTGAAGGCCATGCCGACCGACCCGGCCCGTGTGCGTCGCACCGATGCCGGTAATCCGGAAAAATGCCCGGTATGGCAATTGCATCAGGTGTACAGCGACAACGACACCCGCGAATGGGTGAAAAAAGGCTGTACCAGCGCCGGCATCGGCTGTCTGGAATGCAAGCAGCCGGTGATCGACGGCGTGCTGCGCGAACAGCAGCCGATGTTCGAACGTGCCGAGCAATACCTGACCCATCCGGACCGGGTGAAGGAAATCGTGTTCGAAGGCTGCCGCCGCGCCGAGAAAGTGGCCAAGGAAACCATGGGTGATGTGCGCGCTGCGATGGGGCTGGGCTTCTGAACGCAGCTGACAAAACCCCTGTTGCGGCGTTGCGCCTCCTTGCCGTGCGTCGTGTACTGCCTGCGTCGGCGCGCCTTGCACCAGGGCCGCTACGCTATTTTGTCAGCCGAACCATGCTGTAGTAGCGGTGGTGGATGTAAAAAAGCCGGAACAGACGTTCCGGCTTTTTATCGTCTTGGTTCCGTCCTGGAATAAGTTGACACTTTGCTGCCGTAGCGAAGGAGAGTCATATGGATTCAAGGATTAAGCGCACCCTGCAAGACTACTGCCTGGCTTTTAAACTGTGCATCATCCATGACGACAAAGTCATGTCACTGATCCTGCGATGATGGCAAGATGGTCTTTTATTGAAGAAATGACTTTGTCGGTTTTCTGCCTCAGTGCATATTCCGAGGTCATGTTTGGACGAATAAGGGACGTATGGTTTCTATCCACGTAGGGGGTGAGGAAAAAACTGCTCAGATAAGCGATTGGAAGATTTATTGGAGCGATAAGAATCAAACTCTGCAACTGACGTGTTATTTCCCCTCTAAGAAGACTTATACGCGCCCGCTCAGTGACTGCCTGGTTTCTCCCACCCGAGAGCTGGGCGAGATGTTGCTGACCAAGCCCGATAGCGCGATTGTCACTCCCATTGCCAAGGCGACCATCTACGGTGAGCGGTATGCTGTTGTGCATTATCCGGATAGCGACAAGCCGTATGTCCACAAAATGGACGAAATTTGCTTGTGCGAGCCAAGCGGAATAAAGCGGACGGCTGTCTTCGATTATTTCACCGCTGTAGCCAATGCGCGGCAGGAGCGCGCCGCATCGCCGACGGAGCGCGAGATTGCCGCCAATGTCGTGCGTCAAATCAGAAAGCTGCCCGCCAGCGCCAATACTGCCTTGCAGGCGTATTGCACCGGGCGCAACGGCACGTTGAAACCAGGTCAAGGGCTGATCTATCCGTTTGGGCTGAACGAGAGCCAGCTTGCCGCGGTTGAGCAAGCATTTCGCGCGCAGGTCAGCGTGATTGAAGGTCCGCCGGGCACAGGCAAAACACAGACCATTCTCAACATCCTTGCCAATATCTTGCTACGCGGCCAGACGGTGGCCGTGCTGTCCAACAACAATGCGGCGGTGGAAAACGTCTATGAAAAGCTGGAAAAGTGCAGCCTTGGCCACTTGATTGCCAAACTCGGCAACCAGGAAAATCGCCAGGACTTCTTTGACAATCTTCCGCCGTGGCCGTCCGACGAAGCCGAGCCCGCGCCGAGTTTGGCGGCGATTCAGGCTCGGCTGGAGCGCGTGAAGCAACATCTGCACGATCACAATCGGGCGGCTCAATTACAGCTTGAACTCGATGAGCTGATCATCGAGCGGCGCTACCTGCAGCAATGGCAGGCAGACAGCGGTGTGCAGGCCACCACCCCACTGGACAGGTACGGGCTGACCCCGCGCAAGACGGCGGAGTTGATGGCTTACCTGACCCATCTCGGTGAACAACGCATCCGCATCAAAGACCGCATCGAGCTGCTGCTCAACTTCAGGATCTTCCGCACCAAGCCGTTTGCCGAGGGCGACGCACGACTTTCCGCGTTTCATACTCTGCAGATGCATTACTACGACAAGGCGCTTCAGGAAAAAACAGCGGAGTTGCAGGCCTGCCGTGAGGCGCTGGCACGGGCCAACTTCACGGTCTTGCTGGAGGAATTGAAAACCGCATCGATGCGCCATCTGAAACAGCATCTTCAAAAGCCATCGCGGTCATCGGACGGCTTCAATGCCAAGACGTACCGACACACTCAACAATTCGACGCTTTCCTAAAGCGCTTCCCGATCGTGGGCAGCGGCACGCACTCCATCGTTAATTCAATTGCGCCGGGGGCGATTCTCGACTACGTGATCATCGACGAGGCCTCGCTACAGGACATCGTGCCGGGCATTCTGCCGCTGGGCTGCGCGAAGAATCTGATCGTCGTCGGTGATAACCGCCAGTTGGCGCACATCCCGGTGGCACTAGGCCTTGCGGCACCTACCGAGGCTTATGATTGCGAGCGCTACAGCCTGCTCGATTCCTGTATTGCTGTATTCAAAGAAAACCTGCCTAGAACATTGCTAAAAGAGCACTATCGCTGTCATCCAAGGATCATCCAGTTCTGCAACCAGCAGTTCTACGACAACGCACTGGTGCCAATGACTGAGGACAGGGGCGAGGAGCCGCTGCGGCTGGTGGTGACCGCCAAAGGCAATCACACCCGTCAAAATACTAACCAGCGCGAGCTGGACTCGCTGCTCAAGGTGCTAGAAGACGAGGGGGAGCCTATCAGCATGGATGGTGAAGGCCGTGGCTACATTGCCCCGTTCCGGGCGCAGATCAAGCTTTCCAGTAAGTGTCTGCCACCGGATTTCGTCAAGGACACCGTGCATAAGTTTCAGGGGCGGGAGTGTGACGAGATTGTCTTCTCCACCGTCCTGGACAAGAAACGCTACAACCAGGAACGCAAGCGGCTGGATTTCGTCGATGACCCGCGCATGGTCAATGTGGCGGTATCACGCGCCAAGCACCGCTTTACGCTAGTCACGGGTGACGAGGTGTTCACCAGCAACAACGGGCACATTGCGGCCTTGATGCGCTATGTGGCCTATTACGCGCAGGACGAGCAGATCGTGCGCGCGCCGGTGGTGTCCGCTTTCGACCTGCTGTATCGCGAGTATGACCAGTCGCTGGCAAGGTTGAACGCCCGCTTGCGACCGGAAGATTCGCGTTATGTGTCCGAGCGGATCGCAGCGCAACTGCTGCGCGAAGCCCTGGCTAAGCCCGCGTGCCAAGCCTTGATGGTCCACAAGCAAGTCATGTTGAATCAGGTTGCATCGCTGAGCAACCCAGACTTGACGACGTGTGAGCGGGCTTTCATGGCGCGCGCCAGCTGCGATTTCGTCATCTATTTCAAGGTGGGCAAGATCCCGGTGGGGGTGATCGAAGTAGATGGCGGCTCTCACAACCAATCAGAACAGCAGGCTCGCGATGCTTTGAAGAACAGCATACTAGCCAAGAGCGATATCGCAATCGTGCGCTTGCGCACAGTAGAGAGCGCCATCGAAGAAAGAATTGCGGAGTTTCTGTCTCAATGGACGAGTTCGGGTCTGAGTGATTGAGAAATGGCTAATTGTTAGAATTGCTCGGCTTGTCCATCTGCTTCTGCAGGAGTGATCGTCAGAGTAGCGGGACTGATCTGTAGCACTTGCTCCCTTGCCGCGTGCGGTTTCAGTGCTCGACACGTGGCAGGAAGATTTCCGCCAGCATGCAACGGCAACTGCCGCCACCGACTGCTTCGATGGTGGGGATGGGGTTGACCACCGGCTGGCCATGGCGCTCCAGCACCCGTTGCTGTTGCGGGGTAAAGCCATTCCAGGCGCGCTGCGACATGGCCAGCAGCGGGGTGCCGTCCTGTGCCGCCAGCTGCAGGATATTGCCGCAGAAATGCTGTTCCACCTGCTCATGACTGATGTGGATCACCTCGTGGGTGGATTCCAGCGCGGCCAGTACCCGTTGACGCTCTTCCGGCTGATACAGGCTGTCGGCGCAGATCACCGCAATATCCTGCCCCACCGACATCATCACATTGCTGTGATAGATGGGGACGCCATGGCTGTCGGCGGTGTCGAACAACTGCACATCGTCCAGACCGCGCAAGCGGGCGTAACGATACAGCGCCAGCGGATGGCAGCGCTGCGAGCGGGCGGCGTACACCCGGCGGCGGGCGTGGTCGAAAATCATCACCCCGGTGCCTTCCAGAATCAGTTCTTCTTCCCACGGGTGGCCCACCCAGCTGATCTGGTTGATCTGGTAATCATGCTGCAGCAACAGCCGCGCAAGTTCTTCCACCCGCCGTTCCTGCCGGCGATTGGGCGTGTGCATCGGGTAAATGTGCAAGCTGCCATCGGCACTGGTGCTGAACCAGTTGTTGGGAAACACCGCATCGGGCGTGGCAAGGCCGTCCGGGCTTTTTTCCAGTACCATCACCCGCAGGCCGTGGTCAGACAGGCGCTGTGCCATGGCATCGAACTCGGCCATGGCCTGGGCGGTGACTGCGGCAGCGGGCAGGTTCAGCCGGTGCTGGAACACATTGTCGGCACCGGTCTGTTCGTTAAAGGCAAAGTCGACCGGGCGCACCATGACCACGGCGCGTGCCAGTTGCGGTTGTGCCGGGCGGTTCAGCGACAGCGGCTGAATCCAGGGCAGATTCTGATTTCCCATGTGATGAATTCGGGGCGGAGTGTGGAGGGTGCTGGTATAGTAGCCAGATCAAGATCAAACAAAAAGTTGGATTTGTTTGACATTTCCATAATGATTTGGAATGGATTTTCACCTAGCCGCCCTCAAGGCCTTTGTCACCGCCGCGCGTGAGTCGTCGTTTTCCCGCGCCGCCGACTGCCTGCACCTCACCCAGCCCGGTCTGTCCAAGCGCATTCGCAGCCTGGAGGATGGCCTGCGCGTCACGCTGTTCGACCGCATCGGCCGCCGTACGGTGCTGACCGAAGCCGGACGCGCCTTCCTGCCTTACGCCTTGCGCATGCTGGCGGAGGCGGAGCAGGCCAGCCAGCTGCTGCGCAGCCTGCAACCGGCCCAGGTGGGCAAGCTGCATCTGGCCACCACCCAGCATATCGGCTTGTACTACCTCAAGCCGGTGCTGGCGGATTTTGTGCGCCAGTATCCGGGCATCGACCTCACCGTGGACTTCAAGACTTCAGCCGAAACCCACAAGCTGCTGAGCCAGGGCGAGCTGGAACTGGGCTTCATGTCCGAGCCGCCCTTGCACGAGCAGGCGCTGGATTATGTGGCGGTGTTGGAAGAAAAACTGTGCTTTGCCGTAGCCGGGCAGCACCCGCTGGCCCTGCTGGACTCCCTGACCCTGCAGGACCTGGCGCGCTATCCCGCGCTGTTGCCCGGCAGCAATACCCGCTGCCGACGGCTGATCGAAAACCTGTTCCAGCAACAGGCCACCCCGCTGGACGTGCGTGAGCCGTCCAATTACCTGGAAGCCTTGCGCATGCTGGTGGAAGCCGGGCTGGGCTGGACTGCGCTGCCGGAAGTGATGATCAGCAGCACGCTGTGCCGTCTGCCGCTGGCAGAACACGAGCCTTCCCGCACCATCATGCTGGCCTACCACCGCAAGATCAGTCTGTCCGGCCCGGCGCGGCTGTTTCTGGAATGGGTCAAAACCCACCCGCTTGGCGTACACTCTGCCGCATGAGTAGCCAGACCACGCCCGACAACTTTGCCCTGACCGCGCCGCAACTGCCGGCCGGCCTGCCCATCGCCCATGTATTCGGTCAGCCGGTGCTGGAAGTGCCGCAGGACCTGTTCATCCCGCCCGATGCCTTGCAGGTGATCCTGGAAAGCTTCGAAGGCCCGCTGGACCTGTTGCTCTACCTGATCCGCAAGCAAAATCTGGATGTGCTGAATATTCCGATGGCTGACATCACTCGCCAGTACATGGGCTATGTGGACGCCATGCGCACCGAGCGGCTGGAGCTGGCGGCGGAATACCTGCTGATGGCGGCCTTGCTGATTGAAATCAAATCGCGGCTGCTGCTGCCGCGTCCGCCACTGGATGAAGAGGGCGAACCGGACGATCCGCGTGCCGAGCTGGTGCGCCGCCTGCTGGATTACGAACAGATGAAGCTGGCTGCACTGGCGCTGGACAAGCTGCCGCAGGCCGACCGCGATTTTGCCTGGCTGGCAGTACTGATCGAGCAGGGGGCCGAGGCGCGGCTGCCGGATGTGGCAGCGGTAGATCTGCGTCAGGCCTGGCTGGCCATTCTGTCCAGGGCAAAGCACAAGCGCAGTCACAAGGTGGAAAAGGACGAGCTGTCGGTACGCGAGCAAATGAGCTGGATCCTGCGCTACCTGTCCGGGCGCGAATACGTGCCGTTCGAAGAGCTGTTCGAGGTGGACAAGGGCGTCGCCCATCTGGTGGTCAACTTCATTGCGGTGCTAGAGCTGGTGAAGGAAGGGCTGATCAAGGTGAGTCAAGAGGAAGCCTATCAGCCCATTTATGTACGCATTGCCATCAACTGAGTCGGCCAACTGTTGCATGCATGACAGCAGTGCACGAATTGGCAGTGTCGCCAGCGGGGAATTCATGTAAAATCCGCGCCTTCCCCGCGCAATGTATATTTTTCGCCCCTAGTCCTGTGCGCAGGCCGGGCGAGACTTGGTCCGATGTCCACCATCACCGACTTAAACTATCTCAAGATCGTGCTGGAAACGGCATTATTGACCGCGACGGAACCCTTGTCGGTATCCCAGCTCAAAAAGCTGTTTACCGAAGACATCAAGGCCAGTCTGCTGAATGACATTCTGGAAGACATCCAGTCTGACTGGCGTGGCCGTGGTGTGGAGCTGGTGAAACTGGCCAGTGGCTGGCGCTTTCGCGCCCGGGCCGAATTTACCCCCTATCTGTCACGGCTGAACCCGGAAAAACCGCCGCGTTACTCGCGTGCCGTGATGGAAACCCTGGCGATTATCGCCTACAAACAACCTGTTACCCGTGGTGATATCGAATCCATTCGTGGCGTGTCGGTATCCACCAATGTGATGCAAACCCTGCTGGAGCGGGGTTGGATTGAAGTAATCGGGCACAAGGACGTGCCCGGCCGGCCGGGGCTGTATGCCACCACCCGCAAGTTTCTGGATGATCTTGGCTTTGTTTCGCTAAGGGATCTGCCACCGCTGGCAGACTTGGGAACACTGGTCATACCCGATGCCCAGCCACAAGAGATCGGCAGCGAAGAAGCCGAAGACACTCTCCCCCTCGACGATGAGGCGGACAATCTGGAGCCACAAGCTCAATAGCGCGTGCGCTCGTACTGAAAGAGCATGATTTATGTCTACCAAAGGACAAAACAACGCCCGCCAGCCGGTGGCGCGTGTAAAGGGACGCGAAAGCACCAGCCAGCGCCGTCAGCCTGACGCCGCCCGTGGCAACGCCCCGCAGCAGCAGGGCCGTGGCAAGCCGGGAGGCTTTGGCAAGGCGCGTAATCCGCAAGACGCGCAAGCCCAGGGCGGCAAGCCGCAGGGCCGTCGCCCCGCTGCGCCGCGGGATGCCTATGGCAATCTGCTGCAGGCGCAAGCCAATGCCGCACCGCATGAAAGCGCGCCACTGTTCAAGATGAGCCGTGCCGAACTGGCGCAGCTGGAATTGCAACGCCAGGCCCGTGGCCTGCCGCGCGATGAAAACGGCGAACCGAATGGCAATGTGGCCGAACCGAAAAAACCGGCCAACAACCGCCGTAAGGAAACTGTCAACCGCCGTGGCGAAGTGCAGGCCAAGCCCACTGGCAGCGGCAAGCGCAGTCAGTCGGAAAACAACCGCCAGCAGCAGGCTGCCCGTCGCCAGGAAAAGGCCGAACGTTTGCAGGCTGAAGGTGGTGAAGCGCTGCAGCACGAACGTCGCTTCGGCAACAAAAATGCCGCCATGCCGGTAGCCGATGGAGAACAAAGCCCGCGCGAACAGCGTCGTGCTCCCGCCGCGGGCAAACCGCGCGCAGAAGGCAAGTCGCTGGTAATCAAGGCAAAAAAGTTGCGTCTGCGCAGCCCGAGTCAGGACGTGAAAGAAAAGTCCAAGCGGCTGCGCGAGGTGCGCCTCGACAAGGAACAGATTGAACCGGTACGCCTGCAAAAAGCGCTGTCGGCTTCCGGCGTCGGCTCGCGCCGCGAAATGGAAGAATGGATTGAAGCCGGTCTGGTGATGGTCAATGGCAAGAAAGCCAATCTGGGCGACCGTGTCGGCCCGGAAGACCGCGTCACCGCCAAGGGTGATGTGATCAAGCTCAAATGGGCCGACCGCCTGCCACGCATCATCATGTATCACAAACAAGAAGGTGAAATCGTTTCCCGCGACGACCCGGAAGGCCGTGTCAGCGTGTTTGAGCGCCTGCCGCAAGCCAAGAGCAGCCGCTGGGTGGCCGTGGGCCGTCTGGACGTCAACACCTCCGGCCTGTTGCTGATCACCACCAGTGGTGAACTGGCCAACCGCATGATGCACCCCAGCTTTGAAGTGGAGCGTGAATACGCCGTGCGCGTGCTGGGTGAACTGACACCGGAAATCGCCAAGGAAATGACCGCAGGTGTGGAACTGGAAGACGGCCCGGCTGCCTTCCAGCGCGTATTCCAGCGCGGTGGTGCCGAAGAAGGTGCCAACCAGTGGTACAACGTGGTGATCAAGGAAGGGCGTAACCGCGAAGTGCGTCGCATGTTCGAACACTTCGGCCTGACCGTCAGCCGCCTGATCCGCGTGCGCTTTGGCAACCTGGGCCTGCCCCCGCGCCTCAAGCGTGGCCAGTTCTACGAACTGAACGAAGCCGAAGTGGCTGCGGTGATGAAGTGGTCTGACCTGACCATGACCGGCCGCAAGAAAACCCGCGGCAGCAAGGCCGAGTGAGCGCTCGCCGTTGGCCGTCACTGACGGCGCTGGCGGTGCGAGCAGGCAAATGGGTGGCTGCCTTGCGGTCACCCGTTTTGCATTCTGTCCGCCAATCGCATCATGGACAGCAGCCGGCAATAGCCGGTGCTGCCGTACGCTTGCTGGCCGGTCGGCGCGGGCCGCGTGCATCCATTGTCATCATCCAGGATGGCAAGCTGTTGATGATGCAGCGCATCAAAAATGGCAAGGAGTATTATGTCCTGCCCGGCGGCACCATCAAGGCTGGCGAAACCCCGGCCATGGCCTGTGTGCGTGAAACCCGAGAGGAGACCGGCCTGAATGTATGGCTGGCCGAGCAACTGGCCGAGCTGGAGCACAAGGGGCGCATCGAACATGTGTTTCTGGCCAGCAAGTTTCGTGGCACCCTGCAGCTGGGTGGGCCGGAGCTGGCACGCATGAGCGAGGATAATCAGTATCATCTGCTGTGGCTGGATTACAAGCAGTTGCAACAGCTGAAGCTGCGGCCAAAGAATCTGCTGGTGTACTGCCAGGAATGGTTGTGGCCGCAGGACCAATGATGGCTTGCTGAACCGGCGCTGCCGGACGTAAGGTAGCCGATTGCAGTGCCAGTCAGGAATATACGCATGAGCAAGGCATTTACTCGAGAAAACGACGAGGCTGAAGACGATCTGCCAGTCGAGCAGCGACTGCCGGCATCCACCAAGAACTACATTACCCCCGGTGGCTGGTTGCGGCTGAAGGACGAGTTGTACCAGTTGGTCAACAAGGAAAGGCCGGAAGTGGTGCAGATCGTCAACTGGGCCGCCAGCAATGGCGATCGCTCGGAAAATGGCGATTATCTGTACGGCAAGCGCCGCTTGCGCGAAATCGACCGCCGCATCCGCTTTCTGACTAAGCGGCTGGAGCTGGCTGAGGTAGTGGACCCGGAAGCGCGTGAAGCGACCGATCAGGTATTTTTCTCGGCAACCGTGCTGATTGAGCGTGGAGATGGCAGCGAGCAGCTGCTGCGCATCGTCGGGGTGGATGAAATTGATCTGTCGCGTGGTCATATCAGCTGGATTTCCCCGATTGCCCGCACCCTGATCAAGGCGCGTGAAGGGGATAGCGTGCTGTTTCGCGGGCCGGACGGCGACGAGGATATTGAAATCCTCGAAGTCCGCTATGAGAAAATTTGCTAGTCCTGCGTCGGCTGCATAAAGCAAAAGCCCGTGTATTGCTACACGGGCTTTTTTGTATTCACCTGGTGGTCGGCAGCCTCAGTGGCCAGCTTCGTCGGCATCGGCCCGGCCAGACAGCTGGCTGTTAACCGCCATCCAGTCGCGGGTGGCGGTGTCGCCAATACGGCTGAAGGCCTGGCTTAGCAGCCGGGCTTGTTCCTTGTGCAGTGCTTCTTCCAGCTTGCGGCCTTCGCTGGTAAGCGACAGTTGCTTCACCCGCTTGTCGTGGCTGGCGGCCACACTGGCAATCAGGCCCATTTCCACCAGTTGGCGCAGCGGCATATTGATGGCTTGCTTGGTCACGTCCAGCGCGCCCAGCAGGTCCTTGACCGAGAGGCCGGGATAGCGGGCCACAAAAAACAGGATACGGTGATGTACACGCGCCAGACCACGGCGGGCCAGAATTTCATCCGGCTTGGCGGTAAAGGCCTTGTAGGCATGGAAAAACACTTCCATGGCCGCGCGCAGGTCAATCGAGCTATCGGTGTCAGGCATGTTGACGACTTCCCCGCCTAGGGGTAAATTAGGTCAAAAAAATTGACGTTTATTGTTCGTTGGATTGTCACGGCAGCGCACCATATGGCGGTAGCAGAAAAAACATACCAGCTGCTGCAGAAGCACCGCTTCCGTAGGCTTGCCACCCTCGGCCACGGCAATATGGTTGACATACTGATGTGACAATCAGGGAGATTACCATGTTTTCAGAACGTATCGAACGACTGATGGGTTCGCTGATCCGCGAAATCCTGGCTGCAGCACAGCGCCCGGAAGTCATTTCCTTTGCCGGTGGACTGCCGGCAGCCAGCTGTCTGCCCAAGCTGGACTTTAGCGGCATGCCGCAGGCACTGGCGCAATACGGGACCACCGAGGGGGAACCGGAGCTGCGCGAACTGATTGCCGCCCAGGCGCGCAAGATGGGGCTGGATTGCACTGCTCAGCAGGTGTTGGTGCTGTCTGGCTCACAGCAGGCCATCGACCTGGCTTCCAAGCTGTTCATCGACCCGGGTACTCCGCTGGTGACAGAGGGCCCCACCTATCTGGCGGCCTTGCAGTCCTTCAATCTGTTTGGTGCCAGCATTACCGCGGTAGCGCAGGAGAACGGCCAATTGCCACCGGCCAAGCTGGACCAGGCTTTGCGCCAGGCCAAACCGCGACTGACCTATCTGATTCCCAGCTTCCAGAACCCCTCCGGTGCCTGTTATAGCGAGGAAAACCGCCGGGCGCTGGCCGAGGTGATCGACAGCCATGGCTTGCCGGTTTACGAGGATGATCCGTACCGCGCGCTTTCCTACGATGGCGAAGCACCGGCTCCGCTGGTCAGCCATCTGAAGAACACGCCGTGGATTTATGCCGGCTCCTTCTCCAAGACGCTGGCGCCGGGGCTGCGCGAAGGTTATCTGATTGCCTCGCCCGAGCTGTATCCGCATCTGGTCAAGCTCAAGCAATCCACCGACCTGCACAGCAATCGCCCCGGTCAGTGGTTTATTGCCCAGCAGCTGGCCAGCCCGGACTTCCCGGCGCATCTGCAATCACTGCGCGATACTTACCGTGTGGGGCGTGATGCCATGCAGGCTGCGCTGGAAAAGCACTTTGCTGATCTGGCTGACTGGCAGGTTCCCAAGGGCGGGCTGTTTTTCTGGCTGACGCTGAAGCAGCCGCAGGACACGCGCGAGCTGCTGAAAGTGGCGCTGGCAGAATGCAATGTCGCCTTCATGCCGGGGGAGCCTTTCTACCCGAATCCGGCAGATGGCATCGGCCACTTGCGCCTCAACTTCAGCCACGCTGCGCCGGAGCGCATTGACGAGGGCATCGCCCGTCTGGCCCAGCTGGTACGCAGGGCTGCCGCCTGAGAACGTCGCTGGCAGGCAAACAAAAGCCGCTCGATGAGAGCGGCTTTTTTTGTGGCTGCGTAATGTGGATCAGCCGCCAATCGGTCCTTCGCCTTCCAGCATGGCAACGCCAGCCAGCCCGGAACGGAATACCGCCTGCTGCAGGGTTTCCACGGCCTTCTTGCGGAAAAACTGCTTGCGTGTCACCAGCAGTACCCGCCGTTCGGGTACTGGGGCCTGGAAGGGGACCACCGACAGCAGGCTGTCGTCACCTGGGCCGATGGAGGTGGATGGCATTACGGTCACGCCCATGCCGCTGGCCACCATGTGGCGGATGGTATTAAGCGAGCTGCCCTGCAGAGTGCTGGCCAGACCGGAGTGGTGGTTCTGCTTGCTGGCCAGTTCGCTGCATGCTTGCAATACCTGGTCGCGGAAGCAGTTACCCTGTGTCAACAGCAGCACGCTTTCGTCAGTCAGCTGACTGGCATTCACACACTCCTGCTTTTCCCACGGATGGCCTTTGGGTGTGGCTACGACAAAGGGTTCGTCATACAGCGGCCAGGCCACGGTACCGGCTTCGTCGAACGGGTCGGCCACGATGATGGCATCTACCTCACCGCGCTTGAGCATTTCAGCCAGCCGCGCGGTGTAGTTCTCTTCCAGGATCAGCGGCATGTCCGGTGCCAGAATGCGCAGGGCGGGAATCAGTCGTGGTAGCAGGTAGGGGCTGATGGTAAAGATCACCCCCAGCTTGAGCGGGCCCACCAGCTCGTTCTGGTGTTCACCGGCCAGCCGTTTGACGGTTTCGGCCTCTTCCAGCACGCGCTGCGACTGTTCGATGATGCGCTCGCCAATTTCCGTCACCGCCACTTCCTGGCCACCACGCTCAAACAAGGTGATGCCCAGTTCGTCTTCCAGCTTCTTGATGGCGATGGACAGAGTGGGCTGGCTGACAAAGCAGCTTTGTGCGGCGCGGCCAAAATGGCGCTCGCGCGCCACGGCCACGATGTAGCGGAGTTCGGTCAGCGTCATGGTTTATCGTTGGTGCTCCGGCAGCACGATGTTGACTTCCAGCACCTCAAAGTCGTCCTGGCGTTCCACTTGTACCTTGATGTCGTCCAGATTGACCGACACGTACTTGGAAATCACCTCCATCAGCTCGCGCTGCAATGCGGGCAGGTAGTCGGGCGCGCTGCGGCCATTGCGCTCGTGCGCCAGGATGATCTGCAGGCGTTCTCTGGCAATGGCGGCGGTTTTCTGGCGCTTGCCGAACAGGATGTCGATAAGGGACATGGTTTAACCTCCGAACAGGCGCTTGAGCAAGCCCACCTTGGGGGCATCCAGGAAGCGCATGGGGCGATCTTCGCCCAGGAAACGTGCAATCACGTCAGAATAGGCTTCGGCTACATCGCTGCCCTTCAGATGAATGGCAGGTGTACCGGAGTTGGAGGCTTGCAGTACGGTCTGGGATTCCGGAATCACACCGATCAGCGGTACGCGCAGGATTTCCTTCACGTCATCCACCGACAGCATCTCGCCCTTGTCCACGCGGGCCGGGGAGTAGCGGGTGATCAGCAGGTGTTCCTTCACCGGCTCGCCGCCCTGTTCGGCACGGCGCGATTTGGAAGCCAGAATGCCCAGGATGCGGTCGGAGTCGCGCACCGAGGAGACTTCCGGGTTGGTGACGATCAGCGCTTCATCGGCAAAGTACAGCGCCATCAGCGCGCCCTTTTCGATACCGGCCGGCGAGTCGCACACGATGTACTCGAAGCCGCTGTCAGCCAGATCCTTCAATACCTTTTCCACGCCTTCCTGCGACAGCGCATCCTTGTCGCGGGTTTGCGATGCCGGGATGATGTACAGGTTGTCGCAGTTCTTGTCCTTGATCAGCGCCTGGTTCAGTGATGCTTCGCCATTCACCACATTGATCAGGTCGTACACCACACGGCGCTCGCAGCCCATGATCAGGTCCAGGTTGCGCAGGCCGACGTCAAAGTCGATCACCACGGTCTTGTGGCCGCGCAGGGCCAGGCCGGAGGCAAAGCTGGCACTGGTGGTGGTTTTGCCGACACCACCTTTGCCGGAAGTCACGACGATGATTTTTGCCACGGTAAATCCTTTGGAAAATTGAATTATTCGCCAAGCGCGGTCATGACCAGGCGCTCGTTTTCAAGTTGAATCTGGGTAGGCTTGCCCTTGATGCTTTCCGGCAAGGCCTGTTCGATGGTGCGATAGACCCCGGCAATGGAAACCAGTTCGGCCTCCATGCTGCGTACGAAGATGCGCGCGCTGGTATTGCCACGGGCTCCGGCCAGCGCGCGGCCACGCAGTGGGGCATAGACATGGATGTTGCCATCGGCAATCACCTCGGCACCGGCGCTGACCATGGCCAGTACCACCAGGTCGCAGCCACGGGCATAAATCTGCTGGCCGGCGCGTACCGGGCGATCCACGATCATGGTGCTGGGCGGGGGCACCGGTGCCGCGACCGGGGCGGCTTCCACCGGCTTGGCCTGCGGCTCGCTGACCGTCTGGCTGGAGCGTGCCGGCAAGCCGCCGCGCACATAGGCAAGGCCGTAGCGGCTGGCCACTTCGGCCATGGCTGAATCCGGGTGGCGCAGCGCCACAATGCGAATGCCATGGCGGCTGAGCATGGGGAGCAACCGGCCATACTCGGTTTCCGCTGCCTGGGGCAGGGCTTCCACATCTAGCATGAAGGCTTCGGCAGGTGCATCAACGGCGGGGCCGAAGCGGGTGTTCAGGGCGCTGGTGAGTTCTTCCAGATTGTCCGTGTGGAGAATCAGGGCCAGCAGATCCAGGCTGGCAGATTTGATGTCAAAGGCGTTGGCCGCAGAGCTCATGAGTAGGCTTTATATAAATAGATTTCTTCTATGGAGCGAGTGTACTGGCTTGCACTGCCCCTTTCAATGCCAGTGAACCATTCTGCATGTATGGTGGACTGTTGGTATTGCGCTGCAAAAAAATGTGGGCAGCAGCCACTAGCTTCATCTGTCACATGCTTGTCATTCGTTTGGAATGTTGCTGTTGTAAAAACACATACAAAATAGCTGCTTAGCAATTTGTGCGGCGCAACATTTTCTTGACCGCACTCTGCACTTTGGTTAAATTACGTTTGCTGCTGTGCAGCATTGGCGGCGAAACGGTTGTTGTGACTGTTAAAGCTGAGTTGTATATCGACATTTCCAGGAGTAGCCATGTTTACCAATACCCAAGAATTTTCTGCTCTCGGCCAGGCGCAATTTGATAAAGCCGTTCGCCTGTCCTCCATCGTTCTGGCTGGCGCTGAACGTTTTGCCAGCCTGCAGCTGGAACTGACCCGCAAGTTGCTGGACAACAATGCCAAGCACTTCAAGGCACTGAGCGAAGTGAAAGATCCGAAAGCGTTTGCCGAACTGCAAACCAGTCTGGCTCAGCCGGGCCTGGACCAGGCATTCAGCGTGGCACGTGAAGTTTACGATGTGGCAGTTGCCACTCAGGGCGAACTGACTTCCTTCGTGGAAGAGCAGCTGGCCGAACAGAACAAGCTGCTGCTGAGCAATCTGGACCGCCTGTCCAAGAACGCTCCGGCTGGCTCTGACGTTGCCGTTTCTGCACTGAAAACTTTCGTGAACAGCTCCAATGCTGCTTTCGAAAGCGTGTCCAAGACAGCAAAGAAGGTGAGCGCCGAAATCGCTGAAGCCAGCGTGGAAGCTGCCAGCAATCAGGCCAAGGCCACTGCTGCTGCAGTTAGTCGCAAGAAGCCGGCTGCACCTGCTGCTGCCTGATTCAAGTACTGTTCAAAAAACCCGCCTAATTGGCGGGTTTTTTTATGGCTATGGATTCTGGCGGGATGTTGGCTGCGGCTGAAGAGTGCTGAAAACCTGTTGCAATGCGCTGTGCAGGGTATCGCGCTGTTGCATTGCCAGCACGATGAGTAGTGCCAGGTTGGCCGCAAAGTGGGTCTGCTGTCCTGGAGGAAGGGAGAACTGTGCCCGTACTGTCTCGGCATCATGTCCGGCGGCATCAATGCCTTGCTGTTGCAGGTAATGGAGTGACAAGGCGAGCAGCTTGTCTGCCACCTCCATTTGCTGCTGCATGCATTGTTCCCAGTTGATGGCACTTGGTGTGGCGCTGGTGGGTAAGTGCTGCCATGCCAGTTTCAAGGCATATTGCATGGCATTCATCACGTGCAGGGTATAACGGGCGCTGCCAGCTGGCCCGCAATGTAGCCAGGCACCGGGCAAGGGGGCCATATTGTCCAGCCAGTGGATGGCAGCGGCTGGCAGTGGCAGGGTGCTACCGCACAAGAGCATGAAGCCGAGCTGCTCGCCCTGCGGTTGCCATTGGCCACATATTTCCACGGCAATGACCTGCTGCTGTTGGCAGTGCAACAGGCGCAGATCCAGAGCGCTGCTTTCGTCGTCCCCCAGATCCAGCCAACAGTCGTCCGCTGCATAACCAAGCCAGCCAGCCGGCAACCAGCCCGGTGCAGTCTCGCTTGCAGGCAGCAGCAAGCCGCGCTGGTGCAGTCGCAGGCTGAGCCAGTGCAGATGAGGTGCAGTGCCGGATGGCTGAAACATGGATGGCCTTAGATGATCAGTTGCTTTTGCTGGATGCTGAGACCCAGATTTTCAATAAACCACGTCAGCGCCTTGCCGGGTGATTCTTCTTTCCAGGCATAGAACATTTTGGTGCAACTGCGTTTTTCCTTCAGCGATTTTTCCACAAGTTGGCCGTTTTGCAGATATGGCGTGGCAAGGGTGCGTGGCAGATAGCCAATACCCAGGCCTGCGGTCATTAGTGCGAGTTTGGCATCCAGGGTGTGTACGGTCAGTACATCCTGTCCATCCAGTATGCCTGCGGTGCGGGTGGGCAGGCGGCGCGAGGTATCGCCCAGCGAGATGATGCGGTGCTTGCGCAGGGTGTGGGCCGCCAGTGGTTCGTTTGCGCTGGCCAGCGGGTGAGTGGGGCTAACCAGAAAGACAAAGTCGATGGAGCCGATCTCGCGATAGAAATAATCTCCGGAAGGCGGATGCCCCGGGGCACCGAGTACCAGATCGGCACGTGCGTCATACAGTGCGTCCCAGATGCCGCCAAATACTTCACGGGTAAAGCGCAGCTGGGTGCCGCTACCCAGTTGGTCAAAGCGCTGGATCAGCGGTATCAGCTGTTCGAAGGGAATGAGGTCGCCAATGGTGATGACCAGCTCGCTCTCCCAGCCGGCAGCCTGCTGCTGCAGGCGATGCTCCACCGTGCGGGCGGCGTCAAGTAGATAGCGCCCGTCCCGCAGTAATAGTTCACCAGCGGGTGTCAGCCGTGCGCGGTGGCCGCTGCGGTCAAATAGCGTGATGTCCAGATCCTGTTCCAGTTTCTGGATGACATAGCTGACGGCGGACGTTACACGGTGCAGCTCTTCGGCCGCGGCGGCAAAGCTGCCGTTACGATCAATGGCATCCAGCACCAACAAAGCATCTAGTGATAGTTTCATGTTCAAATTTATTGAATGAACTGTTCAGATCATTTCGCTATCAACAGGAATGGCTCGCGTTTAATATTCACTCCACCAACCCGATGCAAGAAATAAAGCCATTGATAGCAAAGTAATTTTACGTGCCAATCTGAAAATGTCATCAAAAAAATTGAATAAATTTTGATGAGTGGCCCGGAAAGCTTGCATCCTGCTAACCAAATGGAGTGAATCATGTTGAAAAAATTGATGCTGGCTGTTGTTGTTTCTAATGCTCTTGTTGCTGCTGCCATGGCAGATAGCGATGTACGTAGCCGCCCGGACAAGGATGCTGTGAAGAAGTACGAGCAGCAATTCCTGAGCGATGCCCAGCGCAAGGCGGCGGATGAGCATGCTGGTAAGGCTATTGCTGCTAATCCGGCTGATTACCGCAACCACTAAGCCTGCTGGATGGCAGCCCATCTTGACCGGCTGCCGGCAAGCAAAAACGCCAGTGCATGCACTGGCGTTTTTCATGTCCGTGATGGACGCGGGCCTGCAAGGCAGGCCACTGGCAGCAATTACTTGCCGAAGCGCTCAATGCCTTCCACCAGTTCGGTTTTGGCATCTTCCAGCGTGCCCCAACCGTTGATCTTGACCCACTTGCCTTTTTCCAGATCCTTGTAGTGCTCGAAGAAGTGCACCATCTGGGCACGCAGCAGTTCCGGCAGGTCTTCCAGCTTCTGGATGGACTTGTACATCGGGCACAGTTTTTCCACCGGTACGGCAACCAGCTTGGCATCCACGCCGCCGTCGTCTTCCATCTTGATCAGACCCAGGGCACGACAGCGGATCACCACGCCCGGCGGCAGCGGGAAGGGGGTAACCACCAGCACGTCAACCGGGTCGCCATCGCCAGCCAGCGTCTGCGGCACGAAGCCGTAGTTGGCCGGGTACATCATGGAGGTGCCCATGAAACGGTCAACCACCAGGGTGTTCCACTCTTTGTCGAATTCGTATTTGATCGGCGCAGCGTTGGCGGAGATTTCGATCACGACGTTGAAGTCGCCCGGCATGTCTTTGCCCGGGCCGATGAGTTCCAGGTTCATCAGGCAGAATCCTTTGTTAATGGTGGTTGTTTACATGGAATTTCTTGCAGGATTATATCAGCAGCTGCCGTCTTGTGCGGTGCACAGGTATAATCTTTGACGGATTTGTGCACCAATCAGGAACACTATGTTTGACACGCTGATTACCGAATTTGACAAGGGCCTGCGTACCCTGTTTGCCCCGGCGCAAAGCCAGCGGCCACGGCCGGATAGCGGGCTGGAAGAAGCCGAACTCAGCGCAGAGGAAAAGCGCCACACTATCGGCCTGATGCGGGTGAACCACTGTGGCGAGGTGTGCGCCCAGGCGCTGTATCAGGGCCAGGCGCTGACGGCGCGCAATCCGGCTGCGCGCGAGGCCCTGCAGCATGCGGCCTTCGAGGAGGTGGAGCATCTGGCCTGGACCGAGCAGCGCATTCGCGAATTGGGTGGTCAGCCCAGTCTGTTGGGCCCCTTGTGGTATACCGGTTCGCTGGCTATTGGCGTGACGGCAGGTTTCTTGGGTGACAAATGGAACCTGGGTTTTCTGGAAGAAACCGAACATCAGGTGGGGGCGCATCTGGACAGCCACCTGACGGCCTTGCCTGCGGCAGACGCCAAAAGCCGCGCCATTGTGATGCAGATGCGGGATGACGAGCTGCGCCACGCTGACATGGCACATGAATTCGGTGCTGCCAGCCTGCCAGCCCCAGTGCGGGGTCTGATGAAGTTGACGGCCAAGCTGATGACGGTCAGCAGCTATCGTATCTGAATAGAGAGATGTGATGGCCGGATGCAACAACTGCCGCCTGCGGGTGGCATTGTTTTTGTCTGGCTGAGGGGGGAGCTGTTCTGGTGACAACCATGAAAAATGCCCAGTCTGCTGACTGGGCATTTTTCTGAATCCTGGCGTCCCCACGGGGAATCGAACCCCGGCTACCGCCGTGAAAGGGCGGTGTTCTAACCGCTAAACTATAGGGACTTTGGTGCACCCGGAGCGATTCGAACGCCCGACCCTTTGGTTCGTAGCCAAATACTCTATCCAAC
>NZ_JASLFG010000005.1:0-120494 GCF_030150775.1 Aquitalea sp.
CCTGATTGCCGACAGCGTGGAATACATGGTGAATGCCCACTGTGCCGACGCGCTGGTGTGCATCTCCAACTGCGACAAGATCACCCCCGGCATGCTGATGGCTGCCATGCGCCTGAACATTCCGGTGATTTTTGTTTCCGGTGGCCCGATGGAAGCGGGCAAGGTGCAGTGGGGCAACGACATCCGCAAGCTCGACCTGGTGGACGCCATGGTGGAAGCGGCCAACAGCGCCATTTCCAATGAAGATGTGGAGCGGGTTGAGCGTTCGGCCTGTCCGACTTGCGGCTCCTGCTCCGGCATGTTCACCGCCAACTCGATGAACTGTCTGACCGAAGCCCTGGGTCTGTCGCTGCCGGGTAACGGCAGCCTGGTGGCCACCCATGCCGACCGCAAGGAGCTGTTCCTGCGCGCCGGCCGCCTGATCGTTGACATCACCAAGCGTTATTACGAGCAGGACGACGCCAGTGTGCTGCCGCGCGCCATCGGCACCAAGCAGGCCTTTGAAAACGCCATGAGCCTGGACGTAGCCATGGGCGGCTCCACCAATACCGTGCTGCACCTGCTGGCTGCCGCCAGCGAAGCCGGTGTCGATTTCAAGATGGCTGACATCGACCGCATCTCGCGTTCGGTACCCTGCCTGTCCAAGGTGGCCCCGGCCACGCAGAAATATCATATGGAAGACGTACACCGCGCCGGTGGCGTGGTGGCCATCCTGTCCGAACTGGACCGTGCCGGCCTGATCCACCGCGATGTACCCACCATCCATAGCCAGACGCTGGCCGAGGGGCTGGAAGCCTGGGACATCATGCGCCATGGCGAAGACAGCGAAGCGCGCCGCTTCTACCGTGCCGCACCGGGCGGCGTGCCCACCACCATCGCGTTCTCGCAATCCATGCGCTACCCCGGCGTGGACGACGACCGTGCCGAGGGTTGCATCCGCGACAAGGCCAATGCCTACTCGCAGGATGGTGGCCTGGCCGTGCTGTACGGCAATATCGCCGAGCGTGGCTGCATCGTGAAAACCGCTGGTGTGGATGACTCCATCCTCAAGTTCACCGGCCGCGCCCGCATCTTTGAAAGCCAGGATGACGCCGTTGCCGCCATTCTGGACGACAAGATTGTTGCTGGCGACGTGGTGGTCATCCGCTACGAAGGCCCCAAGGGCGGTCCGGGCATGCAGGAAATGCTTTACCCCACCAGCTATCTCAAGTCCAAGGGCCTGGGCAAGGCCTGCGCACTGCTGACCGATGGTCGTTTCTCTGGTGGTACTTCCGGCCTGTCCATCGGCCATGTGTCGCCGGAAGCTGCCGAAGGCGGTGCGATTGGTCTGGTGGAAGAGGGTGACACCATCGAGATCGACATCCCCAACCGCGGCATCCGCCTGGCCGTCAGCGACGAGGCACTGGCTGCCCGACGCGCCGCCATGGAAGCACGTGGCCGTGATGCTTGGAAGCCGGTGGATCGCCAGCGCCCGGTCAGCGCCGCTCTGCGCGCCTACGCGGCCATGACCACCAGTGCCGACACCGGTGCGGTGCGTGATGTGACCCAAGTGGAAAAATAAGCGGGCTGCCCGCTAAATCGGTAACAACGGCAGCTGCGGCTGCCGTTTTTTTATGTGCTTGTCCGCCACTTTTTCCATGCTTTAACTGGAACAGTGGCAACTGTGCTTGCTCGTCGAGCGGCAAGCTGACTCAGCTGCTTGATCGATCAACCCATTGCGAGCCGACCATGCCATCAACTTCATCACTGCACCTGACCGTCGATGCCCAGTATTGCAGCCCCTATGCCATGTCGGTGTATGTGGCGCTGCTGGAAAAGCAACTGCCCTTTACCCTGTCGACCCTGGATCTGGATGCCGGGGCCAATCATGCACCGGCTTATGCGCTCCGTTCGCTGACAGCACGGGTGCCGGCCTTGCAGCATGGTGACTTCGTGCTCAGTGAGTCCTCGGCCATTACCGAATATCTGGACGAGGTTTTCTCCGGCCCGGCACTCTATCCGCCACATCCGCAGGACAAGGCACGCGCCCGCCAGCTACAGGCCTGGCTGCGCAGTGATCTGCTGCCTTTGCGACAGGAGCGTGACACCCTGGTGGTGTTCTACCGGCCAATAAGGTGCCCGCTGTCTGATGCGGCCCGGCGTGCCGCCCACAAACTGCTACGGGTGGCCGAGCAGGCATTGCCTGCCGGTGCGGACTACCTGTTTGGGCAGTGGAGTATTGTGGATGTCGATCTGGCGTTGATGCTCAACCGCTTACGGTTGAATGGCGACCCCATGCCACAGCGGCTAGCCGATTATGCGGCTTTGCAATGGCAGCGGACATCGGTACAACGCTGGCTGGATTTGCCGCGCCCAGCGCTGAAATAAGGGTTAGGCAGATAAGACCGAGTAAAACTGTCGGGTATTTGCCACAGGTGGTCTTGACCGTGGATAAGACTTTTCTTTGGCGGTGAACTTAAATTTCCACCTGTAGTCAGATCATTTCCGGTTATACAAGCAAGCCGGATTCCCTGATTGGCAGCGTGTTCTGGCGCTGCATCCTCTTGCTCTTCCTGGCAAGACCGAACATTTCCGCATGTTCGGTTTTTCTTTTTTGTAATAATTAGAACTTGTATACAATATATGTTTAATATTTTGTGTCACATTGCTCACAACCGAACATTTGCGCTTGTCATTACCTTGCCGGGTAGTACTCGGCTCGGCAAGGCAGGAAATCCGTGCCGGAGAGGTGTTTGTAATCGTGGGAAGCTGTGATCTGCAGGGCTGGATTCTTTACGTATTTTTGTAAAAAATCTTTAATAACATTGTGTTATAGGCTTGATTTGTCGTGCTTTGGCTGCATTGGGCAAAAAAAATGCGCGGTGCCGTGAGGCCCGCGCCAAGTCTACAAAGGAGAAATAGAGGAGAAACTATCAAGAAGCAATTGCTGCATCTCAACGAGTACGGATTATCCAGATACAGTGCGCGAGTGTCAACATCTGAATTTTCGGAAAACGAAAAAATATCCGTTTTTGTCGCTAATCAGCACATGCTTATGTTTGAAATCGAAAGTCAAGCGCTTGCTTGGTGAGCCAGCGGCAACGGACTGTGCGACAATATGCGCTTTCCCGATTTCAGCAGGATGACATGATGTCGCAGCCGCTTCTCACTCTTCCGGACCCGCGCCAGTACCACCCGCAGGTATCGCTGACCAATATGCTGATCCATAACGCCTTGTCGGTGCAAAACGCCACCACCGAGGCGGATCGCGAAATGTGGTTTGTCGCCATTCGCGACGCCATGGCGCAAATGCTGCAACGTGGCGAATTGCTCTCCATTTCGGTCGCTTTGGCGATGGTGCCGTCGCAGGACACTTATAAGATTGTGTGGGATGCATTACGGGCCGCGGCAGAGCAGCCGCAAGGCCGCTGTGCGCATGTATTTGCCTTGCCGCTGGTGCTGGTGGCCGGTAGCAAGAACCAGGCAACGCTGCCTGCTGCCATTGCCGATGAAGATGGCTTGAACGCGCTGCTGCGCCAGCATGGCGTTATCAGCTCGCATGGCGATGTCCGCGTGTTTGGCCAGCTGCTGCATCCGGATACGGTAGTGGCCATGGATGCGGCCAGGCTGTACCGCCTGACCCGTGATTTGACGACGTCGGCAGACGGTGTTGGCGAAACCCTGAACGGTGCCGCCATCACCCTGAAAGAAGAGGGTGTGTTCCTGCGTTACCTGCTGGGTGTGGCCATCCAGCCGGAAGGCGATGCGGTCCCGGTAAAACTGGGTGGTGCCGTCGGTGCCTGGGGCATGCCGCTGATGAAATTCCTGGGCGAACAATTGCATACCGATGGTGTGACCTTGTTCCCGATTGCCCGCCCGCCCTTGCCGGTGATGCAGGCGCTGGTGGCCGGCAATTTCGCCCGCTTCGAAGTGGCTTTGCAGGTGTTTGCCAGCAGTCAGATCCGCCGCCTGCGTGAGCTGTCGAAAGACCCGGTGGCCGTCCTGTCCGCCCACGACAACGGTGAATTGCATATCACCCTGTCGGCAGAAGGTGACGAGCGCAACTGGGAAGCCTTTGTCTGGCCGCTGGCGGCCATGGACAATGTGGCGCTGATCGAATCGAATTTCCGCGAACTGATGGCGGAATGCCGGGTGCGCGATGTGCATGTGCTGCCCGAGGTGTACCCGGAAAGCCGCGACGGGATTCCGCTGTTCTTTACGGCAGACGACCTGAAGCAGGCTGAAGGGCAGTAAGCAATGATGATGGCGTACAGCGAGTGCTGCATTGCCAAAAAAGCTTTACGTGAAAATGTTTCACAGGGCGATTCGTGTAGAATGGCCTCATCGTTAACCCTTTGATGGAAGAGTCAAAGATGTTTGCAGCTGACCAGACGATTGCCAAGTTCGACCCGGAACTGGCCGCCGCTATCAAGGCCGAGTGCCAACGCCAGGAAGATCATATCGAACTGATTGCTTCCGAAAACTATACCAGCCCCGCAGTGATGGAAGCCCAAGGCTCCCAACTGACCAACAAGTATGCCGAAGGCTATCCGGCCAAGCGTTTCTATGGTGGCTGTGAACACGTAGACGTGGTCGAGCAACTGGCCATCGACCGCGTGAAGCAGCTGTTTGGTGCCGAATACGCCAACGTGCAGCCGCACTCCGGCAGCCAGGCCAACCAGGCGGTGTACTTCTCCATCCTGAAGCCGGGTGACACCGTAATGGGCATGAACCTGGGCCATGGTGGTCACCTGACCCACGGCTCTCCGGCCAACCTGTCCGGCAAGATGTTCAACATCGTGGCCTACGGTCTGAACGAGAAGGAAGAAATCGACTACGACGACATGGAACGCGTAGCGATGGAAACCAAGCCCAAGCTGATCATTGGCGGTGCTTCTGCCTACGCCCTGCGCTTCGATTTCGAACGCATGGGGCAGATCGCCAAGAAGTGCGGCGCCTACTTCATGGTCGACATGGCACACTACGCCGGTCTGATCGCTGCTGGTGTATACCCGAACCCGGTTCCGTACGCTGACTTCGTGACCTCCACCACCCACAAGACCCTGCGTGGTCCGCGTGGCGGCATCATCCTGGCCAAGGCTGAGTTCGAGAAGAGCATCAACAGCAATGTATTCCCGACCCTGCAAGGCGGCCCGCTGATGCACGTGATTGCCGGCAAGGCCATCGCTTTCAAGGAAGCGCTGCAACCGGAATTCAAGGTGTACCAGGAACAAGTGCTGAAGAACGCCGACGCCATGGCCCGCGCCCTGGCTGAACGTGGTCTGCGCATCATCTCCGGCCGCACCGAAAGCCATGTCTTCCTGGTGGACCTGCGTCCCAAGGGCCTGACCGGCAAGGCTGCCGATGCGCTGCTGGGCCGTGGTCACATCACCGTCAACAAGAACGCCATTCCGAATGACCCGGAAAGCCCGTTTGTGACTTCCGGCATCCGTATCGGCTCCCCGGCCATCACCACCCGCGGCTTCAAGGAAGCCGAAGCCGTGATGGTTGCCAACCTGGTTGCCGACGTGCTGGACAACCCGAACGACGATGCCGCCATCGCTCGTGTGGCCGAACAGGCTACCGCGCTGTGCCATCGTTTCCCGGTTTACGCCAAGTAAGCGGAACATCGCTGAGTAAAAGGCAGCCTGCGGGCTGCCTTTTTTATTGTCTGCGTCAAATCAACACGGCTTTACGATGGCAGGCATTAACCTGTGTTGTCTTTGCTGATACCATCAGTGCTTATCAAAAAAACACTGGATTGACACGTCATGAAATGTCCTTTCTGTGGCAATGCCGATACGCAGGTGATTGACTCCCGCGTCAGCGAAGACGGTGCCAGCATCCGTCGCCGTCGCCGTTGCCTGGCCTGTGAAAAGCGCTTCACGACATTCGAGACTGCCGATGTGCGCATGCCGCAGGTGGTCAAGTCTGGTGGCCATCGTTCCGAATTCGAGATCGAAAAGGTGCGTACCAGCTTTCTGCGCGCCCTGCACAAGCGCCCGGTACCAACGGCGCTGGTGGATGACGCCATCGACCGCATCTGCCATCGCCTGCTGCAACTGGGCGAGCGTGAAGTGTCCAGCAGGCAGATTGGTGAAATGGTGATGAACGAACTGGCCAAGCTGGACAAGGTGGCCTACGTGCGTTTTGCCTCGGTCTATCGCAGCTTCCAGGATATCTCCGAATTCTCGGATGCAATCAAGGAAATACAGAAGTCCAATCATTGAGTCAGTGCTGCTACCCGGCGCAGGCCGGGTGTGGCTTGCTTATCAGGGGTTGCCGCCCATTGCGGGTTGGCATGACCATTATTCATTCCGCTGGAAGGCTTGTTGATGTCGTTGTTTTCTCCGCAAGACCATGTATTCATGCAGCAGGCATTGCGCCTGGCCGAAGCCGCCACCCGCAGGGCGGCACCCAATCCCGGAGTTGGATGTGTACTGGTCCGCGAAGGCCGGGTGATCGGCGAAGGCGCTACGCTGCAGGTGGGTGGAGATCATGCCGAAATCCAGGCTATCAAGGATTGCCTTGCCCGTGGTGATAGCCCGCGTGGTGCCACCGCCTATGTGACGCTGGAGCCCTGCAGTCATCATGGCCGTACCCCGCCTTGTGCCGAGCGGCTGATCAAGGAAGAAGTGTCACGCGTGGTGGCCGCCATGGTGGACCCCTATCATGAGGTTGCAGGGCGCGGGCTGGCCATGCTGCGTGCCGCAGGCATTGATGCCAGTGCTGGCCTGCTGGAGACAGAGGCCCGGCGCGTGCATCGGGGGTTTTTGTCTAGGGTGGAGCGGCAGCGCCCCTGGGTAACACTCAAGGCAGCCGCCACGCTGGATGGCAAGACCGCCTTGCTCAATGGCAAGAGCCAGTGGATTACCGGCCCGGCAGCCCGCCACGATGTACAGAAGCTGCGCGCATGCAGCTGCGCCATTCTGACCGGCAGCGGAACGGTGCTGGTGGATAACCCGCAATTGACGGTGCGTGATTTCATTCTGCCGCAGCAACCCTTGCGGGTGGTGCTGGACAGCCGGCTGGTAACGCCACCGGACCGGCGGATTTTTCATGGTGGCAATACCCTGCTGGTCAGCAGTATTGCCGACCAGGCACGCCATCAGCCTTATCTGCAGCGTGGTGCTGAGCTGATGGTTTTGCCGGAGGATGCCGGACACGCCAATCTGCCCATGCTGATGCAACGACTGGCCGAGCGCGGTGTCAATGAACTCATGATTGAAGCCGGAGCCGGCCTTAACGGTGCGCTGGTACGCGCCGGACTGGTGGACGAGGCCATTCTGTATCTGGCCCCGGCCTTGGTCGGCAGCACGGCGCAAGGGCTGTTTGCCTGGCCGGCGCTGGAGGATCTGGCTGACAAGCAGCAGGTCAAAATCCAGGATGTGCGGATGGTGGGGGCGGACATCCGTATCAGCATGAACTTTGCCATGCCGTGAAGTTAGACCTGGAGTAAAGCAGGAAGCGGCAATTCGTCTGGCCGAACTGCTCTTCATGTTCCACAATGAAACTGGTTTCCCCTGGCTGCACTCTGCAGGCCGGAGGGCAACATCGGCAATGGCCGACATCGCGAGTAAAAGCCAATGACTGAGTCGGTATCATCTCTTCCCGGCATGGACATGAGCGCCCTGCAACAGGCGCTGGATGCGTATCTGCGTCTTATCCTGCGGCAGGGTGCGGTCGAGCAGGTGCTGGATGAGCGGCGTCATTTGCTTGATCGCCTGCTGCCCATGCTGGATGGTGTATCGCGTGATGCCCAGTCATTCCGGCGCGTGGTGGAACGCTTCGTCAATGATTGCGTGGTGGTCGATCGCGTAACAGCGCTGACCTGCGCGCGTGAGTTCTATTATTTCTGGCTGGGTGATGTCAAGAAGCTGGTGGAAATCACAGCCCGCTCCGGCTTTACCACCCGCAATGTCCGGCTGGAAATGGCCGACTCGTTGGCCTCCCTGCTGGAGAGAATGCGGCGGCAGGGTTTCGATGTTTTTCCACCCTCGCTGGAAATTTACCTGGGCAAGCTGTTTGAGGATGGCATGCCCGAAGCGGACATCCAGGAACGTGAATATCTGCTTAAGGGCATGTTGTTCCTGTTGTCAGGCCAACCTTACCGGCCAGACAGTTTCCGCATGGTGGTGGATGCCATGCTGTTGCATCTGAATGATGCGCAAAACCAGAAAGCCTTTGTCCAGCTGGCGCGGGAATATTTCTATTACTGGCTATCCTTTCCGCCTGCGCACGAGCGCATCCATCTGGCGGAAGAGGCTGCCCAGCCCATCAGCCTGCTGCAACCAGGCAGCACTACCCGCCAGCACTGAAGTGGCAGTGACAGCAGTCGGCTTTGATCCGGCTGGCACTGCCACTGCTTGTCTACATCTCATTTACTTGTTTTGTTCAGGAGTTCGCATGTCGCAATCACCTGCGTATGCATCGCTGCTTGCCCGTTTTACTCGCCTGCACCGTTTTGCTCATCTGGCAGCCATGGTTGGCTGGGATCAGGCCACCATGATGCCACCCAAGGGCAATGAGGCCAGAGCCGCAGCCCAGGCAGAGCTGGAAGTGCTGATGCATGCCACGCTGACCGATCCGAAGCTGGCACAAGCCTTGCAAGATGCCGAACAGGAAAACCTCAGTGAGGCCGAAGTTGCCAGCCTGCGCGAAATGCGGCGTGAGTGGCAGCAGGCCAATCTGCTGCCCGCGGATCTGGTCGAGGCTCAGGCCCTGGCTGGTGCGCGCTGTGAGCACGCCTGGCGTGAGCAGCGTGCCAGCAACGACTGGCAGGGTTTCCTGGAAAATTTCCGCGAAGTGGTGCTGCTGTCGCGGCGTGAGGCCAAGCTGCTAGCGGCCGCCCAGGGATGTTCGCCCTACGATGCCCTGATGAATAAATACGAGCCCGGCATGCAAAGTGCCGATATCGACCGTATCTTCGGCGCAGTCAAGCAATGGCTGCCAAGCCTGATCTCCCAAGTGATGGCAAAGCAAGCGCAGGAAAGGCTTGTCCTGCCACAGGGCAGCTTTCCGGTAGAGCAGCAGCGCCAGCTCGGTTTGGCCGTCATGGCCTTGCTGGGATTCGATTTTGATGCGGGCCGGCTGGATGTCAGCGTACATCCCTTCTGCGGAGGTGTGCCGGAAGACGTGCGCATCACTACCCGCTACCGCGAAGATGACTTCATGCAAAGTCTGATGGGCATCATTCATGAAACCGGCCATGCCCGTTACGAGCAGGGCCTGCCACGCAATATGCTGCATCTGCCAGTTGGGCGTGCCCGCTCCATGGGCATTCATGAAAGCCAGAGCCTGTCCTTCGAAATGCAGCTGGGGCGCAATCCTGCTTTTCTATCGCTGATTTCACCGCTTATCAGCGAGCATCTGGGCGAGCAGCCGGCCTTTGCCGCCGATAATCTTGCCCGGCTTTACAGCCGTGTTCATCCGGGCTTCATCCGTGTGGATGCGGATGAATTATGCTACCCGGCCCACGTCATCCTGCGCTATGAAATCGAAAAGGCGCTGATTGAAGGCGATATTGAGGTGGAGGACATTCCGGCTCTGTGGGATGAGAAAATGCAGGCTTATCTTGGGGTGGATACGCGTGGCAATTACCGCCAGGGCTGCCTGCAGGATATTCACTGGACCGATGGCAGCTTCGGCTATTTCCCCAGCTACACCCTGGGGGCGATGTATGCGGCGCAATACTTTGCCGTCATGCGTCGTAGCATGCCGGATCTGGACCAGCGCATTGCTGCCGGTGAGCTGAGTGCCGTGTTTGACTGGCTGGACAAGAATATCTGGAGCCAGGCCAGCCGCTACCCAACCGCCGAGCTGGTCAGCCGTGCCTGCGGAGAGGCCTTGAATCCGGACTATTTCCGCGCACACCTGCAGGCTCGCTACCTGGGCTGATGAGTCCGCAGCCATAAAAAAACCGCGTGGATGCCACGCGGTTTTTTATTTGATCCCGGATGCGGCTACACGGAGACGGCAAGCTGCTGATGCATGGAATCCGTCCAGTCTTCAAACTCCACATCCGACATGCCCAGATAGTTGAGCACCTCATCCTTGCGGGTATCCCAGCCTGCATCTTCTTTGCCTGGCGTGAGTGTGCGCCACACATGGCGCGCGGCACGAGTAACAGCCACCATCATGCGGGCATCGTGATCCAGCGGGGCATCCGGACTGGTATCCATTACCGCATCGTCATTCTGCATCAGGATGGCTTTGGCAAAGTTTTCCGGCATGTTCCAGCTGCGCGCCACCAGATAACCCACCACATCATGGCGTGTGCCGTGCAGCTCCTGCTCCACCAGGCCAACGCGATCGTCACTGGCCATTTCTACCAGCCGCAAGGTGCGGATATAGCTGGGGAAGCGCATCAGCATGATGGCCATGCCACAGCTGTGAAACAGGGCAAAACTGCGGCAGTCGTCCGGCACATGGACAATCCGGTCGCACAGTGCCGAGCCGATCAGGGCAATCAGCAGGGTGTTGTCCCAGAACTGCTCCAGCGCGGGCGGCGTTTCAGCGGTCAGACGGGTGCGCAACACCAGGCCACTGACCAGATTGATGACGTTCTTGATGCCCAGCAGGCTGATGGCCTGGTGAACCGATGTGATATGCCGACCCCGGCCCAGTATCGGTGTATTGGCAGCTTTGAGCATGGCCACGCACAGCGCCGGGTCTTCGTTGATGATGTCATCCAGCTTCTGCAAGGTTACATCAGGGTCCTGGCGCAAGCCCATCAGCTTGTCCAGCACATCCGGTCGGGGAGGGATAACCAGGTTTTTCAGGAGCTCATCGCGCTCGTCGGTGCTGATCAGTGGCGTCATGCTGGGCAATTCTGAAGATGATTTGTCTTTATTTTATCAGCCTTCTTCAGCGGTGTAGGGGCATCTTTCCGGCTTGTTTGCTCATTTTGACACCGGTCAAACACAAATTCTGGCGGTCTGAAAAAGGCGCTGGATACAGCTTAAAGCAGGAAAGGTTGAATGGTGGCTGCCAGACTAGCTGGCTGCTCCCACTGGATCATGTGGCCGGCATCGGCAACCACGGTTTCTTGCCGCTGGGCAAAGCAGGCACGGCGTTCTGGCAGGGTGTCCAGCACTCCCCTGGCCATGGGGTGGTCCCACATATCGCCCCCCATCACCCACTGAACAGGTGCTGTGATGCGCTGCCAGCAGCTCTTGGCCTCCTCCAGCCGGTACAGTACCGGGTTGACCATTTTATGGCGCGGATCTGCCCGGTATACCAATTCACCATCTGCCGTGCTGCGGGTGAGTGTAGCTGCCAGCCACAGGGCGCGCTGTCTTTCCAGCCTGGGATTACGTTCAATCAGTTTGTCCGCAACATTTTCCAGGCTGCCCAAGCTGTTGAATGTCGGTGCCTCTCTACGCTCGCGCAGCCAGCGTGCATAGCGCCCTGGCGCTTCCGCCGGGCGCGTGGCATTCAGACCAAAGCCTTCCACCAGCGACAGGCGGGCAATGCGTTCCGGGCGTACCCCGGCATAGATGCCGGCAATCATCGCACCCATGCTGTGACCCAGCAGGCGTACTGGCTGCCTGGGGGAAAAGTGCTGAAGCAAGGCGTCCAGATCGGCCAGGTAATCGGGGAAGTAATAGCTGCCCTGATTCCAATCGCTATCACCGAAGCCACGCCAGTCCAGTGCCATGACATGCCAGTCGCCCGGCAGTGCATCCACCAGAAACTGGAAGGTGGCAGAGCTATCCATCCAGCCATGCAGCATGAATAATGGTGTAGCATCTTCCCGCCCCCAGTGGCGCAGCAGGTGACGATGGTGGTTGAGGGAAATAGACTCGACGCGGCTGGTGTGGGTGAGGGGCATCAGTGTTGCACCGGCAAGATGGCAAAGCACATAGTGTACGGAAAAAATATCAGCGGATCCCGCCAAGTGATGCAATGTGCTGTGGGCGGGGTGCCTGCCGTGGGGAAAATCAATAATCGCAAAATCGATCAATACATCTCATCTAGACTGTCCGCCATGAGCAAACCCTATCGTCAGCACGGTCCCGGCACCCTGTATTCGCAGCGTCTGATGCGCGCACTGGATTATCTGTGGCGGCATCTGGATCAGCCAGTCTCGCTGGAGCGCCTGGCCGAGGAGGCTTGCTTCTCGCCCTATCACTTTCATCGCCTGTTTCATGCGCTGATGGGGGAGACGCTGAGTCAGAGCCGGCAACGTATGCTGTTGCACCGTGCGGCTGACGAACTGGCTGCTGGCCGTCGCGCACTACCGGGCATTGCCGCCCGTGCCGGTTATGGTAGCAGTGCCGCTTTTGTGCGGGCCTTTGGCAAGCACTACGGCGAGACGCCGGGGCGCTATCGTCAGCGCCGTTTGCTCATGCTCACAACTTTACAGGAGCGTGTCATGCCCAATGTCAGCATCATCTTGTTACCCGCCATTGCGGTCGTGCAGCGGCGGCATTATGGACCATATATGGGGATAGGGCAGGCGTTCGACGCCCTGCATGCGCTGATGGGACCAATGCCGGGAGAAGGGGAGCCCTTGCAGGTGTTCGGCCAGTATCTGGATGATCCGGATGAGGTGGCAGCGGCTGATTTGCGTTCCATTGCCAGTGTCAGTCTGCCCACCGGATTCAGCCTGGGCGATGCCGCGCTGGCGGCGCAAGGTTTTGCGCGTGGTGAAATCCCTGCCAGCCGTTATGCTTGCCTGGAGCATGTAGGGCCGTATGCCGAGCTAAAAACCGCATGGGATCAGCTGTACCGCCACTGGTTGCCGCAAAGCGGCGAGGAGCCCGCCGACCTGCCTTGCCTCGAGCAGTATCTGAATGCCCCCTACAATACACCGCCCGCCCAGTTGCGCAGCCGCTTGCTGCTGGCCTTACGTAACTAAACAGGAGCCCGCCATGTATCAGGTAGAAATCATTCATTTTGAACAGCCGCTGCCGGTGCTGATGAAGCCGCATCTTGGACCTTACACCGGCATTGCTGCTGCTTTTGCTGCCTTGCGCGCGCTGTTGCAGCAACATGTCGGACCGAATCAGGCACTACGCGCTTTTGGACAATATCTGGATGACCCCGCCACGGTTGCGCCGCAGGCATTGCGCGCAGCGGCCTGCCTGACCCCACCGCCGGCTTTGTCCTTGCCGCGTGCCAAAGTGGAAGAGCTGGGTTTTGTCTATGGAGAGCTGGCGGCCGGTCGTTATGCCTGCATTGTGCATCAGGGGCCGTATCAGGGGCTGGCAGCGGCATGGAACTGGTTGCTGCAGGAATGGTTGCCCGGCAGCGGCGAGCAGTACGGACAACGCCCTTTGCTGGATGAGGCCTTGAGCGGCCCGCATGATGTCGCTCCACAGGCATGGGGCACCCGCTTGCTATTGCCTTTGGCCTGAGGCACCGCCATAAAAAAAGCCCGCTGTGACGCGGGCTTTTGTTCGTCAAGCGGTCTGGCGACCGGCGTTGACCCGGAATTAACGCGAAACGTGGTAGTTCGGCGCTTCCTTGGTGATTTGTACGTCGTGTACATGCGATTCCTGCATGCCGGCGGAGGTGATTTCCACAAAGCCGGCCTTTTCATGCATTTCATCGATGTTGGCGCAGCCCAGGTAACCCATGGAAGAACGCAGGCCACCCATCAGCTGATGGATGACAGCAGCGATCGGGCCCTTGTACGGTACGCGACCTTCAATGCCTTCCGGCACGAACTTGTCGGCAGCATTGGAGCTGTCCTGGAAGTAACGGTCAGCCGAACCCTGGCTCATGGCACCCAGCGAGCCCATACCACGGTAGGACTTGTAGGAACGACCCTGATACAGCTCGACTTCACCCGGTGCTTCTTCGGTGCCGGCGAACATGCCGCCCAGCATCACGCAGTTGCCACCGGCAGCCAGTGCCTTGGAAATGTCGCCGGAGAAACGGATGCCGCCGTCGGCGATCATCGGCACGCCAGTGCCTTTCAGTTCTTCGGAAACATTGTGGATGGCGGTCAGTTGCGGTACGCCCACACCGGCCACGATACGGGTGGTGCAGATGGAACCGGGGCCGATGCCCACTTTCACGCCATCAGCACCAGCCTCCACCAGCGCGCGCGCAGCGGCGGCTGTAGCGATGTTGCCGCCAATCACATCAACCTGCGGGTAGGTCTGCTTCACCCAGCGTACGCGGTCGATCACGCCCTGGCTGTGGCCGTGAGCCGTATCCACCACGATCACGTCCACGCCGGCAGCCACCAGCGCGGCAACGCGCTGTTCGGTATCGCCGCCGGTGCCAACTGCAGCACCCACGCGCAGACGACCCTGATTGTCCTTGTTGGCGCTCGGGTGTTCGCTGGTCTTGATGATGTCCTTGACGGTAATCAGCCCCTTCAGCTCCCACTGGTCGTTGATCACCAGCACGCGCTCCAGGCGGTGGGTGTGCATCAGTTCGCGGGCTTCGTCGATGCTGGCACCTTCCTTGACGGTAATCAGGCGCTCACGCGGCGTCATGATCGAGCCAACGGTCTGTTCCAGGCGGGTTTCGAAACGCAGGTCACGGTTGGTGACAATACCCACAACCTTGCCGTTTTCGATCACCGGCAGGCCGGAAATCTTGTGTTGGCGGGTCAGCAGCACCAGATCGCGCACCAGCATGTCCGGGGCAATGGTGATCGGGTCTTTGACCACGCCGCTTTCGTGGCGTTTTACCTTGGACACTTCCGCAGCCTGTTTGTCGGCCGGCATATTCTTGTGAATGATGCCAATACCACCTTCCTGAGCCATGGCAATAGCCAGCCCGGATTCGGTAACCGTATCCATGGCGGCAGAAACCAGCGGCAGGTTCAGCGTGATATTGCGGGAGAGTTTGGTAGAGAGGACTACGTCGCGCGGCAGAACTTCCGAATGGGCCGGGACGAGGAGAACGTCGTCGAAAGTATAGGCTTTCTCGATGATACGCATCTGGCGTTTCCTTTGCGGCAAAGCGGCATTATACCGAGACTATTGATGTGTTGCAAAAAATGCTGATGCTTGCTTTTGCGATCAGCGTCCCGACACCGTACAATCAGTGTGTTTCAGCTTAGGACATCACACCATGAAAACCCCCGCTATTCTGAGCGTGCTTGTTGCATTGCTGCTGTCGGCCCCCGCGATGGCGGAGGTGTATCAATATGTCGATGCCAACGGCAAAACAGTATTTTCCGATCAGCCGCCGCCAGGTTCCAAGGCCAAGCAGATGAATGTGCGCGCCTATGCGCCCGCATCGGCTCCGGCCAAGGCAGTCAAGGGCAGCCCCTTGAGCGATACCGACAAGAAAAATGCCGAAATTTCTGCCGAAAACGCCAAGGTGAAAGAACAGAACAAGAAAGTGGCACAGGAAAACTGCAAGCGCGCCCGCGACAATCTGGCATCGCTGCAGCAAAATGGCCGTGTCCGCATGCCCGGCAGCAATGCCCTCGCCACCGACAGCCAGCGCAGTTCCCTGCAGCAACAAGCCCAGCAGGATGTGCAAAGCTGGTGTAACCAGTGACCACATGAACCAGAACAGTTTCGATTATCAATCGGTACTGGCCACACTCCCCAATTTGCCCGGCGTCTATCGCATGTTCGATACGTCGGGCAATGTGCTTTATGTGGGCAAGGCCATCGATCTGAAAAAGCGCGTCAGTTCGTATTTCCAGAAGACTGACCACTCACCCCGCATTCAGCTCATGGTGCGGCAGATTGCCAGTATTGAAACCACCGTCACCCGCTCGGAAGCCGAAGCGCTGATCCTGGAAAACAACCTGATCAAGGCGCTGGCACCCAAGTACAACATCCTGTTTCGGGATGACAAGTCCTATCCCTATCTGATGCTGACCGGTCACACCTTTCCCCAATTGGCCTATTACCGGGGAGAACCCAAGAAGCCGCATCAGTTTTTTGGCCCTTACCCCAACAGTTATGCCGTCAGGGAAAGCATTCAGATCCTGCAAAAGGTGTTTCGCCTGCGCACTTGCGAAGATGCTGTATTTGCCAATCGCTCACGCCCCTGCCTGCTGTATCAGATCAAGCGCTGCTCCGGCCCCTGTGTCGAACATATCAGTGCGGAGGAATACCGGGGCGATGTGCAAAGCGCCGTTGCCTTTTTGCAAGGTCGGCAAAACGAACTGATCGACACGTTGACCCAGCGCATGGAGCAAGCTGCGCTGGCGCTGGAGTTCGAGCAGGCAGCCGAGCTGCGCGACCAGATCCAGGCCTTGAGCCGGGTACAGGAAAAACAGTTTGTTTCCAGTAATGCCAGCCAGCAGGATTGTGATGTCGTGGCTGCAGTCGCCGATGGCGGGCTGGTTTGCATCAATCTGGTAATGATACGAGGCGGTCGCCATCTGGGAGACAAAAGCTTTTTTCCCCAGGGCGCTGTTGACGACGATGCAGGAGCCGCGCTGGATGCATTTCTCGCCCAGCATTATCTCGGTGCGCCCATGCCACCGGTCATCATTGTCAATCAGGATGTATCAGCGGCATTGCGTGAACTGATGGAGCAGCAGTCGGAACGTCGTGTCCATCTGGTCAGCAATCCCATCAGCGAACGGCGCGTGTGGCTGGAAATGGCCGAAAAGAACGCCATGTTGGCCATTCAGCAGCGTCTTAGCAGCAAGGCTACCCAGCAACACCGCGTGGCGCAGCTGAACGAAGCACTGGGACTGGAGGGGGTAGAGCGCCTGGAGTGCTTTGATATCAGCCATACCATGGGCGAAGCCACGGTGGCGTCTTGCGTCGTATACGACAAGGAAGCCATGCAGCCCGGTCAGTATCGGCGCTTCAATATTGAAACTGCCAAAGCAGGCGATGATTACGCTGCGATGCGCGAAGCGCTTACCCGTCGCTATAGTCGCCTGGCGGCAGGGGAGGGGGTATTGCCCGATGCGGTATTGATTGATGGCGGCAAGGGCCAGGTTGGTGTGGCGCTAGAGGTCTTTGCCGAGTTGGGCCTGACGTTGCCCATCATCGGGGTAGCCAAGGGCGAAGCGCGCAAACCCGGTCTGGAAACGCTCATCCTCCCTTACCAGCAAAAGACGCTACAATTGCGCAGTGATCACCCGGCATTGCACCTGATCCAGACCATCCGTGACGAAGCACACCGCTTTGCCATTACCGGACATCGTGCGCGACGAGCCAAGGCACGCACGGCATCCACGCTGGAAGAGATTCCAGGGATTGGCGCCAAGCGACGTCAGCAATTGTTACTGCGCTTTGGTGGTTTACGTGGTGTAGTGGCAGCCAGTATTGACGATTTGTCCCAGGTAGATGGCATTAGTCAAACCCTCGCGGAAAAGATCTACCAGGCTTTGCATTAAACGAAAACCATAAAGCAGATTAACCACATGCCCTTCAATTTGCCGATCTTCCTTACATGGCTGCGCGTTGCGCTGATACCACTGTGTGTAGCCGTCTTTTTCCTGCCGGATTCCATGCTGCTGGCCGCTGACCGCAATAATGTCGGTGCCATGATCTTCTTCCTTGCCGCCTGGACCGACTGGCTGGATGGCTTTCTGGCCCGCAAGCTGGGCCAGACCTCGGCATTCGGGGCATTTCTGGATCCAGTGGCCGACAAGCTGATTGTGGCGGCTGCCCTCATCCTGCTGGTGGAAATGGGCCGTACCCCGGGCTGGATGGCCATGATCATCATCGGCCGCGAAATCACCATCTCAGCCCTGCGCGAGTGGATGGCCGGCATGGGAAGCCGTGGCAGTGTTGCCGTGGCCTATATTGGCAAGCTGAAAACGGCAGCACAAATGCTGGCCATCCTGTTGTTGCTTTATGCCGGTCCGCTTTTCCCCGGTGTAGATAGCCTGCTTGCAGGAAATATTTTCATGGTTATCGCCGTGATTTTGACTTTGTGGTCAATGGTTTACTATCTGCGCATGGCTGCCCGCGAGTTTTCCGGCAAAAAAATTGATGTTTGAAGTGTTGACAGGGGGCGAGAATCCCTTATAATTCGCACTCTCTCGACGCCACTTAGGTGGCAGACAAGAGAAGCAAACCAAGTTGTATGCGGGAATAGCTCAGTTGGTAGAGCGCAACCTTGCCAAGGTTGAGGTCGCGAGTTCGAGCCTCGTTTCCCGCTCCACTACTTGATTTGCAGCAGTATATGCGACGCGGGAATAGCTCAGTTGGTAGAGCGCAACCTTGCCAAGGTTGAGGTCGCGAGTTCGAGCCTCGTTTCCCGCTCCATCCACTGGTTTTGCAGCAGTAAAAATGTTTGGTAGTGCCATGCGACGCGGGAATAGCTCAGTTGGTAGAGCGCAACCTTGCCAAGGTTGAGGTCGCGAGTTCGAGCCTCGTTTCCCGCTCCACCCACACTATCAAACACGCAGTATCCACGACGCGGGAATAGCTCAGTTGGTAGAGCGCAACCTTGCCAAGGTTGAGGTCGCGAGTTCGAGCCTCGTTTCCCGCTCCACATTTAGCCAGACAGACACTGTGCTGTTTGAGCACCAGCTACGGCGCGGTAGCAAAGCGGTTATGCACCGGATTGCAAATCCGTGTAGGTCGGTTCGACTCCGGCCCGCGCCTCCAAAAAAAGCCCTTGCAGTTATCTGCAAGGGCTTTTCTACTTGTTGATTCCACATTCAAGCTTGTGACCAAAGGGACTGCTTTACCATTTGGTAGCGCTAGGTAAAAAATCGGCAGTTCCCTGGGGGCTTTGAAATTGATATTCATCGCAGCACCACCAAGTGGTACGGCTTGATTACTGCCATCTTGAACTTTTGTGTCCTCATTCATGCTGAGGGTTTATATTTGTACATCATTTGATGTATCCAGCGCCAATGCGGGACACAAAGCATATCCTGAAGCCCGTCTTTATACCAACCGCTGGCATTACTTCTGCACCTTGCGCGTCTTTTACCTCGACAATGGCTGCGTTTTCTCCCATGTTCTGATCAAAGAAAATGCTCTTGGTGTTGGAATGACAGAGCCAGTAATCTCAAGCGATACCTGTTTGCTATTTTTATTCATATTTGCGTATGTTGAACTGCCTCTAAGTGTTCTACCTGCCATATTGTTGGTAACAATTTAAATTTCATTTGCGCTGTAGCACTATTAGAAAATATATTATTTCCACATTTTAAAGTGCTTGGCATTACTGATATGAAAAAGTAAATGTTGCCCGTGCTGTAAAGCTACCTGGTAATATGGGACCAGTTTGAATCAGTGATGCTACAAATGGTAGTGATATTAATCCACTGACGTTGTTTTGTAATAAAAACTGCCCATTATTTCCAGAACTTGCAGAGTCTAAGCCGTAGCTGATTGGGTTGCCGTTATTGAATTTGATCTGAATGCCAATGCCACTGGCAGTAGAGGTTGGTGCAAGACTGAGTATGTTGCTAATATTTCCGGGTGTGTTGACGTCAGAAAAAGTCATATAAGTATTGACAGTGCCTTGAGTACAGCTAAGGCCGAGATTAAAGCTTTTCCCTATGTTATTTCCCCAAATATTTCCTTTATAGGAAAATAACTCAGGAAAGGTAATTTGAATATTATTAATCGTTGGTGAGCAAGTTCGAGCAGTAAGGGATAGTGTAGACGAGTTGCTGATTAATTGAAATGTCCGTGCGGTGGATGCATAGGCTGGGTCGTTTGAAATAACGATTAAGTTGCCGAGCGTCATGCTTGGAATAGTGATGCTACCATTTGGAAGGGTACCTGTTGAAACCAGTTGAATGCGTTGATTGAATTTGAATCCATTGACGTTTATATTGCTATTATTGCCGATAAAGGTAGTCCCACTCCCGATGACTACTGGAGGATTACCGACCGTATTGAGTGCAAGAATATATCCAATACCTGTAATCGGGGTTGAGAATATCGGATAGCTTGTTCCATTCACAGTAATAAATTTACCAGTCGGTGCAGTTGTTGGCGTAAAAGTCATCCTTGACGTCACTTGTTGAAAGAATTCACACTGGAGGCTGGTGCCATTTATCGAGCTTGAAACCCATATGGGTGGGATGCTATTTGCACCGCCGGTCCAGGTGACGTTGGGAAGAGTAATATTGTCTATTTTCCCTACTATATTATCAATAGATCCACCATATGAGCAAATTCCATCGTGTGCTTGCACGTAAAGTGAATTTGTCAGTAATGTGCTGTAAAGAATTATTTTTAAAAATATATGTTTTAAAAATATGTCCATTTTAATCTCGGTAAATTAAAAGACTGCTCATGTTTTATAGGGAATGTAAGCGTATGTGTTGATTATGGATATGTGTAGTCGCCATTGATGCAGCATTTAGTCAATCAAATATTGATAGTGAAGCCGGTTGGTTCTCTATGCCTGCTCTGCATTGAACCAAGTGATGGGCAATCCGCCGTGCTCTGTTGGAGTCAATTCGAGGAGGTGGTTTGCCAAAAAATAATTCCCAAGTCTTAGATAATCTAGTCTTGGGGATGATGGTATTTACGCTCGGCAAAATGGCAGTGTTATATTACTATGCATGCACGCAGTATATGTCTAGTCATCTCTCAGGCTTGATTGCTGTCGAGGGTACTTATTTTTAGTGTTGTCATGTGTCTCTAGATTTATTATTTTATTAAATTCAATGGCAAGTATTTTCCTGTAAGGAATTGTATTTGGAATTGCTATTGATGCTATAGCTAAATTGGCAGGTTGTTTTGTCCGCCAAAGTGACATGTAGTGTGCCTTTGTCTTTCTTTACGCGCGCAAATAATTTCCCATTTTGTCCAACGTTGCCAACATTATTGCCCTCTTCGTCCAAAACATCTGCACCAAATGGAAGTACTTCACCATTAGCTTGTGTAATTTTAAATAAAATTGGTTGGCCTTTGGATGTCTTGAAATTAACATACACCACCGCACCGCTACGTGGAACGGCTTGATTACTGCTACCTTGTACTTCAACTCCCTCACTCATGCTACCAGTTTGTAGTTGTACATCATTTAATTTATAAGGGGACAAAGCAGGCAATAATGCATATCCCGAGCTGTCTATCTTCACACCAACGGCAGGCATTACTTCTGCACCCTCTGCATATTTTGCTTCAATAATAGCAGCACTTTCTCCCATGCTTTGACCAAAGAAAACACCATGTTTTGTCGCAATAACAGAACCAGTCACGCCAAATGAAACCTGTTTGCTATTTTTATTAATACTTGCAGTTGCATTCGCAGATGCTTTGCTTCCTGAATAGGAGGTATTTCCACCAACGGTGCTGTCTTCTGTTGAGTCGTTAGCACTTCGATTTGCATTTACACTATAACTCCAACTTTTATCATCACCACCATTTCCGGAAAGGCTGACTTGTTGACTATTATTTCCTTGAGAGTCATGTTGCAAAGTGGTGCTAAATGATTTACCTGCATCCAGGTTGATTGACAAGTTAAACATGATGGTATCAGTTTTATTGTTATTATTGTCACGTACTTGATTAAGACTCACGCCGATAGACCCCCAGCGCATACTTTTTCTAAATCCAGCTTGATACTGCAAGTTTCTAGTGTCAGAGTTCCAGTAGTTTTGTACGGACGCATTTAAATATACCGAACTATTCTCATTGAATGTTTGATTAATGTTTATTTCGGCACGGCTACGTAACCTGGCAAATACTGTCGTAGGATTTTCATTATTTTTAACTGCCAAATCGCGGGCATTAAGTCCATCGCGCACACTGAAGTAGCCATTTGTTGAATATCGATAGGCTGCAAGCGTAACGTTGGTTCCCGTGTTTAGAAAAAGTTTGTTGAAGCTGAATCGATATGACTGTCCTTTAAATGGTGTATCATTGATTTCTGTTTTTGAATGGGTTGCATCTATACCAATAGCACCCATGCTAGTATTAAATACTGTCCCGGCTTGTAATGCAGTATATCCTTCGGAAATGGTGAGCCCGGTATTTGCTGTCAGTAAATTGCTTAGGCCCCGTTGGTAAGTAAATTGTCCTAATAATGGGTTGGTATTAGATAAATTTCTCACCTTACCTACGTTGAAATTGAAGCGGTCAGAGCCTTCTCGCATCGAGCGTGGAACTGCAGAAAATGGCACAGTAAATGTGCTCTTTTTCCCATCTGCTTCCGTCACAGTCACATCTAAGTCGCCATTGTATGAGCCCGGAGAAATGTCACTTATTTCGAATGCACCAGGTGGGACTGTAGTTTCAGAGATGACATACCCATTCTGTTTGATAGTAACAACAGCATTGCTATTGGCAATGCCGCGTACGACCGGTGCATAGCCAGTTTGTGAAACCGGCTTCATTCGATCATCGCTTACCAAACGTACTCCACGCAATGAAACCGAATCAAACAAGTCTCCATCGGTGAAGCTGTCACCTAGAATAAGTTGAGCTTGTAGGGAGTCAATGTCTTTTTTGATATAGCTTTCCATTGGGACAACAGATCTTCCATTGTTATTGTCCCAACTAATTGATGTTGAATTTCTGAATTGCCACTCGCCAATATTCAATCCCAGTTTGGTGGAAAGATAGGCACTTTTTGTGCTGTTATTATTGTTTTTTGAAAAATATGTATTTCCATTGTAATCAAGAAGCAGGGCTGGGATTCCAGCCTCCCACTTGTCAGGTGGGGAGTAGTCCCTAGGTTGATATTTTACATTAATCTGCGGAATACTAATTTTCAGTGCTAGGTCATTTGTATCAAACTCATAAAATGCATTTGGTATGTATTTCGAAATGTCAATACATGCATCCTCTTTCTCCTTTGGGGGGAGGCTTTCTTCTTTCACTCCAAACGACAGAAGTAAACTGCGTGGTACACAGGGTATCGACCTGTTTTCTTCGTTATTTCTTTTTACAGAAAGTTCATATCGACCTTTTAGTATTTCGTTAAAAACGATATCAATACTATATGTACCATCGGGTATGGTATTACCTTCTTCATATTTAGTAATGTCTAGATTTTTTATGTTTCCCCAGAGCATGCTCTTATCAAACAAGGCAACCTTGCTTTCATCTTCTGCCATTGCATAGTCGCAAGGCATGCTCATGGCACACAAAACCAGTAGGCTTATTTTATTTCGTGTGAAGTGAATGGAAGTTGTCATGTTGATATATGTTTGCTTTGTATGGTGATATAACTATTTTAATGTGGCGGTGTAGTCACTTGTGCCGCCGTAGTCATTAATGGTGCTAAATTTTATTCCTGACTCTGTTGGAGTTTTTTCAGGGGTTAGGAGTAGTTTTATGTTTCCTTTTGGTGATATCATGGAATTTTGTGGTGTTAATTTGGCTTGTCCTGTAAATTGATCTGTCTTGATTTTTATCTGACTTAATGTAATAAAGTATGGGCTGTTGTTTTGTGCTGAAAGTATCCACTTTCCTTCGCTCTGATTAATTTGCCATTCTATTTTTTTTGCCGCATCTTCTGGTTTTAATTCCAGTTTTGCTGGTCTATAGAAGAGCTTGATGCGTGTACGTAATGAAATTCTCAGCTCATTTGGGTCTTGCGTATTTTTAGGTGCCTCGAGAACATTAATCCAGAATAATGATTCTTTATCATCTGGTAATGCCTGCTCTCCACTGTAGCTCATGCGAATATTTTGGGTTCTTTGCGGGCCAATTGTTGCAAGCGGTGGTGTGAGAATAAACGGCGCTTTGGTATTGTCGGGTGTTTCTTTGGAATTTCCTTCATCGACCCATGTCTGGATGAGTGATTTGGTGGTTGCCCCGTTGCCTACGGTGAATGTAATTTCATGCTTTTCTGCAGGATAAATAACACGCGTGGCATTGATGTATACGTCGGCGTTGGCTACATTAAAGGTAAGTAGTCCGGCTAAGGTAAATATTTTTTTGATATTAAATTTTGGCATGGCGTATCCCCGGAATAAAAAAGGAGATAACATCTGCATCTCCTTTCAGGTTTTTTAACCACCTGTTAAATAATCAGGTGGTTACTCGTATTGAATGGTATAGTTAACTTTGCCTTCCACTGCGCCCACTGGAATCCCAGTTTTTTCTGCGTAGTACTTGGCCTGGTATTTCAGAGTAGTTCCTGCTGCGGTAATGTCAAAGGGGCTCCCACTGCTTCCCAGGCTACCGTCTCCCTGGCCAATAACAATCGGGGTGGAACGTCCCATGTTGTATATCGCAATGCTTAAAGCTTCTGTTGGTGTACCTGCAACAGATGTCAACACGCGTCCTGCGGCATTTACCTCGGGGCCGCTTTCAAACCATGCGGCTGCTTTTGTGGGGGCCGGTGTGCCAGAACAGTTTGATAACTGAATACTGAATTGCGTGGTACCAGCGGTGTCACCCACTGCTTTGAGCGCAGATTGGGTTACGGTTGGTAGTGTTACGGTGCCAATTGTGCTACCTCCTGCAGCTACAATGGTGCAAGTTACATTTGAGATGTTGCCTTTAAAGTTAACTGTGCCGTCATATGCGTATGCATTGGATGCAATTGCTGCCATCGCTACAGTGCTGGCGAGTGCGATAAGCTTTTTCATGGTTTATCCTTAGCCCGGCAAAGACAATCAATGGGCATTCATGTTGATCGCCATGCAAGTCTTGTTGAGTGTTTGTAGTAGTGGGCTTTGAGATTTACTGGTATTGAATGGTGTAGTTAACCTTGGCTTGTACTGCACCTGGCGGAACGCCTACTTTTTCAGCATAATATTTGGCTTGATAGTTGAGCGTTGCGTTGCCACCTGTAATCGGGAAAGGGTTTCCGCTACTTCCCAGGCTGCCATTACCTTGTCCGATGGCGATGGGGGTTGGGTTTCCCATGTTGTAGAGGGCGATACTCACTGTGTCTGTATTACTGCCAATGGTTCCCACCAAGCGCCCCGCTGCGTTTACTTCTGTGCCGGATTCAAACCATACAGCGGCTTGGGTTGGGGCTGGGGTGCCCGTGCAGGCGGACAGTTTGATGCTGAATTGCGTTGTACCTGCGGTATCGCCAATATTCTTCAAGGCTGATGGGGCTATAGCAGGCAGCGTGACGGTGCCTGTGCCCCCCCCGGCAGCAGTCAGGGTGCAGGTAACGTTTGAGATCGTCCCGTTAAAATTGATGGTACCGTCAAAGGCAAAGGCTTGAGTTGCAATGCCACCCATTGCGAGGGCGCTGGCGATAGTCAGAAGTTTTTTCATGATGAGTCCTTGGAGAGTGTTTTGTCGGTCAACAAGATTGCTCTTGTCTGGCCGTAACTATCGCTAACTCAACGATGACTGTAATTAAGACTAGTCCTTGAATTCTCTAGGAAAATTCCCAACAATGCCGGGTTGCAAATTTTCTGTTAAATTGTTCTAAATTTAGCCATTATTGATAAATTATTCTTATAATTGATCATTTAAATGTCATTTATAAGGCATGGTTATTGCGCGTGTTGCTTCTGGTATGTCATTCGATTTTTATGGTGTACCTGTTTATCTATATGACAATTTGTTGTCATAGCATTGATGAGAGGCAATAATCCACTTTTATTGGTGCGGTAGGATAAATTATGCTGATTGGTGAATCGCGGGTGGAGCGTTTGGTAGTGCATCGAGTGGGCAATCAGGCTAGGGGAGAGGGCCTGCAGCTGTCCGAGCGGGCCTGTGATGTCGATGACGGCGTTTCCTCGCTTATTTTGAGTGGCTACTTGCGGGGTGTAGTTTCCGACAAGAAGAAACATCAGTTCTTTCATGAGTCTGATCTGAATCTGAATGAGATTTATCATTACACCCGGCAGTTTTTCCGCGGTGAACTTGACTTCCTCGCGCTGTCGCAGCGTATCGCCAAGCATCTTTACGCTCGCTCACAGCATCCGAATATCAGTGCCGGGGATCTGTTTGTCATTCTGTTTTCCGGCTTGTCGGACGGGGACCGGGAGCTACGCGCACTGGGCGTATTCAAGTCAGAAGTGAGAGATGATTTCCTGTCGGTTGTGGAGGCCGGGGAGGTGTTTGATATCCGGCATGCATCCGGTATCAATCCCAGGCTGATCGACAAGGGAGCTTTGATTCTGGAATCCGGCCCTCTGGTGTATGCGGTGGACCGTGGTGGTCAGCAGGCAAAATTCTGGCTGGATGATTTTCTTAAGGCAATGCGTGTGCCGGATGCCAACAGTAGTAGCCGCATGGTGGCAAGTGTGGTGGAGCAGCTTTCCGAGGAAATTGCCGATCCGTTGGAGCAAGCCCGTTTCAAGGATGAATTCCTGGCGGTGTGTGAAGCCGAGGAGGAGGTGTCCACCAGTCAGGTCAGCTCCATTGCCGAGAAGTTTGTGGGTAAGGAACAGGTAAGCCTGGCTTTTGACACCGCAGCGGAATCCTATGGGTTTTCACTGGATGATGAGGCACGCCTGCCCGCTCAGAACATGGCCAAGCGACTTGAGAAGACGCTATCTAAATATGGTATCGGCCATGGCATCAGTGTGCTGTTGCCCACGGGGATCACCTTGAAGAATATTCAGTCGGTCAATGATGGTGAAGGGGAGTTGACCCTGACATTGAAATTGCACAAGCGCGATTGATGTTGCAGATGGCAGTAAAAAGCCCGGCTTGCAGGCCGGGCTTTTCATTGTTGTCTTGCGCAGTTATGCCTGTAACACGCTGGCCATGGCTTCAGCCACGTAGCCGACGTTGCTGCTATTAAGACCTGCCACACACATACGGCCCGAACGTACCAGATAGACGGCAAATTCTTCACGCAGGCGATCAACCTGATCGGGGCTTAGTCCGGTGTAGCTGAACATGCCTTGCTGGGTGATGAAGTAGCTGAAATCACGACCAGGCAGGCGAGTGTTTAGCACTTCATGCAGTTTTTGACGCATGGCCTTGATGCGTACACGCATTTCGGCAACCTCCGCTTCCCATTCATCAAACAGGGCGGGGTCATTCATCACTGCCGCCGTAATCTGGCCACCGTGGGTAGGCGGGCTGGAGTAATTGCGACGTACTGTAGCTTTCATTTGACCCAGCACGCGGTTGGCTTCTTCGGCTGTATTGCAGACAATCGAAAGGCCTCCACAGCGCTCGCCGTAGAAAGACAGGTTCTTGGAGAAGGAGTTGCTGACGAAAAAGCTGATGCCGGCATCGGCCATGCTGCGGATCGCGTAGGCGTCTTCGTTCAGGCCTTGGCCAAAACCCTGATAAGCGATATCCAGGAAAGGTAGCAATTTGCCAGCCTTTAGTACTGGGATTAGAGCATCCCATTGCGCCTGACTCAGATCGACACCTGTAGGGTTGTGGCAGCAGGGGTGAAGCAGTACCACGCTTTGTGCTGGCAGTTGCTTGATGGTGGCGAGCATGTCGTCAAACAGCAAGCCGCCACTAACAGCATCGTAATAGGGGTATTCGTGTACCTTGATGCCGGCACCTTCAAAGATGGCGCGGTGATTGTCCCAGCTGGGATTGCTGATCCAGGCTTGGCTCTCTGGGAAGTAACGCTTGATGAAATCTGCGCCCACCTTGAGTGCACCGGAACCACCGATAGTCTGGATTGTGGCGATGCGCTGGCCGGTGACGGCCTCATGATCTGCACCAAATAGTAAACGCTGAACTGCACTGCGGTAGTTTGCAGCACCTTCCATGGGCAGGTAGGGGCGTGGTGACGGGGCTGCTGCACGTGCGGCTTCTGCCTTTTGTACCGAACTCAGTAAAGGAATGCGGCCTGCTTCGTCATAATACAGTCCGATCCCGAGGTTCACTTTTTGTGGGCGGCTATCGGCATGAAATGTTTCTACCAGTGTCAGTATAGGGTCACCCGGATAGGCTTCGACATGTTCGAACATGAGACGGCAATTCCTTTGTCGCAGATTGTTTTTAAAAGTGATGTGCGGCCCCGGTATTGGATGAGGGAAAACCGCAAAGCGTGTCATGCATCTTCGCGCAAAGCACGCCATGGCAGCAAGCGATGCGCCGGGCATGTCTTGTATGGCGGTAAAAAGCACGCTTGATGGATGACGCAGTGCCCAAGTACTGGCATAATCCGCCACTCGATGCGCCCATGGCGAAATTGGTAGACGCAAGGGACTTAAAATCCCTCGACTTCGGTTGTGCCGGTTCGACCCCGGCTGGGCGCACCAGCACCGTTGCCAGCCTGACACGCAAAACAGGCCTGTTATTGTTTGTACCAGCCTTTTACTGGCATGGCCTGGAAAGCTGCATTACCATACAGGACGCCGCTGTGTTGTGGACAAGACCACAAGCTGGCCTCGCGACGGCTTGCACACCGTCCATCCGTCTGGCAGGATTGCCTGCCATTAGAAAAGCATCACTGGATCTAGATAGAAGTTCATGAAGCCAAATACCGAAACGGCACTGGGTGCTGCTCTCAAATCCGCAGTACAGAGCCTGTCGAAGAAAAAGCAGACAGAAATGATTGCGGAGCATGTTTACAGCAAATTTGAAGTGTTCCGTCAATTCCGTCCGCTGGCTCTGGGCATTCACGAGAGCCTGATTGCCGCATTGCCGCAATTTGATGCAACTCTGATTTCGCGTGTGGTGGCCAATCACTGCCGCAAGCCCCGCTATGTGAAATCGCTGGCCCGTGGTGGCAAGCGTTTTGATCTTGCCGGCAAGCCTAGTGGCGAAGTGAGTGCTGAAGAGAAAAAGGCTGCTCAGCTGATGTCTGCGCCAAAACCTGCTGCAGAAGCAGCTGTCGTGGAAGCTGTACCGAATGATCAGGCCGCTGCCGAATAAGACCACGTAGCCCGGTTTCCTAACCCCTCCTTGCCTTGGCAACGAGGGGTTTTGCATTTATGTTGGCTGTTTTCATGGGAGATGAATTATGCGCTGGGTGATTGCACCGGACTCCTACAAAGGCTCGCTGGATGCTGCCGGCGTGGCACAAGCCATGCGGCAAGGTATTGCTCAGGTTGACCATCAGGCGGTGTGCATCCTGCGCCCCATGGCCGATGGCGGAGAAGGCACGCTGGATGCATTGCATGCGGCAGTCGGTGGCGAGTGGCTGTGTTATCCGGTCTGCAATGCGGTCGGGCAGAGCATGGACGTGGATTGTCTTTTGTTACCGGACGGTACGGTGGTACTCGAGGTTGCTCGCATCATCGGCTTGCCGGATGCTGGTAACTCTGATGTTAAAGATCGCAGCAGCCGGGGTGTGGGCCAATTATTGCTGGCTTTGGTGCGTGATGGATATCACCGTATTGCTGTTGCGCTGGGTGGATCCAGCACCAATGACGCGGGTGCCGGTTGCCTTGCTGCCATGGGGCTGCAACTAATGGATGAAGCTGGTGTAGTGCTGCATGGACGCTTACAGGATCTAGCGTCCGTGCATGTGCTGAATACAGATGGGTTGGCCTGTTGTATGGATGGAGTAAGTCTTGAGGTCTGGTCTGATGTTGAGAACCCGTTGATTGGCCCGCAAGGCGCAACGGCGGTTTTTGGTCCACAGAAAGGCGTATCTGCAAGGGATATTCAGGAGGTGGATGGCTGGATTGCGTATTTTGCCGGTTTGCTTGATGCCGGATTGCCGCATCCTTTGCGGGATTTGCCTGGGTCCGGCGCTGCTGGCGGGCTGGGTTATGCCATGCAAGTGCTGGGGGGGCGCATGGTGTCTGGTGCTCAGGCAGTAGCACAACATATTGGGCTGGCCGATGAAATCGCCAGTGCCGACTGGGTTCTCACCGGTGAAGGCCGTAGTGATAGCCAGACCTTGTCCGGCAAGGCTCCCGCTTGTGTTGCCAGCCTGGCCCGGCAGGCGGCCGTACCAGTAAGCCTGCTATCCGGCGCCATCATTGCCGATCATGCTGGAGCGCTGGCAGGTGCATTTGACGGCTGCTATTCGTTGTGCAACAGACCAATGACGCTAGGCGAGGCCATGAACGAAGCTCCGGACCGTATTGCTCAGCAGGCAGAGCAATTGGCACGGACCATACTGGCTGTGTGGCCGGGGAGGGGCTGATATCCATTTAGCTATGGGCGGCAGACAGAAATCACTAGTTTTTATATGTATGTCATGTCAATGCCACTAGCAGCAGCTTGTTCGGTGGTGTTGAAGTGGGTAATACCTGCCTCGTTCTGGCATTTCTCTCTGGAGTCCGGTTAGCTGATATCGTTTGTTGACGGACGTGGCAAGGTGCCACCGCAATGTTTGCAGAAACGTGCATCCCGGTCATGCCCTTCGGTGAAGCAATGCGGGCAAAGGCGGGTAGCAGATTGGTCTTCAGCTGGTATTGTCGTGGTATGGCGGGCTATTTCTGCCGTCACGATGCCGGTAGGTACGGCAATGATGCCGTAACCGGTAATCATGACCATGCTGGCCAGCGCCTGGCCCAGTGGTGTTTTGGGTGTGATGTCACCAAAGCCGACGGTAGTCAGGGTGACAATTGCCCAGTAGATGCCGATGGGAATACTGGTGAAGCCGTTCGCTTCACCTTCTATCACATACATCAGCGTCCCCAGGATGATGACCAACACGACGACGGTTACCAGAAACACCAGAATCTTGCGGCGACTAGCCATCATGGCACGTTTCAGTTCATGGGCCTCACCCATGTAGCGGGTGAGCTTGAGTATGCGGAACATCCGCAATAGCCGCAAAATACGGATATCGGCAAGAAACCTGCTCTCGGGGATGAATAAGCCCAGGTAGAGTGGCAGGGTGGAGAGCAGATCCACCATGCCGAAAAAGCTGCGCGCATAACGTAGCGGCTTGTGGATGCAGATCAGTCGCAGCAAATACTCGACCGTGAACAGAATGGTGAACAGCCAGTCGAGTATCTTGAGCTGTGTGCCCCAGCTTTGGCGAATGCTGGCAACGCTCTCCAGTGCCACCGTCACCAGAGATAGCAGGATGGTTGCGATCAGGGCAAGGTCAAACAGGCGGCCAGAACGTGTGTCGGCTTCGAAAATGATGATGTAGAGCTTGCGGCGCCAGCCGCTCAGGGGTGTCAGTGTTTCCTGGGTTGGCATGATAGGTGGCGGACCCGTTGGTTTATTGGATAGAAGCAAACACTATTAGCGTTTTTCCGGTGCTCATATATTATATGTGTTATTAAACATTGCATTAATGTTGCCCGGGAGAATAAGACGATGCGTATCGCCAATACCGTAACCGACCTGATCGGCAATACCCCTCTGGTCAAACTGAACCGTGTTACCGATGGCTGCGTTGCCACCGTGGTGGCCAAGCTGGAGTTTTTCAACCCGGCCCACAGTGTGAAGGATCGCATCGCTGTCGCCATGATCGATGCTGCCGAGAAAGCTGGCAAGATTGGGCCGCACACCACGATTGTAGAACCCACTTCCGGCAATACCGGCATTGGTCTGGCCATGGTATGTGCCGCCCGTGGCTACAAGCTGGTGATTACCATGCCTGAAACCATGAGTCGTGAGCGCAGGCAATTGCTCAAGGCCTATGGTGCCGAACTCATCCTTACGCCAGGCCCGGATGGTATGGGTGGTGCCATTGCCAAGGCCCGTCAGTTGGTGGATGAAAACCCGGATACCTGGTTCATGCCACAGCAGTTTGAAAACCCAGCCAATCCGGAAGTTCACCGTAACACCACGGCAGAAGAAATCTGGCGTGATACTGATGGTCAGGTTGATATCTTCGTGGCAGGTGTGGGCACTGGTGGCACCGTGACTGGTGTGGGCGAGGTATTAAAGGCGCGCAAGCCTGGCGTACAGATTGTGGCAGTGGAGCCTGATGCCTCCCCGGTGCTGTCTGGCGGGCCCAAAGGGCCGCACCCGATCCAGGGGATTGGTGCCGGTTTCATCCCTTCTATCCTGAATACCGCGGTATACGACGAGATCATCCGGGTAAAGAACGATGATGCATTCGATACCGCCCGCGCGGTAGCGACCCAGGAAGGTGTGCTAGTGGGTATTTCCTCTGGTGCTGCGGTATGGGCGGCCATTGAGTTGGCCAAGCGCCCTGAAAATGTTGGCAAGCTGATTGTGGTGGTGATTCCATCTTTCGGGGAGCGTTATCTGTCCACTCCTCTGTTCGAGCATCTGGCCTGATCCGCCAGCCAGCTTGATGTGTGATTGAAACCGACCGTGCAAACTATGCCGGTCGGTTTTGTTTTTTCCGCCCATTAACTTATCAGAACTGTTTGACCGGGCTTTTTGTCCAATACCGCCTTATATCCGCTACACTACCGCCATGATTTCCATCCCCAAATCCCTGCAGTTGCTGATTGTGATGCCAGTCTTGCTCGGTGGCTGCAGTCTGTTGCAACAAGCACCGGCACCACAAAGTGGCATGCGTCCGACACACCCGCCTGTTACGCCATCGGTATCGGAAAGCAAGGTAGAGCAGTTGCTGAAGGAAGCCAATCGATTGGCTGGCAAGGTCAAGGCGAGTGAACTCAGTCGGGTTGCTGCTGCGGATCAGCTCAATACTTATCGCTTGCGGCTGATCGGTGCCAACTTGGTAGATGACAACAACTTTGCCATGTATCGCTACCTGGCTGTAGAGCGCGATGCTGGTCGGCTAAGTCAGGAAGAATCCCAGGCCAGGATGGAAATGCGTTTGCGGGAGTGGTTACGGCGCTGGCCCAAGATGCAGCCCAAGCCGCCACAACCGGTTTTTACCAATTTTCTGTTGAAACTCTATGGATTGCCCGCTCTGGGCTGATGAAACAATGAGCAAGAAAAAACAATCCAGCGGCTGCCCCTGTGGCCTGTCCGCCTCCTTTGACGAATGCTGTGGCCGTTATATTGATGCTGGTGTGCTTGCCCCTACGGCAGAAAGCCTGATGCGTTCCCGTTATGCAGCCTACACCATGAATAATGGTGAATACCTGCTGGCTAGCTGGCATCAATCGACTCGTCCGGTCGAACTGGATCTGTCGCGGGAGGAACGTTTTGTAAAATGGCTGTCGCTGGATGTGCTGAGTACTCAGGCGGGTGGTGAGAGCGACGAAGCCGGCGTGGTAGAGTTTGTTGCTCGCTACAAGGTAAATGGTCGTGCCCAGCGTTTGCATGAAATCAGCCGATTTCGGAAGGAAGAGGGACGCTGGTTCTATGTCGATGGAGATGCTGAAGAAGGCTGATACAAGTCTTGATACAGTCGGCGCGAATGAAGTGCTGTAGCCATCACAGACACTGAAAACCCCATGCAACGGTATGGGGTTTTTTATCTTTGTAGTCTGGTGTGTGGGTAGCGATGGTATTTCCTGGTGGCTGTCCTATGGTGATAGGGCAGCCATTTTTGCATTCCTTCCCCGCAACTGCATATGCACCGTCCAACATCGTTGGATGGTGTTTTATTGTTTCAAGTCAATTGCTTGGCGGAGATGCCTTTGGTTCTGTACAGGTCGGGTCTAGCGTTAAAGTGACACGAAAGGAGATGGCGATGGGACTGGCTCTGAAAGGCTTGCTGGGCGAGCTGGAAAGCTGCCGCAGCAAAGGTATGTCAACAGATGAGATAACACGGGTCGAGGTGGTCCGTACTCTGGAGATTCCACTGGATTTGCATGCCTGCCGGGAGTTACGTGTTTTGGCACATGTCTTCAGCGGAAATCAGGCTGAACTGGCCGCTGTGGTGTTGCGCGCTGCGCTCATGGACATGCAAGAGCATCTGGATGACGATCTGGATCTGCTTGCGGAAAGTGCCAGGCGTTTGATGGATGATCCATGCCAGCAGGCCAGTGAGGTCATTTAGGATAACAACGGGGTCACCGGGGAAGAGGGAGTGACAGGGTTAGCATGGCTGGCCCTGTTTTTTTTGGTGATTGGATATCGGTTGGTTGCCTGTCAGTACAATAATTGCTTTGAATTTTATTTCCATCATATAAATACAATGTCATTGAATATGCATAAAAAAAGGGACGTTACGGCAAGGGGGAACCGCGACGCCCCAAGAGAAACTGTTCGATTGGTGGGTTGACAGATACAAATGTCTTTAACCTACAGTTCATCCTAGAACAGCTACGCGAATTTGCGAGCCGGATTTAAATGCCAAGTGAATTAAAAAGGACAGCCGTGGCTGTCCTTGTCGTAAGTGCCTGCCATGTACGGCAATGGCTGCAATCAGGGGCGTGGCAGGGTTACACCGACCTGGCCCATGTATTTGCCGGCGCGGTCGGCATAGGACACATCACATACTTCGTCTGATTCGAAGAACAATACCTGCGCGACCCCTTCGTTGGCATAGATTTTGGCCGGCAGTGGCGTGGTATTGGAGAATTCCAGCGTTACATAGCCTTCCCATTCCGGCTCAAAAGGCGTCACGTTGACGATGATACCGCAGCGTGCATAAGTGGATTTGCCCAGGCAGACGGTCAGGACCGAGCGCGGGATGCGGAAGTATTCCACCGTGCGGGCCAGTGCAAAGCTGTTGGGCGGGATGATGCAGTAGCCCTTGCCGGATACTTCGACAAAAGAGTCCGGGTCAAAATTCTTGGGGTCGACAATGGTGCTGTTGATATTGGTGAATACCTTGAATTCGTCGGCACACCGAATATCGTAACCATAGCTGGAGGTGCCGAAGGAGATTACCTTCTCACCATTGACGTTTTTGATCTGGTTATGTTCAAACGGCTCGATCATGTTGTGATCTTGCGCCATACGGCGGATCCACTTGTCGGATTTGATGCTCATGGTCGGGGGTCCGTCAGGAAAATTTGAGATGAGCCAGATTCTAAACGGTATGCCGCAGCAGGGCCACCGTTGCCGCGGGATTCACGCTGCAGTTCAGGATGAGGACAACGTCGGATTGATATTGCTCAAGACTTCTACGGATGCGATGGCATCAGACCTTACCGTGAGTAGGGAGTATTGCGTACAATAATGCAAATTATTCGCGTTATTGGTGTCAAGCATGATGTCTCTGGACAAGCTCCCTGTGGGGTGCAAAGGGGTGGTGCACAGTCTTGATCTGTCAGATGAGGCCTTCCGCAGGGTGGCAGCCTTTGGCCTTATCCCGGGCCGCCAATTCAATCTGTCCCGTCGTGCGCCGTTTGGTGGCCCGCTGGTATTGGAAGTGGGTTGTACCCGCTTTCTGCTACGACGTAGCCTGGCAAAATTCATTCAGGTTCGGGTAGCAAGATGAAGCGATTTGCCTTGGTCGGCTTACCCAATACCGGAAAATCCACCGTTTTCAACCGCCTGACCGGCATGTCGCAGCGGGTGGGGAACTGGCCCGGCCTGACGGTGGATCTCACCAGCGCACGACTGTTGCTGGGCGGCAGTATGGTGGAGCTGGTGGATCTGCCCGGTGTGAACGACCTGACCGGTTATACCGACGATGAAGCCGTGGTGAGGGATGTGTTGATGAGCACGGCCTTTGATGCGGTGGTGTTGGTGCTCAATGCGGCCCAGCTTGACCGCCAGCTTCCATTGGCACTGCAGGTTCTGGCCAGTGGCTTGCCTGCCGTACTGGTTCTGAATATGGCGGACGAAGCGCGTTTGCTGGGGGTGCAACTGGATGTAGAAGCCTTGCAACAGCGGCTGGGTATTCCCGTGGTGCTGGTGTCGGCCAAGCGCATGGAAGGGTGGCCGCGGCTGATGGATGTGCTGAATCGTCAGGCTGCCGAGACCAAGACGCCTTGCCATGCTGCGCTGGATCAGATTCCGGAAACGCGTGAGGCCATTGACATGGCGCGTGCCCGCCTGTCGGGGGTGTGGTCCTTGCCCCCAGTGCTGCCGCAGGGCGTGACCGAGAAAGTGGATGCCTGGCTGATGCATCCCTGGCTGGGTTTACCACTGTTTTTTGCCTTCATGGCCTTGCTGTTCAATCTGACATACCAAATTGGCACGCCATTGCAGGATGTGGTGGGTGCCGGCCTGGACTGGTTCAAGGCGGCGGCACTTGGCCCGTGGACCAGTGCATTGCCGGCCATCGTGCAAAGCCTGCTGCTGGACGGTATTTGGCAAGGCGTTTCCACCGTGGTGACGTTTGCCCCCATCCTCTTCGTATTCTTCATCCTGATGGCCATGGTGGAGGATAGTGGCTATCTGGCTCGGGCTGCTTATCTGACAGATGCCTTTATGGCACGCCTGGGTCTGGATGGCCGTGGTTTTGTCATGCAGTTGATGGGCTTTGGTTGCAATGTACCGGCCATTCTGGGAACGCGGGTGATGCGGGAGCGCAAGCAAAGGCTACTTACCATGCTGATCATTCCCTTCTCGCTATGTTCGGCCCGTTTGCAGGTAGTCGTGTTTTTCGCTGGCATCCTGTTTCGGCCCCAGCAGGCACCCTGGGTATTACTACTGTTGTATCTGCTGAGTTTTGCCGTGGCCATTTTTACCGCATGGGTGTTCAAACACCGTTATCAGGGCAATGAAGCCTTCTTGCTGGAGGTTCCACCATATCGCCTGCCAGGGGGGCGCCACATGCTGATCCGTGCCGTTGGTGAGGTACGGGCCTTTCTGGAGCTGGCGTCCAGCTTCATCCTGATGGGGGTGGTGCTGGTCTGGCTGGTGTCGCATATTCCGGCCGGGGACAACAAGACCTTGGCCGACATGCTGGGCAGCCTGATGGCACCGGTACTCGACCCCATCGGCATCAAGCATGAACTGGCGGTTGCCCTGCTGGTGGGCTTTGTGGCCAAGGAAATCCTGCTGGGTGGCTTGGCGGTGATTTACGGCGTGCCGGAAGCCGGGTTGGGCGCAGCCCTGTTGCACCATCTGGACTGGGCATCGGCCATGAGCTTCCTGATTTTCACCCTGGTGTATGTACCCTGCTTGTCCACCGTGGCAGCAATCCGGCGCGAGTCGAAAAGCCGCGCTTTTACTGCGCTGTCAGTGGGCTGGTCAGTATTGCTGGCCTGGGTGATTTCCTTTGCTTTCTACCAGGGCCTGCATCTGCTGCGCTGACGCGGACTGCCATCTGCCAGTAACAAGCGGCCGCAATGCGGCCGTTTGTCCTTTCTGCTTGCCTGCTTGATATGGCGCAGAACGCAGGCCGGCATCGCCCGGCACACTGGCGCTTTTGACTGTCGGGGAAGAAAACATGCGGGTAGACCTGTCTGTATCCTGGCTTGGTCTGACCATGGCCAATCCTCTGTATAACGCTTCCGGCGTGATGTGCCGCTCTGTTGCCGAACTGGAGCAGGTACGCCATTCCGCCGCCGGCGCGGTCATCAGCAAAAGCTGCACCTTGCAGCCGCGGGATGGCAATCCGGAGCCGCGCTACTGTGCCACCGCCATGGGCAGCATCAACTCCATGGGCCTGCCCAATGCGGGCTACGCCTACTATCGCGACTATGCGAGCAGCTATCCGTACAATCAGGGCAAGCCACTATTTCTGTCCATTTCAGGGATGACGCTGGAAGACAATCTGAGCATGCTGGCAGACTTGGCTGCCAGTAACTTGCCCTGCATCCCGGAGGTAAACCTGTCCTGCCCGAATCTGCCAGGCAAGCCGCAGTTGGGTTACGACCCGGATGCATGTGCGATCACCCTGGCCGAGATCAGCCGTATCTACCCGGGAGCATTTGGTGTCAAGCTACCTCCGTATTTTGACCCGGTTCATTTTGCCCAGATGGCAGATTTGTTGAATGCGTTTACCAGTGTGCGCTTTGTCACCTGTATCAACTCCATCGGCAATGGCCTGGTCATCGATGCGGAGACAGAAAGCGTGGTCATCAAGCCCAAGGATGGTCTGGGTGGGCTGGGTGGCAGTTATGTACTGCCGACGGCACTGGCGAATGTGCGCGAGTTTGCCCGGTTATTGATTGGCAAGCATGTGGTGGGTTGCGGTGGCATCAATAGCGGGCGCGAAGCATTCATGCACATTCTAGCCGGTGCGACTGCAGTGCAGATTGGCACATGTCTGTACGAAGAAGGCGAGGGTGCATTTGCTCGCATTCTGGGAGAGCTGGGCGATCTGATGTTGCTCAAGGGCTATACCTGCTTGGATGATTTCCGTGGCAAGTTGAAAACGCTGTAACAGCGTAGCCACAAACGACAAGGGCCCCGCTGGGGCCCTTGTCACTTACCGGCGGAGTCAATCAAAACGCCAGCAAGCCATGGAGAGCGAACCCATGCGCCAGTCGTCGTGCAGTTTCACCGGGGTGGTAGCATCCGATGCGGCTCCCATTACCACCAGCAGCGGGTTGAAATGTTCATCCGTCGGGTGGTTTTCGCGAGCCAGCGGGGCCAGCTGCTTCCAGCGCAGGATATCCTGCTGACGGTTTTCCTGCAGGGCTAGATCCATCCAGTTGGCAAAGGCGGCAGCCCATGGTGGCGTTGCGCTACCGTCTGGGCTGAGTTGCCACAGATTATGTGTGTAGCTGCCAGAGCCGATGATCAGCACATTATCGTCTCGCAGTGCCCTAAGTGCGCGACCCATCTGGAAAAAGGTATCTGCACTGGCACCATGCGGTAGCGACACCATGACTAGCGGGATATCTGCCTCTGGGTACATCAACATCAGTGGCGTCCACATGCCATGATCCAGGCTGCGCTGGTCGGTGGTTCCTATGCGCAGGCCCGATTCACGCAGCTTGTCCACGACATCAGCTGCCAGCTTGAGATCGGTACGGGCGGGGTAGCGCAGGGTGTACAGAATAGAGGGAAAACCGCCAAAGTCGTACATGGTTTCCGGGTTTTCCGCCAGGTTGACCATGGGAATAGTGCTTTCCCAGTGTGCCGATACCACGATGATGGCACGTGGACGCGGCAGGGTTTGGCCCAATTGCGTCAGAAAGTGGCGGGTTGGACTGTCTTCAATAGGAAGCGTGGGTGCGCCGTGAGAGATGAACAGCGCTGCTTGTTGGTTGCTCATGTTCGTTCTGCCTGCAGTGATTGCCATGTGAACAGCTTAATCAGAATTCCATGTTAAAAAAACGGCTATTTCTTCACCATTTTGTTTACTGAGGGGAAATAGTGTTGCTGTGCATGGCATCAGTGCAAATCAGGCTGGATGGCTGGCAATTCCATGCATGGGAGCGGGGCTGCTCCCCTGTGTCGATGTCTGCAACAGGAATCCCCATCCGCTGCAGACGATGAAGATGCCAAGCAGAATGCGCAGATGCTGCCATATACGCACGCGAGGCCGGGTGGTGGGCTGAGTGGCTTGCATGCTTAACTCCTTTCAACTAGATAATTCATCTTTCATTTTAATGAGAATAATTATCAAGTAAAATTTATCTTTTCAAAGTTTTGATTGAAAAAATTAATCAAAATGAGAGTATTGTTAGCTCCCATGCCGCTATTCGGGCAGGCATGCGTGGCATTGCCACATCCAGGTCCCTGTCTTTTCTGGTATTCGGCAGAAGGCTAGGCAAAAAAGAAGCCGTACAGCCATGTGGCTGTGCGGCTTCTGGTGACTGCCTGCCAGCGCCGGTCAGCTCAGATCATAACGATCGGCATTCATCACCTTGGTCCAGGCGGCAGCAAAGTCCTGGATGAACTTTTGCTGGTTATCATCCTGGGCATAGACCTCGGCATAGGCGCGCAGGATGGAGTTGGAGCCGAATACCAGATCTACGCGGCTTGCAGTCCATTTCACCGCGCCGGTGCTGCGCTCGCAAATCTCGTACAGATTACGCCCGGCCGGTTTCCAAGTGTAGGCCATGTCAGTTAGGTTGACAAAGAAGTCGGTGGTCAACTGGCCTGGACGGTCGGTAAACACCCCCAGCTTGCTGCTGCCATGGTTGCTGTCCAGTACCCGCAGGCCGCCAACCAGAACCGTCATTTCACTGGCAGTCAGTCGCATCAGCTGTGCACGGTCCAGCAGCAATTCCTCAGCACTGACGGTAAAGTCCTGCTTCAGCCAGTTGCGGAAGCCATCAGCCAGCGGTTCCAGCACGGCAAAGGAATCGGCATCGGTCTGTTCTGCTGTGGCATCGCCGCGACCCGGTGCAAAGGGAAGTGTCAACGCATGTCCTGCAGCCTTGGCAGCCTGTTCGATACCGACATTGCCACCCAAGACGATGGCATCCGCCACACTGATGGAAAATTCGGCAGCGATTTTCTCAAGTACAGCCAATACTTTGGCCAGTTGGGCCGGTTCGTTGCCCGCCCAATCCTTTTGCGGTGCCAGGCGGATACGTGCACCATTGGCACCGCCGCGTTTGTCCGAACCACGGAAGGTGCGTGCACTGTCCCAGGCGGTGCAGACCAGTTCGGCAATACTCAGGCCACTGGCCGCGATCTTTGCCTTGACTGCATCTACATCGTAGTCAGTGCGACCAGCCGGGATCGGGTCTTGCCAGATCAAGTCTTCCTGCGGTGTATCCGGGCCGATATAGCGGGCTTTCGGGCCCATGTCGCGGTGGGTCAGCTTGAACCAGGCGCGGGCGAACACATCGGAGAAGTAGGCCGGGTCCTGGTGGAAGCGCTCGGAAATCTTGCGGTATTCCGGATCAACTTTCATGGCCATGTCGGCGTCTGTCATGATCGGCATACAGCGGATGTCGGGGTTTTCCACATCAACTGGCTTGTCTTCCTCGCGGATATCGATCGGCACCCATTGCCAGGCACCCGCCGGGCTCTTGCTCAGCGTCCATTCATGACCCAGCAGCATGTCGAAGTAGCCGTTGTCCCACTGGGTGGGGTGGGTGGTCCAGGCACCTTCGATACCGCTGGTTACCGTGTCACGGCCAATGCCGCGGCTGCTGTGATTCATCCAGCCCAGGCCCTGTTCTTCCAGATCGGCACCTTCCGGTGCTGCGCCCAGCCGGGAGGCGTCGCCATTGCCATGGGTCTTGCCTACAGTGTGGCCACCTGCGGTCAGGGCAACGGTTTCCTCGTCATTCATTGCCATGCGGGCAAATGTCTCGCGGATGTCGTGTGCGGTCTTTTGCGGATCCGGCTGGCCATCCACTCCTTCCGGGTTGACGTATATCAGGCCCATCATTACTGCGGCCAGCGGGTTTTCCAAAGTCCGGCTACCCGAATAGCGGCTGCCTTCGCCACCGCTGGGGGCCAGCCACTTCTTTTCCGAACCCCAGTAGATATCCTTTTCCGGATGCCAGATATCCTCGCGACCAAAGGAAAAGCCGAAAGTCTTGAGACCCATGGATTCATAGGCCATGTTGCCAGCCAGAATCATCAGGTCGGCCCAGCTGAGCTTGTTGCCGTATTTCTTTTTGATGGGCCACAAAAGGCGGCGTGCCTTGTCCAGATTGGCATTGTCCGGCCAGGAGTTAAGTGGAGCAAAGCGCTGATTGCCGGTGCCGGCACCGCCACGACCGTCTGCAATGCGATAGCTGCCGGCAGAGTGCCATGCCATGCGGATCATCAGGCCGCCGTAGTGGCCCCAGTCAGCAGGCCACCAGGGTTGGCTGTTGGTCATCAGGGTCTTGAGGTCTGTTTTCAGAGCCTCAACATCCAGCTTTTTCACTTGCTCACGGTAGTCAAAGTCCGACCCCATCGGATTGGTCTTGCTGTCGTGCTGATGCAGGATGTCCAGATTAAGCGCATTAGGCCACCAGTCGGTGTTGGACATGCTCGTTTGTGTCATGCCACCGTGCATTACCGGACATTTGCCTGCAGAACCTGCATGTGTATTCGCCATCTCTTGCTCCTGTTTCGTATGCTTTGAGTTGTCCCGGGGCTGCTGGCCCCGCCAGAGTCAATCCATGTATTGCCCGTACCTGTTCCTGCCTTTTATTGCTACTGCAGGGCCGAAAAAGCTGCCAGCATGTCGAGCAACACTTCCTGCCACGTCAGTTGGTTGTGCATGACGCTCTCCCTGTGTACTGGATTGGTAGCCTTATTTGTACTGTAAGACCTGTTCTTTTTTACTGGGATAATTCCCTATTATTGATAGGAAAAATCTTAATAAACAGAAACCGTGATATCGCTATCCAACAAGTCCTGAATACAGCATGGCGACTTCTGGTGTGCTGCCATTATGGTTTTTTGCCATAGATTTGTTAAATTGATTGTTATAAATTGATTGTTAGATTTGTGCTATCGAAAAAAAAGAGCCCGCAGGCTCTTGTCGTATTGAACACCGGATGGCGTGTCAGTCCCAGGGAACATCCCGGGCATCGTCACCTGCAGGCGTGACGCTGCTGCTGCCAGCGGTATCCGAGGATGAAGATGCACTTGCAACAGGTGGGTTGGCCTGGCTATCTTCCAGTCCGCCAAGTGCTTCGATCAGCGCATCTACCAGTTCTCCCAACTCCTCGCTCATCAGGGTGAAGGTTGCTTCAAACAGACTTTCGCGATCATCCCCGGCCTGGCTGGCTTCCTCCTGGAGTACATCCAGAAACTGGATGCGCTTGAGTTGCAGTGCGTCAGTCAGCATGAAGCGAATCTTCTCTTGCCAGATCAGGCCGATGCGCGTTACCTGCTTGCCGGTGGCAATATGCTGGCGGATTTCGTCTGCTGTCAGATCCATACGGGTGCAGCGAATGACTGCACCGTTTTCGCTACCATCCTTTAGTTCGCAATCGGCATCCAGCTCGAAGCCAAAAGGGGCTGCGCCGGCAGCCAGCCAGTCGGTCATGGCAGTATGGGGGGCCAGCTTGGTGCGTGGCAGGGCGGCGGGGAAGGGGGGAAGCGCTTCGCGCAGCTTGGATACCAGCGCCTCGGCCTTGCTCGCTGTGCCGGAGTCCACCATCATCCAGCCGCGGCGGCAGTCCAGGTAGGCTGTGGTGCGGTGGGTGCGGACAAAGGCACGCGGCAACAGGTCATCGGTGATCTGCTCCTTGAGCGCCAGCTTCTCTTTACGGCCGACCTTGCGTACTTCCTTTTCTTCTATTTCCTGCACCTTGAGATCGACAAAATCACGGATGACACCAGCGGGCAGTACCTTGTCCTCGCGTTTAAGGGAAAGCAGCTGGCAGTCCCGCACATGGAATACCGGGCTATCCAGATGCGCAGCTGGCGCTACCCAGCCTTCACTGAACCAGTCCAGGCCACCACAGTGCTGGAAGGGGCTTTTCCCCAGAGCCTGGGAGAGCTTGCCGGTTTCGTGCAGGGATTCGCCGTTCAGGCGATAAAAAGATAGTTGCTTAAACCACATAAATGTTCCATAATGCGCGTCCTCTGATGTCGCTGATTGTAACCCGGAAACGGACCAAAAAGCTGATAGCAGAGTGCAGAAATTAGGGAAGCGGAGTGTAGCTTAGCCTGGTAGAGCGCTACGTTCGGGACGTAGAGGCCGGAGGTTCGAATCCTCTCACTCCGACCAGAATTTCTGCAAATAGTATTGCAAAAAACCGAAATTAAGGTTAAATTGCACCTCTCGCAAATTAAGACTGCGAGAAACAAATCGGAGTGTAGCTTAGCCTGGTAGAGCGCTACGTTCGGGACGTAGAGGCCGGAGGTTCGAATCCTCTCACTCCGACCAGATTCAAAAAAGCCTTGAATTTCTTCACAGAGACTCAAGGCTTTTTTACCAAGTTGGTTCGCCGGTATAGCTCAGTTGGTAGAGCAGCGCATTCGTAATGCGAAGGTCGGGGGTTCGACTCCTCTTACCGGCACCATTAAAATCAAGGCCTTACAGTAGAAATACTGTGAGGCCTTTTTCATTCATGTGGCTCCAGTGTAGCCAAATTTGGCAATGCCGATCAATGATCGCCGCTGTCTAGTGTGAGTGATCAGGCGTATCTGGCCAGGATTTTCATTTTCAACCCCCTAAAACTAGTCTTGTTGATCGCATGGGCGCTCTCTGTTGTTGGTGGGACTGAATGTGATTGTCCGCCCGTGCATAAAGAGCCGCAGATCCTTCGGTAGGATCTGCGGTTCTTGTGGTTTATGACATCGTAAATGGTTACGTCCTGGTTTCGGCCATTGCCGCCATGCGCGTGATTGCCCATCACTGTCGGCAATGGACTGACTCCCTGTCGCTAGGGGCTATAAGAAAGTCGAATGGCCACTTTCCTGTCTGACAAATACCAACTTCATGCCGATGGCGGACGTTCCAGGCGGCATTGGTTCAATGGCAGGTATCTGAGTGCAGCTGTCTCCCGGTTTGTCTGCACATAAGCACATCGCAGGCTTGAATCTAAAATCCTGCATGGCTATTTCTAGGCTGGGGTCCCGAAGGTCTTGCAGTCTCTCAGCTAAGGTTGCTTGTTGCATGGCTTTATTTCGTAGCGCTGCCATGCCCTTGCGTGCGCTACTTGGAGTAAGTCTGGTCCAGCGTTTATAGGCTTGCGAGAAGGTCGATAAGTCGCTGAAGCCCATTATCTCGGCAACTTCTGTCAAGGTAAGATGAATCGACCCGGCATTTGTAGCCATTTCCGGATAATTGGAGAGCACCACCAGCCGGTCGGTCAATCCGTCTTGCTCAGATGGTGGCTTTGGCCAAAGCTAGGTCTGATCTGGGTTGCAGGCCGTTATTATCTTCGGAAATGAATGCTTGCTACCCGACCAGATATGGCAACATGGTGCCTTCTGATCACACTAGCAGAGTGTTCATGTCTCGTACGGAAAGATTGTTTACCCTACTTCAAGCCTTGCGGCACCATCGCTTCCCTGTTCCCGGGGCCAGCCTAGCTGATGAACTTGGGATCAGTCTGCGGACACTTTACCGAGACATCGCAAGCTTGCAGGCACAGGGTGCCAATATTGAGGGTGAGCCTGGTCTGGGATATGTTTTGCGGCCTGGATTCATGTTGCCACCCTTGATGTTCACAGCAGAGGAAATTGAAGCACTTGTGCTTGGATCAAGATGGGTAGCCAAGCGCACGGACACTCATCTGGGTAGTGCAGCAAAAAATGCACTAGCCAAGATTTCCTCAGTGCTTCCGCAAGAATTGCGCCGCACCCTGGATAGCAGCTCTCTGATGGTGGGAACACCCTCATTGGCGGAAGCTGATGTGGTTGACTTATCGACAATCCGTCAGGCCATACGGGGTGAGTACAAACTGCGTATCAACTACTGTGATTTGCAGGGAAATGCTACACAGCGAACAATCTGGCCACTGGCATTGGGCTATTTTGATCATGTGCGCATGCTGGCAGGTTGGTGTGAAGTGCGTCAGGATTTCCGGCACTTCAGGACAGACCGAATCTCCGCACTATTCGTTACCAAAGAGCGCTATCCACGCAGAAAGCAAGAACTGCTAAACGAGTGGCGAGCATGTGATACATACCAACGGGCAAGCAAAAACAATATTGGCAACGATAGCCTGGCCCTAATTAACAAGACCATGACTGCTGACAGAAACTGACAGTACTTGCGAATACGATGGCATCACTTAAGGTCAATCACTGGAGTGTCAGCCATGCGTTTTTACTACCATCCTCTTTCTTCTTGTAGCCGCCGGGTGCTTCTGGTTGCGCAACAACTAGGCATAAAGCTTGAACTGATATCAGTTGATTTGTTTCGTGGCGAGCAAAACACGCCACCATTCTTGAAACTAAACCCAAATCATCAGGTTCCCGTGCTTGATGATGAAGGATATGTACTATGGGAGTCTTACGCCATCATGCAGTACCTGGCTGAGTTGGCCCAGAACAAGTCGTTGTATTCTGGAACAGCGCAAGAACGTGCAAATGTAAGCCGCTGGATGTACTGGTGCGGTCAGCACTTGATGCCGGCAATCAGCATCCTCAACTGGGAAAATTCAATCAAGGAAATAGCGGGGCTAGGGGCTGCCATCCACTCTGAAGTCGAGCGAGCTGAAGCTAAGTTTGTCGAGGCTTGCCAGGTTCTCGATACGCATCTTGCCGGGCAAGAGTGGATTTGTGGCAGCCAACTATCACTTGCTGATCTTGCTATTGCGGCACCGCTTGGCGATTGGCATCGTGCCAAACTTCCACTCATCCAATTTAACCAAATTTGGAGATGGTTCCTGCAGATTCAGGAGTTGGACTGCTGGAAGGAAACGGAACAAGACCCGAACTGACAGGTGGACTGATTCAGACAAGGTGTTGTCGGATTAAAAAATATCAACCTAACTCCGTATAGCAGTGACTACCATTGTGGTGCGAGTATCTGCTCAGGTTGGCCCACTAGCGTTACAGTAGCCTCGCCAGCGGTAGATCGGCCTAAACGGCCGTCTACCGCATCGGTAATGATCGACAGTTCGCATTATTAACTGGAGTTCACTTTGCCAGGCTTGTACGTATCCCTTCGAGTAGCACTTTGTCGGGTCCACATAACCTCATCTGCCAATGTTTCTTCCATCGGCCTGAAACCCAGACCAAATCTCATCCGGATTTTTTCCGCCGAAAATTTTCTTCCGTAGTCGTTTGCGATATTGCTTACCGTGGCCAAGCTGAGTAATACAGGCCTGCCCGTCAATCGAGCAAAGAGCTCTTGCAGGGACGCGATGGCATACAACATTATGCGGGGCAATTTCCGCCGTGGGGCAGGTACACCGCTTACGGCTTCCATCATTTGCAAAAGCCTGGCCATGGTGACTGGGTGGCCGGCAGCCAAATAGCGCTCGCCCCGTCGCCCCGTTTTACTGGCTGCCAAAGCGACCAGCGCGACATCTCGGGCATCGACCACAGAGAATGCAGCATCAATGACTCCCGGGATTTTTTGCTGTAGGTAATCCTGTACGAACTGCCCAGCCGAAGTCGGGCCAAGATCGCCCGGTCCATGCATCCAGCCAGGCAGGACAAGGGAGATGTGCATGTCCTGATGGCTGTCGAGAAAAGCGAATATCACCTCATCGGTTTCGATTTTGCTGCAGTAATAGTCATCCGGTGCTGCTTCACGTGCCAGCACCATGGTTTCGTCGGTCAACCCTGTCGCGTTACGGCCCAATGCCGCGATAGAGCTAATATGGACCATACGCCGAATTCCAGCCGCATATGCCTCGTTCAGCAGGTTTTGCGTACCCTCGACATTGGTTTTGTGCAGGGCGGCCAGATGGCGACCACCTTGGTAGCTTTCACGGAAATACGCTGCAGTATGAAAAATAACTTCGCATCCCTGCAATGCTGGTGCAAAGCCGTCCACACTGGTCAGATCGCCCAGTACCACCTCTAAGCGCTTACCGATTAGCTCCCCGAACTGCTGAGTGGCTTTCTGTTCTGACCTGGCTAGAGCCTTAACCCGATAACCTTCCGCGAGTAGCAAACGAACAAGATTGCTACCCAGCAATCCAGTCGCGCCGGTGACAAATGCGATTTTTTCATGTGACATGTTTTTCCCTAATCGTTAGCGCATAAGAGGGCATTGCGGTAGACCGCCATGGCTGTTCGAAAGGGCACTGTAAACATTGGTGTATAGTCCAAGGTCAAGGCAAAAATTATTTGGGAGAGCTTGATCATGCGGATTGGAGAGTTGGCAGACCAGATGGGGATGACGCGTGATGCTATCCGATTCTACGAACGGATAGGTCTTATCAAGCCCGAGCGTGGTCCAGAAGGCAGCCACGGCTACCGCCGGTATGATGGTTCAGCGGTTCGACGCTTGGGCCTGATCAGGAAAGCCAAGGCTTTGGGATTTTCACTTGGAGAAATTCAAGAGCTATTGGATGCATGGGCCAATCACAGTTTCCGGCCGGAACAGAAGCGCGCAGTTATTGCCGACAAGATTGGGGTAATCGAGCGAAAGATTTTGGAGCTACAGGAGCTTTCAAGTGAGCTCAAATTGGCTCTGGCCGGTATCCGCGACGAGTGTCAATAAATAGACAGTGAATCGCCCCAGCATTTTTAGCCATTTCCGGATGACTGTTTAGCACCACAAGCAGGTCGATCAATCCACCCATGCTCAGATGGAGGCTTTGGCCAACCAACTGACAATACGTCAGCCCGTTCGGTAGCAGTTCGGCCACAACTGTCGTCAGCGTCATAGCGCTTTATCGACGGCTTCTACTGTGTAAGCGGCCTTATCACTCTGTACATGGGAATCGGGACAGACCAACAAGAACAGTCAGCTCTAGAGCAGGATCACTTGGTGATGGGGCGAGTGAAGGAGGAACATGGATGCACCGAGAACGTTAAGCTTCTTCTTGCCAATGGCGCGGACACCACAATGAGAACCGCCTCAGGGAAGTCCGCAGCCGATCTTGCCAGGCAATAAGGGTACAACATGATTATTAGTCTTCTAGAACAAACAGCCGTTTCGCAGTCCGAGCGGCCTTGGTGGAAATTTTGGTAACCGTTGCTATTTTGCGCACAACGATTCCCGCCCCATCAATCGAGCGGGAGTCGTGCGAAAAGCTGCGTTAGGTTGCTCGGTTCTCGCTAAAAACCCACCGTCACCCTGACCTCCACCGCGTTATCCCCACTGTGCGTCTGGCTCGCCTGCCAAAAATTGTGGGCCCACGACGCTGAAGCGCTTAATGTGCTGCCCAATTGATAGTCCATACCGATACCAGCAGACAAGGCATGTTGCGAGCCCGCGTTGTGATGATTGCGGCCATAGCCTCCATCCACGAACAGGTAGGGCATCAACAAGCTGTTTGCCCCCAGCATATTGAACGTCGGCAGATGCAGCTCGTTACGGCTCACGACCATCGAGTCGTAGGCGCCATCATCAAGCAGATAGCCACGCACCAGCCCCTCACCACCGATAGCGGTCTGCTCGGTATTGGGTAGCGCATTGCTGGAAAACTGCATAATCAGCTCGTTACGCAAACTCCACGACTTGGGCAGCCTGCTGAGCTGGGTTAGATGCACATTGAGGTACTGGTAGTCGGAATTGCTTACTCTTGCGCTGCTAAACGTCCGCATGGCCTGATCCGTGTTATCCCCGTTCAAGCCCCCTGGGCTGATATGCAATGCCGCATCAAGCCCGGTCTTGCTATCCACCCCTTGCCACAGCGCATTCCAGCTGAGATAAATTTGATCGGTCTCTTGTTGGCTATCGAGTACATCAGTGTTGCCGAAATAAGTTTTTTGTCGATCGCGTTTGACCTCTACGCCGTAAGCAAGATCACCAGGCAGACGTGAAACGTTGGATAGGCTGAAGCGATGTCCAAGTGAGAGTTCGTCGGTCAGATTACGCGCGAGAAACGGGTTGGAACTGGTATTGGTTTCAACATGGTTAAACGTCAATTCGATTTTCTGGCGCGCAGCAAATGGTAGGTCCAGATGCAGACCATGGCTGAGGTAGCGGTTATGGGCATACTCGCCACCTAAATGCCCGTTGGCATTTACCCCATCGTGCGAAGTGGTGTACTGATATGACAGTACCGAATCGGACGTCAGCAATCCGCCCACCATCGCCCCGGCGAAATAGCGATCCATCCCTGTGGCTTGAGTGCCGGAGTTGGCATAACCGAGGAAGGCTCGCCATGGTTTGGTCTCGGTAATCTGGACATCCAGATCGGAACGCCCAAAGCTGGCCGCAGGAGTAAACACCGCCTGCGCTTGCCGGAAGGGATAGCGATTGATCCAGTCCAGATCTGCCGTAAGCTGATAGGTATCGATCGGCTCGCCAGGCTGCTGGCGAATCAAGCCGCGCAGACGCGATGCAGTGGACGCAGAGGTAGCTTGTACCGATACCTTGCCATCCATGAATTCGAGTACGCGGATTTGCAATACCCCGCTACCGATGTTCTGCGGCGGCGTTGACAACGATATGAACGGAAAACCACGCTGTCGGTAATAACGCGCAATTGACGCCTCGATTTCGGCAATCAGCTTTCTGGATAGCGGACGCCCAAGCCAAGGCATGAGCAAGGCCTTGCCATCCGGTGTATTGAGCCGTGCCACGCGGCTGGTGTCGATGCCGGCCCCCCCCTCAGCGACGGATATATCGTCCGCCCCTAACAACACAATACCCGTCAATGTCGCCCCCAGCGGGGTGGCATCCTCAGACCCCGGCACGACATTAGGCGGCAGAATCATTTGCCGCTGAATCTGCGGCACGGGTGCCGGATTAAGTTCTATCGGTGCCGCAGCAGCAAATTCAGACATCGTTACAGTCAACAGACACCCCGCGGTTGCGTAGATGCTTCCCCAAACCAATGGCCTGATAGTATTCATTGTTATTATCTTTCCGCTTATTGCGCCGTGAATTGAATCGCATCACCGACATAGCGATTATCCGGATACGGTGAGCCAGTCATCTGCTCCCCGGACTGCCGAGCCAACTGCAAGCTGCCGCTGACAGCGCCAGCGGAGTCAGACTTCACCACAGCAGGGGATGCGCCCCCATTGCTGTTGCCAGTACTGCCATTACTACTGGCAGCCGACGAATTGCGCGCAGCCGCAGCCTCTGTACCAGTAGTCAGGCCGGTACTGGACAGTTCTGGCTGATTGAAACTAGAAGGACTCAGGTTGAAAGGCAGCCCCCCCTGCGTCGAAAAACTGGAGGCGTTGCTGTTCTGCCCGTTAGCCGGTAGCTGCTGCACACTGATTACCGGCAACAGGTTGATGGTTAAAATCCCCGGCTGGTAGGCAATGGTGTAGTTGGAAAGGCCGGAACCGGTGGCATTGGACGCGGTAATGACGTAACTGCCAGCAGCGGTCTGGGACGTCGTAGACGTTGCCCCGCCAGGTAAGGTTTCCGTGAGGCCGGTGACATTATCGCTACCGAACAGGCCAGAAGTCGTGTAGCCGGCCAGTGCATAAGGCATACCGGTCATGGTGGTCTGATTCGCCGCGGCAATCGTGAGTGCAGCCGGCACCACGGTGAGGCTTCCTGAACCACCAGACCAGGTGTAGTCCGCGTTGCTAAGCGCCAAGCCACTCAAGGTGGTCAACTGCTGGCTACCAACCATCCTGCCTGCCATACCCGCCGTGCCGCCAACAGTAACGCTGTCACCGTTGATCAGATTGCTCACTGTCAGGTTGCTGCCTTGCGCCGTGCTCGTACCGTTATAGGTCTGGCTACCGGTCAGGGTGACGGCCAGCGGGTTGATCGTCATGCTGCCGCTGGCCCCGCTCAGGGTGTAGTCGTTATCACTCAGCGTCAGGCTGTTGAAGCCAGACAGGGTGCGGTTGCCGGCATGTGTGCTGGCCAGGGTAGCGGTGCCGCCCACGGTAACACTGTCACCGTTGATCAGATTGCTCACCGTCAGGTTGCTGCCTTGCGCCGTGCTCGTACCGTTATAGGTCTGACTGCCGGTCAGGGAGACGGCCAACGGGTTGATCGTCATGCTGCCGCTGGCCCCGCTCAGGGTGTAGTCGCTATCACTCAGCGTCAGGCTGTTGAAGCCAGACAGGGCGCGGTTGCCGACATGGGTGCTGGCCAGGGTAGCGGTGCCGCCTACGGTAACACTGTCACCGTTGATCAGATTGCTCACCGTCAGGTTGCTGCCTTGCGCTGTGCTCGTACCGTTATAGGTCTGACTGCCGGTCAGAGAGACGGCCAACGGGTTGATCGTCATGCTGCCGCTAGCGCCAGTCAGGGTGTAGTTGGAGTTGTCGAGTGTCAGGCTATTGAAGCCAGACAGAGCGCGGTTGCCAGCATGCGCGCTGGCCAGGGTGGCAGTACCACCGACCGTGACGCTGTCACTGCCAACCAGGTTGCCAATCGACAGGTTGCCCCCTTGAGCTGTGGTCGTACCGTTATAGGTCTGGCTACCAGACAAGGTGACCGCCAGTGGTTGAATGGTCAGCGTACCGTTGGTGTTGCCGCTGGTTGCCAGCACATAGTTGGAAGCCGCCGAGCCGGTAAGGCCGGTAACTTTTTCTATATAGCTACCGACCGGTGTATTGGCAGCCAAGGTCACGCTGGATCCGCCTTGGGTAAAGGCTCCCACGGTGCCGAACACCTGATCGTTGTTGAGGATACCACTCAAGGTGGAGTTCCCCAGGGTCGCCAGCGTGCCATAGGTCGAGAAGGCATCTGCAACTGAATAGTTCAGCGAGGTGTAGAGTATTGCGGGTTGCAGGTTCAGGGTGCCAGTGTGGTACTGGATGGTGTAATTACCCAGTCCGGTCCCGGTCGCTGCCGACGGGGTGATCGTGTAGTTACCGACGGCCGTCGACGCGGAGGTTGCCGTCAAACCGCCCGGTATCGTTTCAGTCAAACCGGCAATGGCATCACTGTTGACCAGACCCGTTTGCGTGTAGCCGGTGTTTGGCGCGGTCGACAGCGTATATGGTGTCCCATAGGTGGCGGTTTGATCGCTGGCGGTGATGATTAAGGTCGCAGGGTTCACCGTCAATTGGCCGCTATTGGTGAACGTGGTGGCACCGTAACCGTTGCCAACGCTTAGCGTTCCTGTTGCCCCGCTAATCGTATAGGGGCCACCTGCCACGGTGGCAGCAACAGCCGTGCCACTTGACGACATGCTCGGCGCACCGCTGTACACCATGGCTGCGGTATCGGCGAGATAAGCGCCACTTACCGCTGGCTGTAGGCCGCTAATGGTGTAGTCGGACTGGATGGCTGAAGAGGCGTCAACGCCATATGTCTTGCTGTCGTTATGACTGGTAACGGTCAAATGCGGCTGATAGGCAAAAACGTAACGGTTGCCGCTGGCACTCACCGCCGCACCAGCCGCAGTATTCCACACCGCCGTGTTATTACTGTTCAGATTGCCGAAGGTATCCCCGCTCGGGCCAGCCGAGTACACCAGCCAAGTACCATTGGGAACAGATAGCGCACTTGCCCCCGCGTTGTTGATGAAGTTACCGCCGGTTTGCAGCGTAATCGTGCCGTTGTTTGCGCTAGCCGTCAGTGCGGCACCGCTGGACAAGGTGATGGAGCCGTTCTGGGTTCCAAGGTTTTTCACCGAGATGCTGCCACCACTGATACTGCTGGCCAACGTGATATTGCCGGCCGTGCTGTTGGTGTTACCGGCACCATTATCAAGCGTAATGTTCACCATGCCGCTACCTGCCGACAGGTTGGCACCGGATGCGACCGAGATGGATGCCGCACCACTATCGCGATCCGCATTGACCACGTTATGGGAAGCGGTATCGTTTGCAGTCAGCGTCAAATCACCATTGCCAGTATTGATGGCTGCGTTGACCGCGATGCTGCGGCCCGCATCAAGCGTCAGACCAGCTGTTGAGCCTGCATTGGCGGAAATCGCGCTGTTGACGGTGATGTCGTTATTGGCCTGCAGCGTGACAGAAGTGCCACTGTTAAGGGTTTGCAAAATCAGGCTGGGCGCGATGGTGACGTCGAGTCCAGACAGGAAGCCATAGGTGAAAAGGGTGGGGTCAGTAAACGCCAGCGTAACGGTCCCGCTGCCATCACTCGGCCGCGCCACCATGAACTCCTTGCCACTGCTGAGCGCCGATACCGTCTGGCTGTTGTTGGCGGCTATGCCGGTCAGGCTATTGCCCGTGCTGACGGTTCCGGTGATTGCACCGGTGGAATTGCTCCAGGTTGCCGCACCAAGGCCGCTGCTCCAGCTTGGACTGGAAATGACATAATCACCGCCGGAGAGTAGCGCAACACCGCCACTACCAACCTGATCACCGGCACTTCCACCGGTCAGGCTGTTACTGGATGATACTGCCCCAGTCACAGAGCCACCTTGACTGACATAGGTGACCGCACCTGCCTGGCTGTTCCATTGGGAGCTAAAAATCAGGTAATTGTTGCCGCTGAGATACTGCATGCCACCATAGCCAACCTGGTCGCCGCCCGTCGTCGAAATCGAGTAGGTGCCATTATCTTCCGCGTAATGGTACAAGGAGCCCGCCGTTGAACCGACCAGACTATTGGCAGAACCGACCACACCCGTCGCTCCGCTACTACCACTACCGAAGGAAACCGCACCACGGTTGTTGTTCCACAAAGGGCTGAACACGACATAGTCGTTATTGGCCTGTACGACAACATTGGTCATCCACAGATTCTGGTCGCTCTTGTAGAAAGAATTGGCGGAACCACCGCTACCAATCGCGTCGCCGTTCTCATACTGCTTAGAAACGTAGTTTCCATTATTGTAGTTGAAGGTATTGACGGTGCCTGAATATTGACCGACCAAACTATTAGACGAGGACACCGCCCCTACCGTCGCCGATGAGGGATTGATAAAGGAGATCGCCCCCTTGTTGCCTCCCCACAACGGACTCAAAACCAGGTAATTGCTGCCGCCATTATTGGACAGGGTCAGAATACCGCCCGAACCAACCTGATCGCCGCCAAACAGACTAACCACGTTACCGCTGACCGAACCGTTGAATTGTGTGGAAGCAGTGGAGCCGACCAGACTATTGCCCGATGTCACATTGCCGGATGTGGCCTGCGATGCCGTCATCAGCGTGACGGCACCTTTCTGCTGCGCCCAGTTGGGGCTGAGCACAACCCAATCACCATTATTCAGATTGACGATGCCACCACTGCCAACTTGATCGCCGCCAAGATTGTATGGATTGTTGCCACCCAGCGCTGCCGTGGTACCAACAATACTGTTGCTTGAGCTGATGCTACCCGTCACGCCCGTGCTACCACTGCCACGGGTAACCGCACCGCGATAACTGTTCCACACCGGGCTGAGCACAACGTAGTCGTTGTCGCTCAGGCTGACAATGCCGCCAGAGCCGACATTGTCGCCGCTGCTGCTGCCCACCAGGCTGTTGGATGACGATACCGTACCGGTAATGCCACTCGTGCCAGAACCAAAGGTGACTGCACCTTGACTGCCATTCCAGGCCGTGGCAGTCACCACATAATTACTATTACTGAGTTTGGTGACACTACCGACCTGGTCGCCACCGCTGATGGAATTCTGGTGATAGGTGGAGTCATAACCGGTTGCCGCGCCTGCCGTGCTACCCACCAGCGAATTGCTGGACGATACCGCACCCGTCAAGGGTGAGGTCAGCGACATGAAGGTGACCGCACCTATGTTGCTGTTCCAGTTGGTACTGGACACCACGACATTGCCGTTACCCAGATCAGTTATCCCGCCAGAGCCAACTGCATCGCCGCCATAGTAAGCGCGATAACCATAGTTGGAGGTGTAGTAGGTGTTGCCGCCACTGTCGCCAATGCCTTGGGTTGTCCCCACCAGACTGTTGGCGGCACTGACGGTACCGGTTACACCGCTGCTACCGTTACCGATGGTCACCGCACCGCGTCCATGCCCCCAGGCAGACGAAACCACGGCGTAGTAGCCGTTGGACAGCGCAACCACACTGTTACCAACACTGTCACCGTTGTAGTAACCATAGCTGGTGCCACTACTGGCACCGTTGCAGGAAATGCTACATGCGGCGGAATACCAGGTACCCGCATTACCAACCAGGCTGTTGGAAGCGCTGACCGCACCAGTCAGCCCCGAACTTTTATCAATCAGCGTTACCGCACCCGCGTTCTGGTTCCAATACGGGCTATCCACCACAAAATTGCCATTGCTCAGAATGGTGATGCCATTGGAGCCAACCTGATCGCCACCCAAGTTGTTATCTGCGGCAATTGTGCCATTGGAGCCAACCAGGCTATTGGATGATGAGACGACACCCGAGACGCCACTGGCAGCACTACCAAGCGTGACCGCCCCCATGCCGGTATTCCACTGCGGCGCGATGGACACGTAATTGTTGTTGGGCAGCAAGTTAACGGTGTTACCGATATAATCATTCGACGTACTACCCAGCAAGCTGTTGCTGGACGACACCGTGCCGGAAAGACTACCGTTGGCGCTCACCCAAGAGATGGCCCCCGCAGTGCCGTTCCAGCTCGGACTGAGGATCAAGAATGGCTTGGTGGTATCGTTGACCAGAGCGGTACCGATGTAATAGTTGTTGTACCAATTCTGATAATTAAGGAACAACAAGCCGCCGCTACCAACTTGGTCATTGGCATGCGAACCCTGCAACGCCGACATCAGCGCGCCGGTAGTGCCGTTATAAAAATACACCGAGCCGGCACCGCTATTGCTAGCTACCGTATCGTTTGGTTTGGTAACCACGTAGCTGCCATTGCTCAATTGCACCGCAACCGTACCGAAACCTGAGCCGGAGCCGGCATTCGGATCGATCAGATTGGCACTGGCAACATCCCCGGCGCTGGCGCTAATGGTAATGTTCTTCGGATCCAGCAGCAGTTTGCCCGCCGTTCCTGCGGTAGCACTGGCATTTGCCACACCGCCATAGACCAGCCGGTCGCCACTCGACACTTCAATCAGGCCACCATTGCCACCATGCTGGCCAGCTTGTGCGGTCACGGTTCCCAAGAAGGTGGTTTTGGTATTTGACCAGACTACAACCTGCCCACCATCACCAGTACTGGTGGCATTGGCGGCAAGCGTGGTCGAAGCATTGACGATGGTGGTATCCGCCGTTTGTGAACCACTACCATGCAGCCCGCCACCGATATTGATTTGGCCCCCGCCCTGCGCACCATTCGCTTCAAAATCAGCGGCGGCAAGCGCTACACGCTGGCCGAGAGCAGAAATCGTGCCGCCGTGCTGACCGTTGGCCGTCACTTTACCGGAGCTAAACACATTCGCCGTGCTTGCCAGCCGTACGGTGCCTGCCACCCCATTGGTGCTATTGGCCGAGGTTTGTGCCGATGCAGTCTGGATCAGACTATCCTGGGTTGACAACGTCACGACCCCACCCTGCCCGGTAAGGCCGTCTGCACTGATCGTGCCGGACTGTAACAAGCCAGCCCCTTGCACAGTGACATTGCCACCACTTGTGCCGTCCGCATGAATGGAGCCGGACTCGATAATCTGCCGCCCGGAGACCGTGATGCTGCCTGCCGCACCGCTACTCGACGACGCGGTCATGGTGCCGTCCAGCAAAATCACGCCATTGCTGCCGTTATGATCCGCCGCGGCCTCTACCTTTATTGAGCCACCAGCACTACCTGCACTCGTAGCGGATGCATCCAGCGTGGCACCACTGGCTACCTGAACCGTGCCACCGGGCGCTGATAACCAGATTTGTCCACCCTGACCACTCACCTCGGTGGCACGAATCAGGCCTTGGGTGTTACCCGCGAGCGCATACACATTGCCATTCTCGGTACGCAGTTCCGCAGCTGTCGCCTGGAGCAGGCCGGCATTGGTCACCGAGGTGGAAGTGCCACCAAGTCCGATGACAAACCGTCCATCCTGATCGGCCTGGTCCTTTACCAGCACCTGATAGCCCCCCAGCAGCCCAACTCGGCCATTACTAGCCTGAATATCGCCTTGATTGGTAACTTGAGTTGCAATCAGTACGACATCGCCGCCGGATGCCCCGATCTTGCCAAGATTGGTAACCGAGGCATTAGAATTGCCACTGAAGCTCAGAGAACCGCCAGCCATGAAGTTGTTATTGGGCAGATCCTGAGTTGAAGCAACAAAGCTGCCGCCCACCCGGACTTCACCATTGCGCCCAATAATGACTCCGGACGAGTTAATGAGGTATACGCTGCCGGAACTCGCCAGCAGACCATCGATAACCGAGGTCGGAGCACCCGACGCCACGCGGTTCAGCGTTGCCCCCGAGCCATTATTGAAGCGGACTGTCTCGTTGCCGGCGATCGAAAACGACGACCAGTCGATGATTGCGCGGGCAGTGTTCTGGTTGATCGTCGTCGTGTTGCCGGACGCGGCAATAGAGGCGCTGCCAGCCGAAACATTCCCCCCGACAGGAGCCGCCTCGGACAATGCGGAAGCCAGTACCAGAGACAGCGTCACCAGACTGCGGCAGGATGAACCACCCTTGCGTCGGCTGCGCGCTGTCTCTGCCACCACGACATAACACCCGCGACTGTCATTCCATACCGTGCGATAGGCGCTGTTCACCCTGATACTCCTTAATAGATGTGATAAACGAACTTACTTGAAGCAAGGGGACCAGTGCCGCCATCGATAGCTATTTGTCATAAAACGAGAACGTGGAAGCATACGGCCACCATATTGGTATGGCGTACATCATTTCAGGGTGCACGACGCAACAATCAGAAGCACATCGAACAGAATAGATGTGGATACATTTGGTAATGCGGATCAAACGCTACCTGGTGCGCAGTCAATACGCTCCACTTTGCATACAACAACAATTCACCAATAGTGAAATATGCATTCTATCGACACAGATGCATCCAAATGAGAGTTAATTGCATGCTCCTGCCAAATTTGATCAACGCTGAAACGTGCAAGAAGCCGCCTAAGTTGATAATTTTCGAGCAAATTGTGTCACTTCAGCTCTATTTGGATTTAGCTTGCTCGACATGAGGGGAGCAGCAATACGCCTCGAAATGACAATGTTTTTTTATATTATAATGTCCTATCAGTCAAGGTGAATTCCAAGTGTATTGCCCTCTAGTTGACTTGAGGTTACATGCAGCTGTGTGGCTCCAAGATGTAAGCCTGCAGTATCTCGAACGCGCTGCTTGGTGCTCTGCCGTAGAGGAAAAATATTTGTATGGATTCGATGGCACGAAAGCCAGACATTGAGAAACTGAGCTCTGGAATACGCTGGCTTCAAGACTGCTGGTTAACACGCAATCGCCATCTGATCTTTTCTACAGAACTTCGAGTGTGTCCGGTATTTTGTGTAAATGCAGTCATTGTCATTTCAATCTATGAAAGGCAGCTTTAACCGCTCTCAAGCCCCGCAAGGGACTAGCCTTACATCCGCACCTGTCAGCACTTTATTTGATGGTGATGATGGACTTGTCCTAAGGCAACGCAGTAAATCGGTCAATCAAGCTAACATGGCACCGTTAATTGCCATTAAATCCCTTAGCAAGGGTGCGGTTTCTGTCGCCCTCACGGCGAGGTGCGACAACAAGGAGATAATGTGACCGACCACATATCGGAGGCCGCCTTACGGTATGGACTGGCTGGAGATGAGTTCTGGCCGGCCTTCCAGCCCCAGTTGAATCTGGTCAGCGGGCACGTTTGCGGCTTCGAGGTGCTGGCTCGCTGGGACTCCCCACAACATGGTCGTATTTCGCCGGCAGCCTTCATTCCGCTGGCCGAACGCAGCGGCATGCTGCATACCTTGCTGTTGAAACTGATGGGCGAGGCCTGCCGCGTGGCCGCAGCCTGGCCGGGTCAGTTCTCGCTGGCATTCAACCTGGCACCCAGCCAGTTCCTCTTGCCGACGTTGGTTACTGACCTGCTCGACACCGTGTATAGCAGCGGTTTTCCCTTGTCACGAGTGGTCATTGAAATTACCGAAAGCGAGCTGTTCCACGATAATGCATCGGTGCAGCAAGTGCTGGGTGACCTCAAACAACACGGCATGGCGCTGTCTCTGGATGATTTCGGCACCGGCTATTCCAGTCTGACCCGGCTGTATTCACTGCCGTTTGATGAACTGAAGATCGATGCCAGTTTTGTGGCGGCGTTAAGTAGCGATACGCAATCGCTGCGGATCGTGACTGCCGTGCTGGGGCTTGGCCAAAGCCTGGGGCTGACCGTTGTGGCCGAAGGTGTGGAAAGCACGGAACAGGCCACTGTACTGCGTAAGCTTGGGTGCAATGCTGGGCAGGGCTTTCTGTGGTCACCTGCAGTGCCCGCTGCGCAAGCCTTGCAGCTCCTGCAGCAATGGGGCGGAGAGGCAACCCAGACCACGATGGACCTGTCACCGTTCCAGCGCCTGCACCAGTTGGAGGCACTGTACCAGGACTCACCAGTCGGCTTGTGCTTCATTGATTGCCAGATGCGGATTGTCAGTGCCAACCAACTGCTGGCTCGCTATCTGGGGGTGGAACTGGACTTCCTACTGAGCAAACCAGCCAGCCAGATATTTGGCCATGAAATGACCCCTAATCTAATGGCGGTACTGGTGCGGGTGATGGCTGGAGAAGCCTGCAAGACCACAGAATACTGCCATCAACCCAGCGGTACTACCTTCCTGATTGCCCATCAACGGATTGCCGATGCCCAGCAACTACCGCTGGGCGTGTCGTTGGTGTTAGTCGACATTACTAGCCGTATAGAGGCAGAGAGCCAGCTGCGGCAACGCGAAACCCACTTCCGGACTGTGCTGGAACTGGGCCCCAATGTCACCTGGCGTGCCGGTCCAGACGGGCTGGTTGACTATATGGGTGAGTTCGTCGATTGCCCGGCAGATGCCAGTTATCAGGAACGTCATGCTTGCTGGCTGGCCCGCATGAATCCCGATGACCGCGTACGTGTTCGCAATACCTGGTTGAGGCATCTGCCCAGCAAGCAGCCGTTTCTTGTCGAATTCCGCATTTTATGGCCGGATGGCAGCTGGCGCTGGATGCGCAGCCGTGCTTTTCCCGCCACGAACGAGCAAGGTGAGGTGCTGGCCTGGTACGGCATCATTTCTGACTTCACCACCGAGCACGAGTTGGTGCTGCGTGTGGTGGATCTAGAGCAGAAACTTTGCGAACGTGAGTCTAGCTCCTCGCGTTAGCGGGGGGAATTGCCCTTGCTTCTCTAGATACTTTAACGACCGAAATCAATACTGAGGCGGATGTCGAGAGTCTGGCCGTAACTGACTGCGTTGGCCGAACTCCTGCCTGTTACCTTTGTTTTAACCAAAAACAGAAACCCCTGACGAGTACAAGATAGCAGTTGAATAGCTTGTCCAGCCAGCCTTCCACCTGGCTGGAGATCACCGACCAGCCTTGTTGCAGGATGCTGGTGGCAGTCTTTTTGATGGTTTTCCATAGTCCTTTTCTTGCCGTCTGGTAGGCCTTACCCGACACGCATTCTGGCTTGGCTTCCCGTGCTATCGCCCACTTTTTGATTAGGCAGCAGGGTGACGATCTGCTTGACCAGGCCGGTGAGGTCATAGCCTTTTTCTGCGGCGGTGGCGCAGATGTGGTCGAGGGCGATGTCGAAGGTCTGGGACCGCTGGATCTGCTTGCGGCTTAGATTGCTTTGCTGGGTACTACCCGGTGATGCCGTTCGTGGCCCCACTCCCGATAAGGAGCTACTTTGTCCACTTTGCTGATTACAAACAACACCAGGATGTCCCGATCTGCCAGGTAGGGACGGATGACGCTGTTGAACACCTGCTGATCGATGGTTGGTTTGTGTTTGAACGGCTATCTGCACTGCTTGTACCTGTGAGGCAGTTTTCACTGTTTCATCGACTACTCTGTCAACGCAGCCAGACAAGAAGACGTTCAGACCGACGGGGTTGTGATTCTGCTTGGCAGGTAATGTATTTGTGGGCATTGGAATAATTAAGCACCACAGTCAGTTGCATAACTGATTGCTTAACAATAATAAGCAATATTACGGATGACAATTCAGTATTTGCTTTATAAAGTCTGAGAACCTTTACCCACAATTACAATACCAATGCCCGCCAATACAATCTTACGACCTGTAAGGCTGCTTGATGTGCCAAAAATATTCCTGCTGATACAACAGGGTAGCGTTGCCGGGGCGTTCTCGGAAAGTTACTTGAATGCACGTGGGCATGTGGCATTGCTGAAGCAACTTTTGTGGCTCAGCATGTCAACCTGGTCGGCATCCCCTCCTGTGCGGCCAAATACTTCAAGTCTACTGGTTTACGCAAACATGAACAGTCTGCTTGGCTTTGCCTGGTTATCTCGCTATGCCGGTGAGGAACCTGAAATCAGTCTGAGCATGTTTGGACTTTCTCCGGAATACATGGGCAAGGGATGGGGCAAACTGTTTCTGGAAAAAATTGAGTCAGTCATTCCCAGGGGGCAATCTCTCAGAGCAGAATGCACACCGTATGCCCAGAATATGAAAACCATGCTCAAGCGCAATGGATTTCGCCGTCTACGGCAGAGTATTGTGCCTGCCGGATGCAGAGGGCTGGATGTGTATATCAAGAAACTATGATGATTTCTTCATGGTGTGCTGCACGCGGCTGACCAGCCGCCAGCAAGCCGATGATCAGTATGGGGCAGTAGGCTGCAACTGAAGTCCGGTCTTGCACTTTTACGCGATCTTTCCCAGCCCGGATGGCCAGGAGCAAGCCTGCGGCCAGAAAAAAGCCCTCCCGCTTGGGGAGGGCTTTTTGCATTTGGCGGGCTGCCGTGTTTGTCAGTGCTGGTGCCCGTGCTCGCCATGTACATGCTGGTGGGCAATTTCTTCGGCAGTTGCCTCACGCACATCCACTACTTTGAGTGCGAAACGCAAGGTTTTGCCGCATAGCGGATGGTTGCCGTCCAGCAGGACGGTCGGGCCCTTGATCTTGGTGACAAAGTAGTAACGCGGCTCGCCATCCGGGCCGGTGCGGCGGATCTGGCCACCTACCTTGATACCGGGCGGGAATTCAGCCTTGGGCATGGTGGTGACCAAGGCTTCATCGCGTTCGCCAAAGGTGTCTTCGGTTGCCAGTTCCAACGTGGTTTGAAAGCCGGTTTCCTGGCCTTCCAGTGCAGCTTCCAGCTTGGCAAACAGGTTGTCGTAATCGCCGTGCAGGTAGGAGACCGGGTGCTTGCCGTCGTCGTAAACCTGGCCCTGGCTATCAGTCACTTTCATCAGCAGGGTAACGGCAGCATTTTGGGTGATTTTCATGGTGGGGAAGAGCAAATAAATTGGAGCCGGAAGGTTGGCAGTTCGGCGGGAGAGTGTCAACTGGAGTGCGGATGTTGTGTGCGGTTCGGCCTGGCTGGTGGTGTTGGCCTGCGATATGGATGACTACCGCCAGTTTGTGGAGCCGCTGTGCATGATTCCCGGCATCTGCACCCTGCACTTGAATCGGGCTCGCAAAGAAGTAATCCTCCGTGCACGTATACCACTGTTGTGCTGAGCCCTGCCGGAATGGCTTTTGGTTTGTCGGGTATTGTCATTGCCTGTGCCATCCGGCCGAAGCGGTGCGGCGTACCGAGAAGCACGCGCTGACCATTTGCGTATCGCATACTTTTTTGGCGCTGTGGCTGTCGCCACGGCTGGTAGCATTCCGCCGCCTGTACCCGGGCGGTTGCATGTGACGGTGAGCGACCAGTTCATGGAACTGGACGACCTGATGAAGCCGGATGTCATCATTACCAAAAATCCGTCGCACGAGCCGGAATACGAAGTGGAACCCTTGTTTCATGATGTGGTGTACCCGGTCCGCAGCCCGGCGTGTTTCGAGCCGCACTTTCATGGCAAAAAAATCAAGCCGCTGGATTTGCTGTCCCATCCCTCGCTGCATCCGTCGCTGCAGGAGCGTACCCAGGTATGCGAGCACGTGGACTGGCGCGTGTGGCGCAACTGCTTACGGAAAGGCGACGATTCGGATTGCGTCAGCGAAGATAATGATCTGGAAAGCAATGATTACCGCCTGCAGGTAGGGCTGGGGCAGCTATTGCGGCCGGTATCGGAATCCATCGTGTTCAATGACCGGCATCATTACCTGATTACCCATCGCAATGCCCATCATCGCCAGGAATACCAGCAGTTGCCTGAATGGCTGCTGGCCGAGGTAGGCCAGATGATGAATGTGCTTAACGGCCAGCCGGCCTGATATCCAGACCGGGCCGGCATGAAAAAGGGTTACAGCCATGTGGTCTGTAACCCGTTTGTTTTGCTGGCTGTGTTTGTCCGGTACAAGCCGGCAGCAGCGGCTCAGCCGATATCCAGGCGGCGGATCACGGTTTCCAGCAGCTGCGACTTGTCTGCCCACTGCGGATGTAGCAGTTTTTCGGCCCTTTCGATGGCCTGGCAGGCCGGGCAATCGAGCTGGCGGTCTTCCGAGCCGTTTTCCGGGCAGTTGGCACGGCGGATATGCGGGGTTTCGCCGGTGGCGACACGCAGCAGGCCTTCCATGGCGGCCTTGATCGTCTTGTCCATATGGTTATCTCCTGATGGGGGATGTCTTGCAAAGAAAGATGGAGTGACAGCATGCAGAACCAGATGCCCGGTGGGGCATCACAACTCAAAGCGCCAGATATCCGCTTGAGGCCATGTGCAGCATGGCCGGTTCAGTAGCTGCTGATGGATTGATCTTAGGTGATTTTCCTGGCCATTCATTTCGCCTAGGTCAATAAATCACCACTTGCCACCTGCGATGTATGAAAAAAGCCCGCACCAGGCGGGCTTGTTGGCAAGGAAGGCTGCTGTCAGACGGTATCCGGTGCAGCCGCAGCCGCTTTGTCCTGGCTGACGTGTTCCGAGGCCAGTGCCATGTACATGGCCGGTACCACGAACAGGGTAAACAGCGTGCCAATGGACAGACCGGTAAAAATCACCAGCCCCATGGCATGTCGCCCGGCGGCACCGGCACCGGAGGCAATTACCAGCGGAATCACGCCAAATACCATGGCAGCCGTGGTCATCAGGATGGGACGCAAGCGAATTTCTGCCGCACCGACGATGGCGTCAAGCTTGCTGGCGCCTTTGCTGCGCAGGTCGTTAGCCACTTCAACAATCAGGATACCGTGCTTGCTGATCAGCCCCATCAGCGTCACCAGGCCCACCTCGGTGTAGATGTTGATGGAGGAGAAGCCGAGGAAGATGAAGATCATCGCGCCAAACAGTGCCAGCGGTACCGATACCAGGATGACCACCGGGTCGCGGAAGCTTTCAAACAGCGCGGCCAGCGTCAGGAACACGATGATGACGGCAAACAGCATGGTCAGCGCAAAGCCACCGGATTCCTGACTGAATTGTCGCGAAGGGCCGGCGTAATCCACGGTATAACCGCTGGGGGCAATTTCCTTCAGGGTGTCTTCCAGGTATTTGAGCACTTCGCCTTGTGCCTGGCCTGATACACCGGACAGGGTGGCCGAGTTTTGTTGCTGGAAGCGGGTAATCGATTCCGGCACTACTTCGGTTTTCAGCTTGGCGATGGTGGACAGGGCAATCACACCGGAGTTGGGCGTGCGTACCTGGTAGTCCAGCAGCTGCGCGGGGTTCTGTCTGTCCTTTTGCAGCAATTGCGGGATGACCTTGTAGGAGCGGCCGTCAATGGAGAAGTAGTTGACATAACCGCCACCCATGGCTGCACTCATGGCATTGGCGACATCCTGCTGCGTCATGCCCATGGCAGTGGTTTTGTCACGGTCGATCACCACGGTAGTTTGCGGTGCGTCGATTTTCAGGTCCAAGTCGGCAAAGTAGAACTTGCCGGAGCTGCGCGCCTTGTCCAGCAGCTGCTGGGCGACCTCGTTCAGGTTTTCAAACGGTTCGGTGGTCTTGATGACAAACTGCACCGGCAGGCCAGACGAACCAGGTAGGGGCGGGAATTGGAAGGCAGCTACCCGTGCGCCAGCAATCTTGTTCCAGCGCTCCTGCAGATCCTGCTGGATTTGCTTGGCACTACGGCTGCGGTCTTCCCACGGCTTGAGCAATATGCCGCCAATACCGGCATTGACGGTAGGCGTACCGGTAATCTGGAACATCTGCTCGTATTCCGGTGTAGCCTTGCTGATGGCAAACATCTGCTGGGCATAGGTCAGCATCTGGTCTGCGGTGGCGGTGGGCGAACCGACGATCTGCCCCAGCACGATGCCCTGATCTTCTTCCGGAGCCAGTTCGGACTGGGACATCTTGGTCATCAGCCCCAGCAGGGCCAGCATGATGACGGCCATCACCACCAGTACCTGCCAGGTTTCCAGCAGGCTGTGGAGCAGGCGGCGATAGCCGTTTTGCACCTTGTCGAAGGTGTGATCGATGGCTTTCACCAGCCGACCTTCATCCTGCTCGGGGCGGAAAAAGCGTGAGCACATCATCGGCGACAGGGTGAGCGCCACCACGCCGGACACCGTTACTGCTGATGCCAGGGTAAAGGCAAACTCGGTAAACAGCGCGCCGGTCAGCCCGCCCTGGAAACCGATGGGCACATACACGGCAACCAGCACCACGGTCATGGCCAGGATGGGGCTGCCAAGTTCGCGTGCCGCGATGATGGCTGCGTCATAAGGCGTCTTGCCTTCCTTCATGTGGCGGTCAACGTTTTCCACCACGATGATGGCGTCGTCCACTACCAGGCCGATGGCCAGCACCAGCGCCAGCAGGGTAAGCAGGTTGATGGAGTAACCCAGCACCAGCATCATGAAGAAGGTGCCGATCAGCGACAGCGGCATGGCAATTACCGGCACCAGTACGGCGCGGAAGCTGCCCAGGAACATGAAAATCACCACGGTGACGATGACCAGCGCTTCCAGCAGGGTCTTCACCACTTCATGAATCGAGGTGTTGATGAAGTCTGTGGAGTCGTAGACGATCTGCCCGGTCAGGCCGGACGGCAGCTGTTTCTGGATGCCGGGGAAGGTTTCGCGAACGGTCTTGGCCACATCCAGGATATTGGCCTCCGGTGCCACCTTGATGCCGATGAATACCGAGCGCTCGCCGCTGAAGGCGACGTTGAAGTCATAGTTTTCCGAGCCCAGGGTGACGTTGGCAATGTCTTCCAGCCGTACAATGGCGTCGCCGCTTTGTTTGACTGCCAGTTTCTTGAACTCTTCCACACTGTGCAGATCGGTGGCGGCTGTCAGCGGAATGCTGACCATCTGCCCCTTGCTCTTGCCCACTGCGGCCAGCACGTTATTGCTGGCCAGTGCATTGCTGACATCGGCGGCGGTAACGCCGTGGGCTGCCATCTTGTCGGCATCCAGCCAGGCGCGCAGGGCAAACTGGCGCGCACCCAGCAATTCGGCGGTCTGTACGCCGGGAATGGCGTCCAGCTTGGGTTTGACCACCCGGTTGAGGAAGTCTGTCACCGAGTTGTTGGCCAGGGTCTTGCTGTAAAAGCCAAGATACATGGCGTCAGTGGTCTGGCCGGTCTGCACGGTCAGTACCGGCTGCTGCGCCTGGGCGGGCAGCTGGTTTTTCACCGAGTTCACCTGGGTGTTGATTTCGGTCAGCGCCCGGTTGGCATCGTAGTTCAGCCTCAGGTTGGCCGTGATGGTGGACACCCCGCTATTGCTGGAGGATGACATGTAGTCAATGCCCTGAGCCTGGGCAATGGCACCTTCCAGCGGCTGGGTGATGAAACCGGCAATGGTCTTGGCATCCGCCCCGTAATAGGTGGTGGAAATGGTAACCACGGCATTCTGGGTCTGCGGGTACTGGTTGACCGGCAAGCCAAACAGCGAACGCAGGCCCAGCACCACCAGCAGCAGGCTGATAGTGGTAGCCAGCACCGGCCGCCGGATGAAGATATCGGTAAAGTTCATGGCGCGCCCTTACTGTTCCTGCGGAGTCGGATTGGGGTTGTTGGCCGGCTGTACGCTGTTGTTGATGGCAACTGCTGTTCCGTTCTTCAGCTTGACCTGACCCGAGCTGACAACCTGATCACCTTCCTTCACGCCGTGGACAATCGCCACCTGGTCACCGCGGGTGGCACCGGTCTGGACGAAGACCTGCTTGGCTACCAGGCTGCCCGCTGCTGCGGATGCATCCTTGCCGGCCGGCACCACCACAAACACGGTGGAGCCGTAAGCATTATAAGTAATGGCGGTTTGCGGCAGGGTGAGGTAGGGCTGTTGCTTGCCGGTATCCAGGCTGGCATTGGCAAACATGCCTGGCAGCAGTTTGCGGCCCGGGTTGGCAATCAGTGCCTGCACCTGCACGTTGCGGGTGCTGGTGTCTACCTTGGGATTGATGGCATTCACGCTGCCGACAAACTGCTTGTCGGCAGTTCCGTCGGTCTGAACCACCACTTTCTGGCCGGTACGAATAACCGCCAGCTGGCTTTGCGGCAAGTTGAAGTCGATATGGATGGGGTCGATCTGCTGCAGGGTGACAATCTTGTCGCCGGCATTCAGGTACTGGCCCGGGTTGACGCTGGTGATGCCCACCCGACCGGCAAACGGGGCGCGGATGGTTTTCTTGGCCACCAGCGCAGCCTGTTGCGCCACTTGTGCCTTCTTGCTTTTCAGGTCGGCGGCATCATTGTCCACCTGGGCTTGGGATACCCCTTGCACCGCCAGTTGGGCCTGATCGCGTTTCAGGGTGATGGCAGCCAGTTCTGCTGCCGCTTCCAGTGCATGCAGCTGGGCGATGTCGGAGTCGGCATTCAGCTGGATCAGCAGCTCACCGGACTTGACGTCCTGACCGGACTGGAAATGGACGCTGCGTACCTGGCCGGCCACTTCGCTGCTGATATCCACTCCATGCTGGGCGCTGAGGGTACCGACAGACTTGAGTTGCGGCTGCCATTGGCTGATGCGGGCCGTCACGGTGCTGACTACCTGCGGAGCAGGCTTGGGAGCGGCGGCCATCAGGCTGCGGATGTGCATGAAGAAGCCCAGCCCCAGTACCACCACCAGCAACACTATGCCTCCCAGCATGATGAACATTCGCTTGGTCATATTGCTTTCCTTTTTATCTCTAGATTGCGTGTTATTAGCGGGCCGTGCTCAGGGGCGGGCCTGGGCAGACTGATCGGCATTGCCGGGGGTGGTGCTGCGGTTCCACCAGCCACCTCCCAGCGCCAGGAACAGTGCGGCGGAATCGGCATGGCGGCTGGCGCTGGCGCTGATCAGATTGATGCGCGACTGCTGCCAGGTGCGCTGGGCATCCAGCAGGGCCAACTGGCTGACCGCACCCAGGCGAAAGCGTTTTTCCGTCAACTGCAGGGTTTCGCGTGCCTGGGCTTCGGCTTCGGTCTGCGCCTGCAGCGTGCTGGCATCGGCACTGACAGCCCGCAGGCTGTCAGCCACGTTCTGGAAGCCCTTGAGCACGGTTTCCCGGTACTGGGCCTGGGCTTGTTCGAATGCAGCCTCTGCGCCACGCTTCTTGGCGCGCAGGGCTCCACCGTCAAACAGCGACTGGCTGACACTGGTACCCAGACTCCACAGGCTTAATCCCGTGGTGGCCGGCCCGACAAACAGGCGCTCGCGGGTAAAGCTGCCGGTGAGGCTGATTTGCGGATACTGATTGGCTGTTGCCACACCGACAGCGGCACCAGCCTGTTGCAGCAGTGCCTCGCTGGCACGGATATCCGGTCGCTGGCGTACCAGTTCTGAGGGGAGGGAAACGGGCAGTTCTGCAGGCAGCTGCAGGCTGTCCAGCGTGAATTCCGGCAGGTCGCCATCTGATGGCAACTTGCCCACATAGACTGCCAACTGGTGTCGGGTGAGATCCAGCGCTTTTTCCAGTGGCGACAACTGGGCGCGAGTTTGTGCCACCAGGGTGGCTTGTGACAGCACGTTGCTGCGGGCTACCGCCCCCAGCTTGGCCTGCTGTTCCACGATGCGCAGCTGCTGCTCGCTGGCAGCCAGCATGGTCTGGGTAGCTTGTAGCTGGGCGCGTTGGGACGCTTCCTGAATGGCGGTGGTCACCACGTTGAAGATCAGGGTCTGGTAAGTGGCTTCCATCTGATAGCGCTGATAGTCGGTGGCAGCCATCAGTCCCAGCAGCTGCTGACGGTTGGCACCAAACAGATCCAGCGTGTAGGACACATTCAGTCCGGCACTCAGCACGTTGTAATCGCTAGGTGTGCTGCCGGATAGCAACTGTTGCTGGCGACTGCCCCCCAACTGGCCACTGACCGACGGGTATTGCAGCGAGCCGGATGCGGCGTTGTAGTTTTCCTCAGCCTGCTTCAGTGCTGCGCGCGCAGCTGTCAGGCTGGGGTTGTTCTGCAAGGCCTCGCGCACCATTTTGTCCAGTGCCGGAGAACGGAACAGCTGCCACCATTCGGCAGGCAATTGCTGGCCATAGGCCAGGTGTTGGGAAATGCCGCTATTGCCTATGCCTGTGGGGCTGGCGGCGGTGTGCTGCTCGGCCTGTTTGCTGTCGTAGCCGTGAACCTGGCTATCGACGATCTGCGGAGTGCGGGTGGGCGGTGTCAGCGTGCAGCCTGCCAGGCCAAGGCTCAACAGCAGGGGCAGCAGGGCCCGTTGTGCGGTCAGAACCCGGTGACGTTGTTGCCGGCCGGGGGAGTAAGTGGGATGCATCATGATGCTCCTGTTTCATTTCATGCCATGCCCGGATGAAGGGTCTCGGCATTGTCCTGCCTTATGGGCGAGTTGATTCTTAAGATTTTTCTGATTTTTGCACCGGATGTGACGCAAGGATCAGCCGGTCAAAGGCCAGCAAAAAGCGATGTCGTGCTTCTGCGTGGTCTTCCGGGGTGCAGCTGTTCAGGTTGCGCAGCGCTATGCCGGCAATGGTGCTGTGAAACAGCGCCAGTTCGTCAGGGCTGCAGGTGATGCCGTACTGCAGGAATGCTTCTTTCTTGTTGTTCAGCATGCGACGGTCAAAGTCGCTCAGCCAGTGCTTGAGCCTGGGGTCGGTTTCGGCTGCAACGGTGACTGCCACCATCAGTCGGGCAATGCGGCTGTCGCAGACGTTATTGCACATCTGCACGCGAAAGTTGCTGAGGCTGAGTTCCGCTGCCTGCCCGGTGCACCCCTGGGCATTGATGACCAATTGGCAGCCATGTTCCACCACAACGGTCAGCAGATCGTTGCGGGTGGGAAAGTAGTAGGTCAGATGGCTTTGCCGCAGACCGGCCTGCCGGGCTACCTTGCTTTGGCTGAATCCCATGATGCCGTCGCGCAGCAGTACTTCCAGTGCCGCCTCAATCAAGCGGCTGCGGCTATCTTTGTCGGCTGGGGCCGGGCTGGTGTCTTCGAATGGTAGGGTTGCTGACATGGTATTTGGTTGGTTTACCAAAACCAGTAAAAGCTAACAATGTTTAATCATGAAAGCCAGCATTCGCAGTCGAAATTCCTGCTATGACGGCTAAATATGGATGCTTGATGCAAATTTGATACAGAACAAGAGGGAAGGAGTGCAGCCGATTGCGTTGCCCTGGTGGATTGAGCTGGCGGAAGGCTATGGCATGGCGAATATGACAATAAATTTAATTTTGCAGGCAATTAAATTCAAATGACATTTTTATGGGGCGAAAAACCAAGGGCTACCCTATATCACGCCGCGTCAAACAGGTTTTGATCTGGATCATGTTTTGTCTGATTTGTTTTCCGGTCGCTGGCAGAAGCTGCTTTAGTAGCAGGCTTGGTCTGCTGACGTGAACGTAAATACAAAGTCGGCAACCGCAGACAAGCCGGCCCTGTCAGACCGGCGCAACGCTCAATAAAACACCAGGCCGCCAACAGGCCGGAAATTGCAAGGGAACAACAATTGGAAAGACGTATCCACCATGCCGGACTGGCAGGGAAAATCATGTCGGCAGAACATGCCGCCGCACAAATCCAGCCCGGCATGACCGTAGGCATGAGCGGGTTTACCGGCTCGGGCTATCCCAAGGCGGTGCCGCTGGCGCTGGCTGGCCGTATCGAAGCTGCCCAAGGCCGTGGCGAGAAATTTGCGCTACGCGTGTTGACCGGTGCCTCCACCGCGCCGGAGCTGGACGGCGCACTGGCCAAGGCGGGTGGCATTGATTTTCGCCTGCCATACCAGTCCGACCCGGAGCTGCGCGCGCGCATCAACCGCGGCGAGATCGACTATATGGACGTGCATCTGGGCCAGGTGGCGCAGTACACCTGGTTCGGCTTCCTCGGCAAAATCGACGTGGCCGTAGTGGAAGTGGCTGGCATCCTGCCTGATGGCCGGCTGATTCCGTCCACCTCCATCGGCAACAACAAAACCTGGCTGGACCTGGCCGACAAGGTGATTCTGGAAGTCAACAGCACCCAGCCTTTGGGGCTGGATGGCATGCATGACATCTATTACGGCACCGCACTGCCGCCCAATCGCCAGCCCATTCCGCTGACCCAGGCCGGCGACCGTATTGGCGAACCTTATCTGCGGGTGGACCCGGCCAAGGTGGTGGCGGTGGTGGAAACCCATGCGCCGGACCGGCTGGGACGCTTTAGCGCTCCGGACGAAACCAGCCAGCGCATTGCCAGCCATCTGGTGGAATTCCTCAAGCATGAAATCAAGGTGGGCCGCCTGCCGGAAAGCCTGCTGCCGCTGCAATCCGGCGTGGGCAATATTGCCAATGCGGTGCTGGGTGGCCTGCGTGATGGCGGTTTCACCAATCTGACAGCGTTTACCGAGGTGATTCAGGACGGCATGCTGGATTTGATCCGCACCGACACCATCTGCATGGCCTCAGCCACTGCGCTGTCGCTCAGCCCGGAAGGGGTGCAGGAGTTTGCCCGCAATATCGACCACTACCGCGAACGCATCGTGCTGCGACCGCAGGAAATCTCCAATCATGCCGAACTGGTGCGCCGCCTGGGCTGCATCGGTATCAACGGCATGGTGGAAGCGGACCTGTATGGCAACGTCAACTCTACCCATGTGGCCGGCACCTCCATCATCAACGGTATTGGCGGCTCCGGCGATTTTGCCCGCAATGGCTTCCTGTCCTGTTTTGTCACCCCCAGCACCGCCAAGAACGGGGCGATTTCCTGCATCGTACCCATGGTCAGCCATGTCGACCACACCGAGCACGATGTCTGCATCGTCGTCACCGAGCAGGGCCTGGCCGATTTGCGCGGACTGTCGCCCAAGCAGCGCGCGCGCAGCGTGATTGCCAATTGCGCTCACCCGGACTACCGCCCGCTGCTGCAGGATTACTTCGACCGTGCCTGCCGCGACAGCAAGGGCAAGCACACCCCGCATCTGCTGGGCGAGGCACTGTCCTGGCATGAGCGACTGGTGGAGCAGGGCAGCATGCGGCCCTGAGTTCAGGTGGTTTTGGCCGCTCATGGAATGACAAAAGCCCTTGCTGTGAAGCAAGGGCTTTTTGCAGGCAGACACGCAGCCTACAGCTCCACCACCTGCTTGCTGCGCAGTGCCTGGGTGATGGCCAGGCCGATGCGGGTGGCTTCGGTAGCATCGGCCAGGCTGAGCGCCAAAGGCTGGTCGTGCCGCACGGCATCGACAAAGTGCTGGGCTTCGCTGACAAAGGCCTCGGCAAAGCGCTGGTAGAAGTCCTGTACGCATTCATTGCGCACGCCATGGGCATCGCTGATGTCCACCCGGTTGGCGCGCGGATTGGCTCCTACGGTCAGTCGTCCGGCGGTGGCAAAGATTTCGGTCAGGGTTTCATGGCCATGCGCCTGGGTGCGCGAGGCATAGAAGCAAGCCAGTTTGCCATCGGCAAATTCCAGCATGGCCACGCCATTGTCCACGTCACCGCAATCGGCCAGCGCCGGGTGTAGCGCATTGGTGCCGGTGGCCCAGACACGCACCGGCTTGGGCGAGCCCAGCAGCCAGCGCGCCAGGTCGATGTCGTGAATGCTGCAATCCATGAAAATGCCGCCGCTGCTGGGGGCAAACTTGACGAAAAAGCCGTTTTCGTCGTTCAGGTCGCAGGTTTGCGAGCGCAATAGATAAGGCTGGCCCACAGCACCTTGCTGCAGCTTGTCCGCTGCATCCTGATAGCTGGCATCAAAGCGGCGTACAAAACCCACCATGGCCTTGAGCTGCGGGTACTCTGCAGCGGCGGCCTCCACCTTGCGGCAATCTTCCACATTCAAGGCCAGCGGTTTTTCGCAGAACACATGCTTGCCGGCGCGCAGGCAGGAGATGATCTGCTCGGCATGCAGCGCGGTGGGGGTAACCAGAAACACGGCCTCGACATCAGGCTCGGCCAGCATGGCATCCAGCGTGTGGTGGCGGTGGACGCCGGGCAGGTTTTCTGCGGCCCAGCCCAATTCTTCATCCACCGGTGAGCATGCAGCCACCAGTCGCGCGCCACGGATGCGGTCGCGCAGGTTCAGCGCATGACGACGGCCCAGCCGACCCAGGCCAACAATGCCGATATTGAGTTCAGACATGACTTCTCCCGGCCCGCCGACAGGGTGCGGCGGGCATGTGATAGAGGAAGGGAAGGCTTACAGGCTGATCAGACGGTTTTCCTGCCAGGAGCGGGTAGCGGCATCTGCCAGCTCCAGCGCCTTGACGCCGTCTTCCACCGTGGTGCGCGGGGTGGCACCGTGCTGCACCACATCGAAGAAGTGAGCCATTTCCAGTGCGTAGGCAGCGCGGTAGCGTTCCAGGAAAAAGTGTTCCGGCAGATCGGTGCTGACGTGCTGGCCACCATAGGCGGTGACTTCGGTAGGGCGGTGATTACCGGCCTGCAACATGCCCAGGCTGCCCAGCACTTCAAAGCGCTGGTCATAGCCGTAAGCGGCACGGCGGCTGGTGTTGATCTGGCACAGGCGGCCGGAGCGGGTGCGAATGGTGACGGCAGTGGTGTCGGCGTCCCCTGCCTCGCCAATGGCCGGGTCGGTCAGCACACTGGCCGTGGCCTGCACGCTGACAGCTTCGTCGGCCAGAATCCAGCGGCAGATGTCGAAGTCGTGAATCAGCATGTCCTTGAAAATGCCGCCGGAGCGCTTGATGTAGTCCACCGGCGGTGCGCCGGGGTCGCGGCTGGTGACCACCAATACTTCCGGCTGGCCGATTTCGCCGGCCTCGATGCGTGCTTTCACCGCGGCAAAAGTGGGGTCGTAACGGCGCTGGAAGCCGATCAGGCAGGCCACGCCTGCTTCTTTCACCGCAGCGGCGCACTGGCGAGCGCGTTCCAGGGTCAGGTCTACCGGCTTTTCACAGAAGATGGCCTTGCCGCGCGCGGCGGCACGCAGGATGAGGTCGGCATGGGTATCGGTACTGGAGGCAATCACCACTGCACCCACTTCCGGGTCGGCCAGCGCGCTGTCGATGTCGCTCACGCTGGCACCGTATTGCGCAGCCAGTTCCTGCGCCGAAGGCTGGTGGGTATCGACGACATACTTCAGGCGTGCACCGGGCTGGGCTGCCAGGTTGGCGGCGTGGATCTTGCCGATACGGCCGGCTCCGAACAGGGCTACTGCGGTCATTGCTGTCTCCTCATGCGTGTTGTTGGCCAACCGTGCTGCGGGCTGGTCTGCTTGCTGATGAGTATATGTTAGAAAAAAAATTCTGAAAATAATTTTTTGGAAATATATTTTCCAATGCATCAGATCTGGCCTGCCCCGCTTCCGCAGAAGCGCAGCATCAGATGCATCGCCGTATCAAGCTACGGCGTCTCTGCTTGACGCAGATGGAGGCTCGGATGACTCCAGCGCTCTGCCACGTGACTTTGCAGATAGTGCTGGCATGCGTGTGCGTATTCAGCCTGGCAAGCAGAAGTCAACTGGTGCTGGCAGTTATTTTGATAGGGACAATCATTATTTGCATAAAAGCTAACTGTGATAAATTCCATTGGAATTTTAATTGGAATTACAAATGGAATTTTATTGCCCTTATTGTAAATCTCAGTTCATTGATGATTTCGAACTGCTAGAACCCAATTACCTACATCGTATTTGTTGTGAACAATGCCAACAATTTTTTTGGATGATATTGGCCGAGTGTAGTTGTGGCGAGTCAGTGGTGTCGTCGATCAGGATGGAGAATGCTGATGGATCTGGTGAATAGCTTGAATAATAAATTGTTCGATTTTTCTGAAGTTGTCGATACGAATGGTTTGATAAGAAAAATGCGAACCGACTTAAATGTTTTTTCCGTTGATGGTTTCGTCTTTAAATTGGTGAGTAATTTTCCGGTGAAAATCCAGTTTTCGATTATTTGTCTGGTGGCCAGCATGTCGTATGTGAGGAGTACGAGTATCGCCGTTGGGATAGTATTGATCCATTTTGTGGTTGGTTGCTTCTTTGAATTTGCCAGTTCTTCATGAAATGATTCATCGTAAAGATGTTTTGACTAAATTGTACTGTGAAGCTTTGCTTATTTTGTTTGTGTTTCCGATTTTTAAGGAGGATTATCTGGTGCATCATGTGAGGGAGGGGCATGATGGGTCAAGTGATTATGGGAATGTTGGAATTAGTGTTTATGAATTTCTATTGTGTAGGCCGATCTGGGTTGTGCGTGATGTGTGGCATTTAAATCAGCTGGTGCTGTGTGATATACGTTTGATTCGATTTTTTATTACTTTACGATTATTGCTATCGTGCGCTTTGTGGATTTACATTGTTTGTGCAAATGGTAAAGTAGCATTCCTTTTGCTCATTGTTATCTTTCTTGTTCATCTTTCATATGGTGTTATTTCATATGTGCAGCATTATGGCTTGTCAGCAGTTGAGGGTGATTTTCAGTTCACTTCATACTCGTGGAGTCATGATTGTTTGATACAGGCGATTTTGTTGTATGGCAATTCGTTACACCACGATCATCATAGAAGTAAAAATAAAAATTTTACAGAGCTTTGTTTGTATTCGCGCAGTTTAATAACGCCTTATTCGTATTTGTATCTTTTTTTTATTGCTTTTTTCCCTCATTTTTTTGATCGAATCATGAGGGAGGAACTGAGTAAATATAATAAGTCTCCATCAGGTTTGGATGGTGGAAAGCACTACTTTTGTTGAGCATGCTTATTTGTCCAGCTTGGGTAGTTTGGATTCTTCGGTGCGCCATGAAAAAAGCCACAGTGGCGGTTAGCCACCGTGGCAAGTCCGAGGAAGTGTGCTGCAGAGAACGCAGGGAAAATCAGTAGAACTCAGGACGCTCCGGCATGCTGATGCCAACCACGGCACCGCTTTGCTGAGCCAGCACGCAGGCATCTGCTGCCACGGCGGCGGCATAGCCATCCCAGGCGGAGGGGCCGGTGAGAGAGCCGGCCTGCACGCCATCGATAAAGGCTTGCAGCTCGACGTCGTAAGCGGCGATGAAGCGCTGTTTCCAGTCGGTGAGGATGGCGCTGGAATAGCTGGCCGCACTGCGTAGCGGCACGCTGGACGGCTCCGGCAGGCTGGCAATGCCGGTTTCCCCGACAATCTGGCACTGGATGTCATAGCCATACTGGCAGTTGACGAAGATTTCCACGTCGATGCGTACGCCGCTGCGGGTTTCCAGCAGCACGATCTGCGGGTCGGCCAGATGCGGCAGGGCATAGCTGCTCTTGCGCGGAAACACCACCTGCGCTGATACATAGTCCTCATCCAGCAGCCAGCGCAGCACGTCCAGCTCGTGAATCAGCGTGTCAGTAATCGCCATTGGCGTGGTATAGCCTTCGCCTACTGATGGGTTGCGATGGGCGCAGTGCAGCATCAGCGGCGCGCCGATACGTCCGTCGTTCAGCACCTGTTTGAGCGCACGGTAACCGGCGTCGTATGGGCGCATGAAGCCCACTTGCACCAGCCGTTTGCCGTGGGCACGCTCAGCCTCGACGATGCGCATGCAGCCCTCGGCAGTGACGGCCAGCGGCTTTTCGCAGAACACCGGTTTGCCGGCGGCAATGGCGGCCAGTACAAATTCTTCATGACTGGGGCCCCAGGACGTGACCAGTACTGCCTCCACTGCCGGGTCGCGGATCAGCGCCAGTGCGCTGTCGTGCACGGTGGCGGCCAGCAGGTATTGATCAACCGTGGCCTTGGCCTGCAAGGGGTTGATGTCGTGGACGGCAAGCACCTGTGCGCCGGATAGGGTCTGGCTGATGCGGCGGATGTGGTCCTGTCCGATGGCTCCGGTGCCGATGACGCCAATGGCTAAACTCATGTTTGTCTCCTTGGTCTTGCTTGTTGTGTGATGTGCGGGTTTAGCTGGCCAGTTGCTGGCGGATGTAATCCATGCTGTTACGCAGCAGGGTTTCGCTGTCCGCTGCTTCCATGATCTCGTTGGCAAAGGGTTCGAACGACACCACGCCCTGATAGCCACGGGCCAGCAGCTCTTTCAGCTGCGGAATATTGCCCAGCCGGTCGGCGCTGCCCACCAGCACGCGGTGGCCGTCGCGCATTTCCGTGCTGGCCAGCGTGGTGGATTCCACGCCGGAGATGTGCACCAGCCCGGTCAGCTCCGGGAAGAAAATGTCTTCGCAGGCCAGATGGTGATGGAAGGTATCGTGTACCAGGCGGAAGTGGCGCTCACCAGCGGCGGCGTAAATGGCGGTGACGGCTGCTGATTTGCGGCGCAGTGCACATTCCTCGAAGCCCAGCGGCTCCACCAGCCCGCTGATGCCGTGGTCGTCCAGAATCGGCTTGAGCTGTTTGAGCGCATGGATCAGATCCTGCTGACGCTGGCTGGCCGTGCGCGCGTCATCGCGGCTGTTGAGCGGGCACATCACCAGTGCCTGCGCGCCACAGTCGCGGGCGTAGGCGGCCAATTGCACGGCGCGCTGTTGCAGGTCGGCATCAAACACATCAAACGGGTAGAGCGCATTGATGGTGCAGATGGTAACGCCGGCTTCGGCGGCGGCATCACGCAACTGGGTGGCCTGGGTGCCATTGCTGATTTCCACGCCGTTGAGGTCGTTGCGGATTTCGATGTCGGATACGCCCAGCCGTTGGCACATGGCCAGATAGTCGGGAAAGGACAGGCGTGGCGCGCTGATGCGGTTGATGGCAAAACGGATGCGGTGGCTCATGGTGGTCTTTCTGCGGGTGAGGGTGGGGGCTTACTTTTGTTGAAAGTACTGGTCCAGATAACGCTGCATTTCGCTCAGCATGAAGCGCGACGATTCGTCGGCGCGTTCCTCCCAGGCAAACACGCAGGAGGACAGCACACCGTCAAACCCGATGGCGGCCAGGGTGGCAAAAAACACATCCCAGTCAATTTCTCCCTGGCCGATATCCAGATGCTGATGCACCCGCACATTGGCACCCGGCGGGTTGACGATGTAGCGCAGGCCGGAGGACGCCTTGTGGTTGAAGGTGTCGGCCACGCGTACATGAGCCAGTACTGGTGCGGCGGCGCGCAGCATGGCGGCCATGTCGTCGCCGTAATAGAAGGTGTGCGGTGCGATATAGGACAGCTTCACATTGGGTGAGCCAATCACTTGCACGATATCCAGCGCTGGCTGGAAGGTTTCCACCCAGTCTTCCGGATGTGGCTCGATCGACAGCTGCAGGCCTTCGCGCTCGAAAATCGGCACCAGCTCGTCCATCGAACGCCAGAACGCGGCTTCGCATTGCTCTGGCGTATTGATGCCGGCACCTAGTCCCACCGAACGCTCCGGCGACGCACCGCGACCGAATTCGGAAATCAAGGTGTCGCATTCCAGCTCCACCGCGATTTCGATGGCACGTTTCCAGTATTTCATCGCCGCCTGGCGTTCATCCTCGAAAGGGCTGGACCAGCGATACATCGGTTGCAGCGTGGCCAGACCCACCCCGTATTCACGCATCGCCTGCTTGAAACCGGCCAGTCGTTCACCATTGGCACGTGGCATGGCCCACCATTGCAGCAGGTCGGCGCGCGGGGACAGTTCAAGGTGGCGGTAACCCAGCTCTGCCGTCTTGCGGCATAGCGCCGGCAGGCTGAGGTGGCGGTGCATGTATGGGTCCAGGGCAATCTTCATGTCGTCCTCCAGTTCTTGTTGTGTTGTCTGATCGTCATGTTGCAGTGCACCCAATGCCAAACGGCTAGAGCCTTGTGGTAAAAGGGCTGCGGCAGGGCATGCTGAGGCTGACTCTAGGGGAGGAAAGCAGGCTTTTCAGTTGCTGATTTGACGATAAATCGTCAATGTGGACCGATTGCCACGGTGATTGAAGCCAGAGGAAAGTCGCATGAGCCAGCCGCCACGCCGCAAGAAAACCGCCCGTTTCATCGAAATTGCCGCCGCCGCCGGCGTGAGCGTGGCTACGGTGGATAGGGTGTTGAACGAGCGGGGCAGTGTATCGGCCACCGCGCGCGCCAAGGTGGTGGCGGCAGCGCGCGAACTGGCGGTGCCGCGACTGCTGCCGGACACCCGCCATGGCCTGATTCATATCGACATCCTGCTGCCGGACAACCACTCCCCCTTCTTTCGCCGCCTGCGTCAGGCGCTGCAGCAGGCATTGCTGCTGCTGGACCGGCGTGTCGTGGTGCATCAGCACACCCTGGGCGAAAAGGATGAAGCCGGCATGCTGCGTGCCTTGCGGCCCCGGCCCTATCCACGTCAGGGGTTGATTGTGGCGGCACCGGATACTCCAGCCGTGCAGCAGGCCTTGCAAGCAGCCACCCAGCGTGGCGAGCAGGTAGCACTGGTGGTCAGCAATGTGGCTGGTCTGCCACAGGCACGCTATGTCGGCATCGACAACCACGCCGCTGGCCGCACCGCCGGATTGTTGCTGGGGCGACTGTGCCGCCAGCCGGGCCGGGTGCTGTTGTTGTCCAGCCGGCCGGATTACCGTGGTCATCTGGAACGGGCCGGTGGCTGTGCCGATGTATTGGCGCAGGGATTTCCCCATTTGCAGTGTGACCAGGTGGCCACCGCCACCCATGACGATGCCGACCGCTGCTATGCCGCCGTCAGCCATGCTTTCAAGCAGGGCCAGCCTATTGCCGGCATCTACAACAGCGGGGCGGGGTCACCCGGCATCGAAGCCGCACTGCGCCGCTATGCCATTCACGACAAGGTGTGCTGGGTAACGCACGAGCTGTCGGACGACCACCGGCAGTATCTGCAGCAGGGGCTGCTGGATGTGGTGATCGATCAGGACCCGGATGGCCAGGCCATCAAGGCCTTGCAGCATGTGCTGACGGCACTGGAGGTGCTGCCACAGGGCGGGGAAATCGGGGCGGCTGAATTCCGCCTCTATCTGACAGAGAACATGTCAGCCTCGCCCTATCTGTCCCCCTAGCAAGCATGGTTTAGTTTGCGGAAATTGTTTTTCAAAATAAAATTAAAATGAAAAATAATTTGCAAACAGACGCAAATCTTATATCGTAGTGGCAGGCTTTTCCTTACTCTCGATGACGACAGGCTGGCACCGCCCGGTCAGCTGCCGTCATCGCCCCCTGGAGAATGGATGTGAAAACCGTACGTCTCACCGTGGCCCAGGCGCTGGTGCGCTATCTGGCCGCGCAGTTTGTCACCACGCCGGAAGGCCGCCGGGAGCGCTTGTTTGGCGGCGTGTGGGCCATTTTCGGCCACGGCAATGTGGCAGGACTGGGCGAAGCCCTGCAGGCGGCACAGGAGGTGCTGCCCACCTTGCGCGCCCACAACGAACAGGGCATGGCACTGGCCGCCACCGCCTATGCCAAGGCGCATTTCCGCCGCCGCATGATGGCCATCAGCACCTCCATCGGCCCCGGTTGTACCAATCTGGTTACTGCCGCGGCGGTGGCGCATGTCAACCGCCTGCCCATGCTGTTGTTGCCGGGTGATGTATTCATCTCGCGCGCACCGGACCCGGTATTGCAGCAAGTGGAAGATTTTCAGGATGGCGGTGTGTCGGCCGTGGATTGCCTGCGGCCGGTATCGCGCTACTTCGACCGCATCGTGGTGCCATCCCAATTGCTGAGCGCCTTGCCGCGTGCCATTGCCACCCTCACCGACCCGGCCCAGTGCGGCCCGGTGACGCTGGCCCTGCCGCAAGACGTGCAGGCGCAGGCCTTTGACTGGCCAGAATCCTTCTTTGCCGAGCGTGACATCCATTTCCGTCAGCCGCCAGCTGAACCCACCGAGCTGGCGGCTCTGGCTGGTCTGCTGCGCCAGGCCAGGCGGCCGCTGATTGTCTGCGGGGGCGGCGTACTGTATAGCGCCGGCGGGGCGGATGCGCTACGGCAGTTTGTCGAAACACATGGTATTCCGGTTGGCGAGAGTCAGGCGGGCAAGGGCGCACTGAGCTGGGATCACCCCTTGCTGGCCGGTTCCATCGGTGTGACCGGTTCCCCCGCCGCCAACGAGCTGGCCGAGCAGGCGGATCTGGTGCTGGCAGTCGGCAGCCGGCTGCAGGATTTCACCACCGGCTCGCATGCGCTGTATGCCCAGGCCACGCTGCTGTCCATCAATGTGAATGGTTTTGATGCCATCAAGTGGGGTGGCCACAGCCTGCAATGTGATGCTGCAGTCGGGCTGGCGGCACTGAGTGCAGCGCTGGAGGGCTGGCAGGCCGATGCCGACTGGACCGCACACAGCCAGCGCCTGTGCAATGGCTGGCGGCGTCAGGTGGACGAGATTGTGCGCAGCCCGCGTGCCAGCCTGCCCACCTATGCCGAGGCCATCGGCGCGGTGCAGGCCTCGGCAGCGGATTCGGCCGAACGCGACATCGTGGTATGCGCCGCCGGTACGCTGCCGGCCGAGTTGCACAAGCTGTGGCGCACCAGTACGCCCGGTGGTTATCACATGGAGTACGGCTTTTCCTGCATGGGTTACGAGGTAGCCGGTGGCCTGGGGGTGAAGATGGCCCGGCCGGAGCGCGAAGTCATCGTCATGGTGGGCGATGGCAGCTATTTGATGCTGAACAATGAACTGGCCACCTCGGTGATGCTGGGTCACAAGATCATCGTGGTGCTGCTGGACAACGCCGGTTATGCCTGCATCAACCGCTTGCAGCAGGCCTGCGGCGGTGCGCCTTTCAACAATATGCTGGCCGACTGCCTGCATGGCGAACATGGTATCCCGCAGGTCGATTTTGCCCAGAATGCCCGTTCGCTGGGTGCCGAGGCCGAAACCGTCGGCTCGGTGGCCGAACTGCTGGCTGCCATGGTGCGCGCCCGGGCTTCCAGCCGCAGTTATCTGATCCAGCTGCGCATCGATGGCCCGCAATGCACGCCGGAAGGCGGCAGCTGGTGGGAAGTGGGCATTCCGGAAGTGTCCGAACGCGAAGCGGTACGCAGCGCCCGTGCCGACTATGAACAAGCCCGGCTGCGTCAGCGCCAGTAAGCCGCCAGCGTTCAACATATATAAAGACAAGGAGCGAGACAGTGCAGCAATTTGACGTACGTATCGGCATCAACCCCATTTCATGGAGCAATGACGACCTGCCGCAGCTGGGCGGGCATATTCCGCTGGAAACCTGTCTGCAGGAGGGCGCGGAAATCGGCTATGCCGGCTTCGAGCTGGGCAACAAGTTTCCCAAAGACCCGCAGGCCCTGCGCGACAAGATGGCCGAATACGGCGTGGCGGTGGTATCCGGCTGGCATTCCGGTCATCTGGCCGAGGGCTCGGTGGAAGATGAAATCGTGGCGGCCACTGCCCATGTGGACAAGCTGGTGTTCAATGGTTGCCAGGTGCTGGTGTATGGCGAGGTGGCCGGTTCGGTGCAGGGGCAGCAGCAAACGCCGCTTTCGCAACGGCCACGCTTTGCCAGCCAGCAGCAATGGCAGGATTACGCCGCGCGGCTGGATGCCTTTGCTGCCTGGCTGAAGGGTAGGGGCATTACGCTGGCGTATCACCATCACATGGGTGCCTATTGCGAAACCAGTGCCGACCTGGACTTGCTGATGTCAATCACCGGGCCGGATGTCGGCTTGCTGTTTGATACCGGCCACATCACTTTTGCCGGGGGCGACGCCTATGTCGAACTGCTCAAGCATGTAGACCGGGTGGTGCATGTGCATTGCAAGGATGTACGGCGGGCGGTGATGCAACAGGCCAAGGCAGAAAACTGGAGCTTTCTGGATGCCGTGCTCAAGGGCGTGTTTACCGTACCGGGTGATGGCATGATCGATTTCGCCCCCATTCTGGCCACGTTGCAACGGCATGGTTACCGGGGCTGGCTGGTGGTGGAGGCCGAGCAGGACCCGGCGCTGGCACCCAGCTATGAATACGCCAAGAAGGGCTACGACTATCTGGCCGCCTTGTGTGCCAGCCTGCGCCAGCCGGTTGTTGCCTGAAAACGCTTGTTGCCAGTGCAACTGGTCGCTGAGTCAGTAGCCATGCCATGTCGGCATGGCTTTTTCATTTTTCCGCCCTTGCTGTTGCATTTGTGTCCGGTTAAAACCCGTTAAATCAAGGGGATGGCCATGCTGTGCATGGCGCTGTGGCAGGACCCTGTCCAGCATGGGCAACTGGTTCATCTGGCAAAATATAGAAAAATATTTCTATGTGCAATGCAGCATGAAATTTTATTTGCAATATTGAACACGCTCACTTATCTTAGCTGCACGACAACACGATATGCGCATCGCATTGCACTGCAACATGAGCGGTCGGCGGCATGTCGGGATCGAACCCACACCATAAGGACAGGAGACGCATCAATGAAACGCATCACCAAGCTTGCTGGTTCCGCAGTGTTCTTTTCCCTCACCATGCTGGCCATGCCGGCATCCGCCGCCAAACTGGGCGTGACCATGTCCGCCTTTGACGACAACTTCCTCACCGTGCTGCGCAATAACATGAAAACCTACGCCGGCAGCCAGAAGGGTGTGGACATCCAGTTTGAAGATGCGCAGAACGACGTTGGCCGTCAGCTCAGCCAGGTACAAAACTTCATTGCCCAGAAAGTGGACGCCATCATCGTCAATGTGGTGGATACCGATGCCACGCCGAAAATCACCAAGCTGGCGCAAAGCGCCGGCATTCCGCTGGTGTACGTAAACCGCATGCCGGCTGACAAGACTCTGCCTGCCAAGGTGGCCTTTGTCGGCTCCAACGAGGCCGAATCCGGCACCGTGCAGATGAAAGAGGTGTGCCGCCTGATGAAGGGCAAGGGCAATATCGTGGTGATGATGGGCGACCTGGCCAACCAGGCTGCGCGCCAGCGTACCAAGGATGTGGAAGAAGTCATCGCCAAGGCCCCGTGTAACGGCATCAAGATTGTAGAAAAACAGACCGCCAAATGGTCGCGTACCGATGGCCGCGACCTGATGATGAACTGGCTGAGTGCCGGCCTGCAGTTTGACGCCGTGGTGTCGAATAACGACGAAATGGCACTGGGTGCCATCCAGGCGCTCAAGTCTGCCAAGCGTCTGGACAAAACCATCGTGGCTGGCGTGGATGCCACCCAGGATGCCCTCACCGCGATGAAAAACGGCGAGCTGAAAGTCACCGTGTTCCAGAATGCCGCCGGTCAGGGCAAGGGTGCGGTGGACACCGCTCTCAAGCTGTCGCGTGGCGAAAAGCTGCCGTCGATGATCTGGGTGCCGTTCGAGCTGGTCACCCCGGCCAACTTGAAGAACTACCAGTCGCGCAACTAATGCTGAAGCGGGCGGCCGCAGCAGCGCGTCGCCCGGTACTCAAGGAGGAGAGCAAGCCATGTTGAGCCTGGCCCCGGAAAAACCGAAGGCAGCCGCCCCGTCCCACCCGCCGGTGAACAGCGAAACGCTGCTGATTGAAGTGGAAGGTGTACGCAAGGCTTTTCCCGGTGTGGTGGCGCTGGATGATGTGTCCTTCCGCCTGCGTGCCGGTACCGTGCATGCGCTGATGGGCGAAAACGGCGCCGGCAAGTCCACGCTGATGAAAATCCTGGCCGGGGTGTATATCCCGGACCAGGGCGTCTATCGCCTGCACGGTCGCGACATCGCGCTGACTTCGCCGCTGGATGCCCTGGAAAACGGCATCGCCATGATTCATCAGGAACTCAACCTGATGCCCTTCATGAGCATTGCCGAGAATATCTGGATCCGCCGCGAGCCGCTGAACCGTTTCGGCCTGATCGACCACGCCAGAATGTACCAGATGACCCGCGAGCTGTTTGCCCAGCTGTCGATTGATCTGGACCCGGAAGCCAAGGTGGCCAGCCTGAGCATTTCCAGCCGCCAGATGGTGGAGATTGCCCGTGCGGTGTCGTACAACTCCGACGTGCTGATCATGGACGAACCCACCTCAGCACTGACCGAGCACGAAGTCGCCCACCTGTTCCGCATCGTGCGCATGCTGCGCGAGCAGGGCAAGGGCATCATCTACATCACCCACAAGATGAACGAGCTGTTCGAGATTGCCGACGAGGTGTCGGTATTCCGCGATGGCCATTTCATCGGCTGCAAGCGGGTGGAACAGCTCAGCCACGATGAAGTGATCCGCATGATGGTGGGGCGTGAAATCACCGAGATGTTCCCCAAAACCATCGTGCCGATTGGCGAGGTGGCGCTGGAAGTGGAACACCTCACCCTCGATGGCGTATTCCACGATGTGTCCTTTTCCGTGCGCCAGGGGGAAATCCTGGGTGTGGCGGGGCTGATCGGCTCCGGCCGCAGCAATGTGGCGGAAACCCTGTTTGGCGTCAGCCCGGCCAGCAGCGGCCAGATCCGCATCAATGGCCAGGCGGTGACGGTGGATTCGCCGCGTACGGCCATGCAGCACGGCATGGCCTTTCTCACCGAAGACCGCAAGGACACCGGCTGTTTTCTCAACCTGAGCATTCAGGAAAACATGCAGATCTCGGTGCTGGGCGGTGACAATCTCAAGGCCGGTTTCGTACGGCAGCAGGCGCTGGATGAAATGTGCGCGGCCATGTCCGGCACGCTGCGGGTGAAAACGCCGAATCTGGACGAACGCATCGAAAACCTGTCCGGTGGCAACCAGCAAAAAGTGCTGATTGGCCGCTGGCTGCTGACCAACCCGAAAATACTGATTCTGGATGAACCCACCCGCGGTATCGACGTGGGAGCCAAGGCAGAAATCCACAAACTGATCTGCAAGCTGGCCGGGCAGGGCGTGGCCGTCATCATGATTTCGTCGGAGCTGCCCGAGGTACTGGGCATGAGTGACCGCATCATGGTGATGCATGAGGGCCGGGTGACCGGCATTGTCGATCGCGCCGATGCCGACCAGGTCAGCATCATGACGCTGGCTGCCGGTTGAGCGTCAGACGCTTGAGCAGCCAAGCACAATAACAGCAGGAGAAGACAAAATGGCAATCAGCAATACGCAAGCACTGGGCAAATCCCCCAAGTCCGGCGCGTTCAGGTTCAAGCTTCCCGCCGAAGCGCGCATCTTCATGGTGCTGCTGGGCGTGGCCCTGGTATTTGAACTATTAGGCTGGCTGTTTGTTGGCCAAAGCTTCATCGCCAACAAGGAAAGACTGATCGTGATGGTGCTGCAGGTGTCGGTCATCGGCATCATCGCGGTGGGCGTCACCCAGATCATCATCATGGGCGGCATCGACCTCTCATCCGGCTCGGTGGTGGCACTTACCGCCATGGTGTCGGCCAGTCTGGCGCAAACTTCCGACTTTGCCCGCGCGGTATTCCCATCACTGACCGACCTGCCGGTAATCGCACCGCTGGCCGCCGGCTTGCTGGTGGGGCTGGTGTGCGGGCTGATCAACGGCGCGGTGATTGCCAAAACGGCGATCCCGCCCTTCATCGCCACACTGGGCATGATGGTGACCGCCCGTGGTTTGGCCAAGTGGTACACCCAGGGTGAACCCATCAGCATGTTGTCGGACCACTATGCCGCCATCGGTGCCGGCATCAATCCCATCATCATCTTCCTGCTGACGGCGCTGGCCTTCCACATCATCCTCAGCTACACCCGCTACGGCAAATATACGTACGCCATCGGTGCCAACCGCGCTGCCGCGCGGGTAGCCGGCATCAACGTCAACCGTCACTTGATCCTGGTGTACACCGTGGCAGGCCTGTTGTCCGGGCTGGCCGGGGTGGTGACGTCGGCGCGGGCGGTGTCCGGTCAGGCCGGCATGGGCATGATGTATGAGCTGGATGCCATTGCCGCAGCGGTGATTGGTGGCACCTCGCTCAATGGCGGCCTGGGCAAGATTACCGGCACCGTCATCGGCGCGCTGATTCTGGGCACCATGACGTCCGGTTTCACCTTCCTGCGTATCGACGCCTATTACCAGGAAATCGTCAAAGGCATCATCATCGTGGTGGCCGTGGTGGCGGACCAGTACCGCCAGCGCAATCGCCGCAGCTAGTAGCCCGGCATCGCGCAGCGGGTGTGGCAGCAGTTAAACTGTCGCAGGAGTCACACCCGGCTGTCTTGATGCGGCATGGCAATGCGGCAGGAATCTCTCAGCAGGGTGTTGATCGGGAAGGTGCGCCTTCCCGTTTTTTCATTGTTGCGGAAACGTGTTGTGCGCCCGAATCCAGTTGTGAGAGTGAATCAAGCTGTGCGTCCCGGTCTGGCAGAAGCCACGCTGGTGCTGGTTACCCTGATTGCCGGCTTTGGCTGGCTGTGTTCCAAGGAAGTGTTGCGCGGCATGCCGCCCCTGCTGTTTCTGGGAGTGCGCTTTGCCAGCGCCGGTGTGGTGCTGTCCTTGCTGGCAGGCTGGCGTGCCCAGCCATTGCCTTGGCGTTTGCCTGCCAGCAGTTGGTGGAGTGCGGTGATGCTGGCCTTGGCCATGGTGCTGTGGATGCTGGCCTTGCAGCAAAGCAATAACCTGGGCGTGGGGGCCTTCATCGGCAGCCTGGGCGTGGTGCTGGCACCAGTGCTGGCGCGGCTGATGTTTGGCACCGTGCTGCTGGCGCAAACCTTGTGGGCCATGCCGCTGGCAGCGTTGGGTGTGGCAGCCATGGCCTTGCATGGTGGCTGGCAGCTGGGTGCGGCCGACAGCCTGTTTCTGGCTTCGGCCGTGGCGATGTCGGTATTTCTCAATCTGAATGGCAGGGCTGGGGCGAAGGCACCGGCATTGAGCCTGACCGCCTTGCAGCTGCTGCTGGCCGGTGTGGCCGGTTTGGTCGGCAGTGTGCTGGTGGAGCACTGGCCATCCCGGCTGAGCGGTGAGCTGATGGCCTGGCTGCTGGTAAGCATCCTGCTGGCCACCTGTGGCCGCTTCTTCCTGCAAGGCTGGGCGCAGGCGCGGGTGCCGATGCAGCGTTCGGCCTTCATCCTGCTGCTGGAGCCGGTGTGGACCGCTATCCTGGCCTGGTGGTGGTTTGGCAGCAGCATGAGCGCCAGTCAGCTGACCGGCGCGGGACTGATCATGTCGTCCTTGCTGGTCAGTCGTCGTAAGCCCCGGCGTCGCGGGTCTCTTCAATCACCAGTTCCAGCCGGTAAGACAGGGCAATGAACAAGGCCTGACACAGGCTGATGGTGCTGGTGAGCGAGCGGAAGGAAAACGCGGTGCCCTCTTTTACCGTCAGCACCGCGTCGGCATTGCGTGCCAGCGGGCTTAACTGGCTGTCGGTAATCACCAGCTGTTTTGCCTTGTTTTGTCCGGCCACGCGCGCGCAGTAGCGGGTTTCCTTGCCATAGGGCTGGAAGCTGATGGCGATCATCAGGTCGTTTTCGCGGATGCTGCGGATCTGGTCGTGGTACATGCCACCCAGGCCGGAAACCAGATGCACCCGCTTGGCCGTGTGCTGCAAGGCATAGCTGATATAGCTGGCAATCGGAAACATGCGCCGCACCGCCACCACATAGATATTGTCCGCCTTCACCAGCAGTTCCACCGCCTTGTCGATGGCGGCCGGGTCCAGCGCCTGGGACAGGTCATCCAGCCCTTGCTGGCAGGCAGTGATGAAGTTCTGCGTCACCTGGGTATTGCTCAGTGGCGTGTCCTGCGTGGCAATCACGCTGCGGATGCGCTTCTGGTAATTGTTGACATTGCCCCCGGCCGGGGCAAAGGCATCGCGGAACACCGTCTGCATGTCGGAAAAGCCGCTGAAGCCAAAGCGCTGGGCAAAACGCACGATGGCGGAAGGTTGCACCTCGCAGGCTTGGGCAATGTCGGTAATGCGCTCCAGCACCAGGGTCTGGCGGTGTTCTTCTACGTATTTGGCAATCACTTTGAGCTGCTTGCTCAGGTCTTCGTATTCCTCGGCGATGCGTTGCATCAGCTGATCGGCGCTTATTTCCTTGGTCATGGCAGGAATGTTCGGCAATGTGGATGGCGTCATTTTAGAGTGAAACCGGCGCGCTACAAAAACATTTTTCGGAAAATAATTTCTATTAGAAAATAAATACGAAAAAAAAGTTGCATTCGCCAGGCCGCCGATTTATGCTGGACTTCACCGATATGGCTGACGGCGCACTTCCCCGGGCGGGTGGAGGCGGGCCGCAGCGGCGGACAGTCACTCAACGAGACAAAGAATGCACATCATGCAAAACACCACCCATTTTGCTGCCGACCGACCGCTGGACCTGATCTGCCTGGGCAGACTGGCCATCGACTTGTATGCCCGCCAACTGGGAGCCCGGCTGGAAGACGCCAGCAGCTTTGCCCGCTATCTGGGCGGCTCCTCCGCCAACATCGCTTTCGGTACTGCCAGGCTGGGCCTGAAGTCCGCCATGCTGTCCCGTGTGGGCGACGAACACATGGGCCGCTACCTGCTGGACACCCTGTCCGCCGAAGGCTGTGATGTCAGCCAGGTGAAGGTGGACCCGGAGCGGCTTACCGCGCTGGTGCTGTTGGGCATCAAGGACCGCGATACCTTCCCCCTGCTGTTTTACCGTGAAAACTGTGCCGACATGGCGCTGGAAGAAGCGGATATCAATGAAGACTTCATTGCCTCCAGCAAGGCGCTGCTGATTACCGGCACCCACTTTTCCACCGCCAAGGTGAATGCCGCCAGCCGCAAGGCGCTGGCGCTGGCACGAAAGCATGATGTGCGTACCGTGCTGGATATCGACTATCGCCCGGTGCTGTGGGGCATTACCGGCCGTGGCAATGGCGAGGAGCGCTATATCGCCAGCGATGGTGTGACCGCGCATTTGCAATCGGTACTGCCGCTGTTCGACTTGATTGTCGGCACCGAAGAAGAAATCAATATCGCCGGGGGCTCGGACGATTTGCTCACCAGCCTGGCTACCCTGCGCCAGCTGGCTCCGCAGGCCACCCTGGTGGTGAAGCGTGGCCCGCTGGGCTGCGCAGTCATTCCGGCGGCCATCCCGGCGCGCATTGAGGATGCGTTCTCGGTCAAGGGCGCGCAGGTGGAAGTGATGAATGTACTGGGCGCGGGCGATGCCTTTCTGTCCGGCTTCTTGTCCGGCTGGCTGCATGGCCGTGACTATGGCTGGTGCTGCACCCGCGCCAATGCCTGCGGTGCGCTGGTGGTGTCGCGCCATGGCTGCTCGCCAGCCATGCCCACCCCGGCCGAACTGGATTACTTCCTCGGTCTGGAACAGACACCGCTGCGACCGGGTGACGATGCCACGCTCAGCCGCCTGCACCGGGTCAGCATCAAGCGCAAGCAATGGGATGACCTGTGCGTGTTTGCCTTCGACCACCGCAACCAGTTTTTCGAGCTGGCGCGGCAAAGCGGGGCGGACGAGGCGCGCATTTCCGTGCTCAAGTGCCTGTTGGTGGATGCCGTGGCGCAAACCGAAAGCGCACTGCAACTGCAAGGCCATATCGGCATTCTGGTGGATGACCGCTACGGCGAGGACGCCATGTATGCCGCCACCGGTCGCGGCTGGTGGATAGGCCGTCCGGTGGAACTGCCCGGTTCCAACCCGCTGGAATTCGACCGTGGCCGCACCGCCACTGCACGGCTGGAAAGCTGGCCGCAGGAACACATCATCAAATGTCTGGTGCAGTACCACCCGGACGACACGCTGGAAAACCGGCTGGAGCAGGAAGCCCAGGTGCGCGCCATTTACGAGGCAGCGCAACTGAGTGGCCACGAGCTGCTGCTGGAAGTGATTCCGTCGAAAAAACTGCCGCAACAGCCGGATACCGTGCTGCGCGCACTCAAGCGCTTCTACAACCTGGGCATCTATCCGGAGTGGTGGAAGCTGGAATCCATGTCGGCCGCGCAATGGCAGGCGGTGGATGCGCTGCTGGCTGAGCGCGACCCTTACTGCCGTGGCGTGGTGCTGCTGGGCCTGCATGCGGCCGTCGATGTGCTGCGTCAGGGCTTTGCCGATGCGGCAGCCAGCCGCAGCTGCCGTGGTTTCATGGTGGGACGCACGCTGTTCCACGAACCGTCACAACGCTGGCTGGCCGGCGAACTGGACGACGCCGGGCTGATTGCTGCCGCCCGTGGCAATTTTGAAACCCTGATCGACATCTGGCGCAGCCGTCGCCAGCCGCGCTGAGCACCCGGGAGAACAATAATGAGCAAGCCATTCAAGGTAAAAATCGGCATCAACCCCATTTCCTGGTGCAATGACGACCTGCCCTCGCTGGGCGGTGAGGTGACGCTGGACACCATTTTGCGCGAAGGTGCGCGCATCGGTTATCAGGGTTTCGAGCTGGGCAACAAGTTTCCGCGCGACCCGCAAACGCTGGCGGCCGTACTGCAGCCTTACGGCGTAGAGTGCGTTTCCGGCTGGCATTCCGGTTATCTGGCGGAAAGCAGCGTGGAAGAGGAAATCCGCCGCGTGGAGCCGCATCTGCAACTGCTGGTGCAAAACGGCTGCAAGGTGATGGTGTATGGCGAGGTGGCCAGCGCCATCCAGGGCCAGCCCCAGCCCTTGTACAAGCGCCCGCGCTTTAGCAGCCCGCAGCAGTGGCTGGCCTATGGCGCGCGGCTGAACGAATTTGCCCGCCATCTGCAATCACGCGGCATTACCCTGGCCTACCACCACCATATGGGGGCCTATGTCGAAACCGCGCAGGATATCGACCAATTGATGGCGGTGACCGGCCCGGAAGTCGGTCTGCTGTTTGATACCGGTCACATCACCTTTGCCGGGGGCGATGCGCTGGCCGTGCTGAACAAGCATATTGCCCGCGTGGTGCATGTGCATTGCAAGGATGTGCGCCCGCAAGTGGTGAAACAGGCCTGGAACGGCAACTGGAGTTTCCTGCAGGCGGTGATCAACGGGGCGTTTACCGTGCCGGGCGATGGCTGCATCGACTTTGCCGCCATTTTGCATGTTCTGGCGGTTCACGGTTATCAGGGCTGGCTGGTGGTGGAGGCCGAGCAGGACCCGGTCGTCGCGCCCAGCTATGAATACGCCGACAAGGGCTATCGCACACTGTCATCGCTGGTGGCGGCCATCAATCGGCAGGAAAGGAATGTGGCATGAGCTTGTTGGTCAAGGCAGGCAAGGGACGCGAAATTGCCGACATCACCCCGCAAAGCGCAGGTTGGCAGCATGTGGGTTTCCGCGCCGTGCGACTGGATGTGGGCGAACAGGAAAGCTGGCAGGATGCCGGGCGCGAATGCTGTCTGGTGGTGCTGACCGGCAAGGTGGCCGTGCAGGCCGGGGCGCAGCACTGGGACAGTCTGGGCGAGCGCAGCAGCGTATTTGACGACCTGGCCCCGTGGGCGGTGTATGTCCCGGCCGGAGAGCCTCTTACCATCACCGCACTGACGCCGGCCGAAGTGGCCTTGTGCTCGGCACCCGGCCAGCCGGGGCGCGAAGTACGGTTGATTGCACCTGCCAGCATGCAGCGCAGCGTGCGCGGCAAGGGGGCCAACACCCGCTATGTGACTGACATCCTGCCGCAGACCGAGCCGGCCGACGGCCTCTTGGTGGTGGAGGTGATCACCCCGTCCGGCCATTCTTCCAGCTACCCGCCGCACAAGCACGATCTGGACAATCTGCCAGTGGAGAGCGCACTGGAAGAAACCTATTACCACCGCATCGACCCGCCGCAGGGCTTTGCCTTCCAGCGCGTGTATACCGACGACCGCAGCCTGGACATATCCCACGCGGTGGAAAACCACGATGTAATGATGGTGCCGCGTGGTTATCACCCGGTATGTGTGCCCTATGGCTACCAGTCCTATTACCTCAACGTGATGGCTGGGCCCAAGCGCCAGTGGTCCTTCCACAACGACCCGCAGCACGAATGGCTGTTGCAGCTGCCTGATTGAAACCGCGCAGCCCGGCCTGCCTCATGGGCCGGGCTGCACCTAACAAAGCTACCCCTCAAATCATTTTGATGCCGTCTATTGACCGGCAGGCCCCCGGCTGGCCCGGCGCAAGGAGAAACCATGTTGCAGATTCCGCATTTCATCAATGGCCAGCGTACTGCTGGTGCCGCACAACGCCATGCTGCCGTGTTCAACCCGGCACTGGGCCGGCCGCAGGCTGAAGTGATACTGGCCGAGCAGCAAGATGTCGCTGCCGCCGTAGCCGCCGCCCATGCCGCCTTTCCGGCCTGGGCGGCACTGTCCCCGCTCAAGCGCTCACGTGTCCTGTTCCGTTTCAAAAGCATTCTGGAGGAGCGCCAGCGCGAACTGGCGGCAGTGATTTCCAGCGAACACGGCAAGGTGGAATCCGACGCTCTGGGCGAAGTGCAGCGCGGGCTGGAGGTGGTGGAATTCGCCTGCGGCATTCCACAATTGCTCAAGGGCGAATATACCGAGCAGGTAGCCACCGGCGTGGATGCCTGGACCATGCGCCAGCCGCTGGGCGTGGTGGCCGGCATCACACCGTTCAACTTCCCGGCCATGGTGCCGATGTGGATGTTCCCGGTGGCGCTGGCCTGCGGTAATACCTTCATCCTCAAACCGTCCGAGCGCGACCCGTCCGCCCCCTTGCTGATTGCCGAATGGCTGAAGGAAGCCGGGCTGCCGGATGGCGTGTTCAATGTGCTGCAAGGCGACAAGCTGGCGGTGGACGGCCTGCTCACCCATCCGGATGTGGCTGCGGTCAGCTTTGTCGGCTCCACCCCGATTGCCCGCTACATTTATGAAACCGGTGCCGCACACGGCAAGCGGGTGCAGGCGCTGGGCGGGGCCAAGAACCACATGGTGGTACTACCGGATGCCGACCTGGACATGACCATCGAAGCGCTGATGGGTGCGGCCTATGGTTCGGCCGGTGAGCGCTGCATGGCCATTTCCGTTGCCGTGGCGGTGGGTGAGGTGGCAGACACGCTGGTGGCACGGCTGGCCGAGCGTACCCGTCAGCTGCGCATCAATGTCGGTACCGACCCCAAGGCCGAAATGGGCCCGCTGGTAACACGCCAGCATCTGGACAAGGTGAGCGGTTATATCGCCCAGGGCGTGGCTCAAGGCGCACAACTGGTGGTGGATGGTCGTGGCCTGGTGGTGCCGGGCTGCGAGGAAGGCTTCTTCATCGGCGGCACGCTGTTCGATCATGTCACGCCAGAGATGACCATTTATCAGGAAGAAATCTTCGGCCCGGTGCTGGCCGTGCTGCGGGTGGACAGTCTGGAGGCGGCAGTAAAACTGATCAACCAGCATGCCTATGGTAATGGTACGGCCATCTTTACCCGTAACGGCGGCGCGGCGCGCGAATTTGCCCATCGCATCCAGGTGGGCATGGTGGGCATCAATGTGCCGATTCCGGTGCCCATGGCCTTCCACAGCTTTGGCGGCTGGAAAGCCTCGCTGTTTGGCGACCATCACATGCACGGCCCGGAAGGCGTGCGTTTTTACACCCGCATGAAGGCCATTACCAGCCGCTGGCCGGCAGGGCAGGTGCAGAGCGCTGAGTTTGCCATGCCGACCCTGGGGTGAGCGGCAGCAGGAGGAGCCGCGCTCAACGCCTGGCTTCTCGTGCTCCGGACATGGTTTGCATCCTCTGATCGACCTTCAGGCAGCCGTGGCTGCCTTTTTTTCATCGGGGCAAACAAAAGGCCCGCCTTGTTCAAGGGCGGGCCGGTGTGCTGTCTGGTGCAATTACTGTCCGGCGGGAGCCAGCAGCGGGGTGTAGCCCAGACTGCGCAGCTTGGCCATGGCCTCGTCGGCTTCGGCCCGGTTCTTGAACGGGCCCAGCTGGACGCGAGTTTCGGTATGGGCTTCAATGCCCTTGGCTTTCAGCTCTTTCACCAGTTTTTCTGCATTGCTGGTACTGGAAAACAGGCCCAGCTGTAGTTTGTAGCCCAGTGAACTGCCTTCCGGCTTGGCTTTCACCGGCGGCACACTCTGCACCAGCGGTGTGCTCTCCGCGGTGGCTACTGTGGCGGCGGTGGGCTGTGGCGCTGCGGCTGCCGGGGCCGGCTTGCTGGCTACGCTATGTGGTGTGGCCACGGGGGCTGCTGCTGGGCTTGTTGTACCGGTGCCGGCGGCAGCTTTTGCCGCTGGCTTGCTGGCGGGTACGTGGGAAACTGGTGGTGATACCGGCTTGGCACTGGCAACTGCAGGTGTCTTGCTGACATCCGGGGTCTGCGGGGGGGCTGCAAGGGGTGCGGCAGGCGAAGGCGATGTACCGGCATCTGTCAGCGGTGCGCTGGCCTCCACCACCGGAGCGCTGGCCGGGGTAGCTTCCGGTACGGGAGCCTCTGCCGCTGGAGTAGAACTCGGGTTGACGATCTTGCCAGAGCTGCCTGCCGGTGTGCTGGCAGTCATTTCCACCTTGGGCTTTTTCATGCCATCCAGCACCGGTATGGCCGCCAGTGCCACGGCAACCAGGCCGCCGGCAATTGCCAGGCGCTTTTTCAGCTTGCTGTTGAGGTCTTTTTCATCCGGCCCGGTGCCGGGGTCCTGCCCTTGATTTTGTTCTGTCATGGCCTTGAATTTTTATGCAGCAGAGGCTTGAAAAGGCTGGTAAAATATCGGGTTCCTCAGAATTGCGTAACCCGAGTGGATAAACTAAAGCCTAGTTTAGCCACTTGTTCTGTTATTTGGGAGTATTTGGGAGATTTTTATGGCAATTGAACGTACCCTGTCCATCGTTAAGCCGGATGCCGTCGCCAAGAACGTGATTGGCAAGATCTACGACCGTTTCGAATCCGCCGGTCTGAAAGTGGTTGCTGCCAAGCTGAAGCAACTGTCCCGCGCTGAAGCCGAAGGCTTCTACGCGGTACACAAAGAACGTCCTTTCTTCAAGGACCTGGTTGACTTCATGGTTTCCGGCCCGGTGATGATCCAGGCTCTGGAAGGCGAAAACGCCGTCGCCAAGAACCGCGAACTGATGGGCGCCACCGACCCGAAAAAGGCTGACGCCGGCACCATCCGCGCCGACTTCGCCGAATCGATCGACGCTAACGCCGTACACGGCTCCGACAGCGCTGAAAACGCTGCCATCGAAGTGGCTTACTTCTTTGCCGCTTCCGAGATCTACTCCCGTTAATCTCGATTTGCCGTAATGGATGTATCTGGCGGCAGCCCTGTGGCTGCCGCTGTTTTACCGAGGACTGCATGAAAACCAACCTGCTCGACTTCAATCTGGACCAGCTGACCGAACACTTTGCCGCCATGGGTGAAAAACCCTTCCGTGCCAAACAGGTGATGCGCTGGATGCACCAGATGGGCGAAGACGATTTCGACGCGATGACCGACCTGGCCAAAAGCCTGCGTGCCAAACTGCACGAGCGTGCCGAGGTGCGCGTGCCGTCGCTGATGACCGGGCAGGCGTCCAGTGATGGTACCCGCAAGTGGCTGCTTGACGTCGGCACCGGCAACGGTGTGGAAACCGTGTTCATTCCGGAAGACGACCGCGGCACCTTGTGCGTGTCATCCCAGGTGGGTTGCGCGCTGGAGTGTACTTTCTGCTCCACCGGCCGCCAGGGTTTCAACCGCAATCTCAGCACTGCCGAAATCATCGGCCAGCTGTGGTGGGCCAACAAGGCCATGGGGATTACCCCGAAGAATGAACGTGTGGTGTCCAATGTCGTGATGATGGGCATGGGCGAGCCGCTGGCCAACTTCGACAATGTGGTCAGCGCCCTGCAAATCATGCTGGACGATCACGGCTACGGCCTGAGCCGCCGTCGCGTGACGCTGTCTACCTCCGGCCTGGTGCCGCAGATGGATCGTCTGCGCGAAGCCTGTCCGGTTGCGCTGGCTGTCAGCCTGCATGCACCGAATGATGCCATTCGCGATGAAATCGTCCCCATCAACAAGAAATACCCCCTGAAGGAATTGATGGCGGCCTGCCAGCGTTATCTGGAAAAGGCCCCGCGCGATTTCATCACCTTTGAGTATGTGATGCTGGACGGCATCAACGACCGGCCAGAGCACGCACGCCAGTTGCTGGAACTGGTGCGGGATGTTCCGTGCAAGTTCAACCTGATTCCGTTTAACCCTTTCCCGAATTCGGGGTACGATCGCTCCAGTAATAATGCAATCCGGATTTTTCGGGAAATGTTGCAGGAGCAGGGCTACGTGGTTACCGTAAGGAAAACCCGTGGCGACGATATCGATGCCGCATGTGGGCAACTGGCAGGGCAGGTGATGGACAAGACCCGCCGTCAGGTCAAATGGATGCAGATCGCTCAGGAGAACGACGAATGATCAAGTGGCGAGTGTGGATGGCAGTGAGCCTGTTGGCGTATTCCTGTGCCTCATTCGCCGCTCCGGCCAACCGGAAACTGGCGGAAATCCGCAGCCAGCTGGCCGTCGAATATGCTTCCCTCGGCAATCTGCCGATTGCGCTGGAATCGGCCAACGATGCCGTCAATGCGGATGGCAGCTTTGCCGGGGCTTACCTGACCCGTGCCTATATCTTCAATCTGATGCATCTGGATGCTGATGCGGAACAGAACTTTCTGAAGGCATTGCAGGTCGATCCTTCCAGTCCGGAAGCCAATAACAACTATGGCCAGTTCCTGTGCGAGCATGACCGCCCACGACAGGCCATGGATTATCTGGCCAAGGCAATCGGCAATCCGCTGTATCAGACACCACAAACGGCCTATCTGAACATGGGCCGTTGCAGTGTAAAACTGGGTGAAACGACCCAGGCCAATGACTATCTGCTGACGGCTTTGCGGCTTGTTCCCAATTATTTACCTGCGTTGCGTGAACTGGCAGCCTTGCATCTGGAGCTGGGCAATGCCAAGCTGGCGTCCTTTTATTTCTCTCGCCTGCAGCAGGCGGCAGGCAACGCGCCATTGGGGGCCGATGTATTGTGGCTGGGCGTGCAGATTGCCAGAAAAGGGGGGGACCGGGCGCATGAGGCGGAGTATTCCGCCATGTTGAAGAACCGATACCCGGACTCCAGAGAAACACAACTGTTGTTAAGCGGAAGCTGAAGATGGAACAGGACGCAAATGGCCAGCCTGCCGACCTGGGTGTCGGCTCTGCGTTGAAAGCAGAGCGCGAGCGTGCCGGCATGAGTCTGGGGGAAGTGGCAGACCGGCTGAAGCTGTCCATCCGGCAACTGGAAGCCATTGAACATGATGACTTCCAGCAATTGCCGGGTGCAACGTTTGTCCGTGGTTTTGTCCGGAATTACGCGCGCTTTCTCCGGGTTGATCCGGAACCGCTGATGGCCAGGCTGGAGCAGCATTTTCCGTCGGCAGTCAATGACGTGGTCAACCTCGTCAAGCATGAACACCAAGCCGAGCCTTCTGGCACGGCACAGACCCTGTCGCGTGTTTCGTCCCCGGCTGCTGCTGGCAGCAAGGCTGGCAAATGGCTGGGACTGCTGGCTTTAGCCGTGGTGGTCATCGCCGTGGCGGCCTGGTTCGCTGGCCGACCGGATAAACCGGTGGCTGCAACTAGCCCAACGCTGCAACCCATGCTGACTGAACAGGCAGCCTCGGCGGCAGTTGGCCAGAGCAGCACGGCAAGCGTGCCGCTTGCTGAGGTGGAAAAACCTGTGGTGGCTGCCGCGTCGGTGGTGAGCGCCAGTGTACCGGCTGCAGTTTCGCCTGTTGTCAGCAAGACAGCCGCCAGTGCGGCCGTACCGGCAGAGCAAGGCAGTGGCAGGCTTACCCTCAGCGCGCATCAGGCCGCCTGGATTTCCGTGGTGGATGCCAACGGTAAAAAGCTGCAGTTTGGTACCCTGGAAGCCGGTGCCAGCAAGGAATTGAGCGGAACACCGCCGTTCCAGCTGAAAATCGGCAATGCGGCGCAGGTGCAGTTGAGCTTTAACGGACAGGCCGTCGATCTGACGGACAAGATTCGCGGTACTACCGCCAAAATTGAACTCAAGTAAATGCGGATTGTTGCATGAATAGCGTGAATATCGCGCGACGCCCCACCCGTCAGGTACGTGTGGGGCATGTCATGGTTGGCTCGGATGCACCGGTTGTGGTGCAGTCCATGACCAATACCGACACGGCAGATGCCATCGCCACCGTAGAACAGGTTTACCAGTTGTCCCAGGCCGGCTCCGAGCTGGTACGCATTACGGTCAATTCGCCGGAAGCAGCTGCGCGCGTGGCGGAAATCCGCCAACGCCTGGACGATATGGGCTGTGATGTCCCGCTGGTGGGCGATTTCCATTTCAATGGCGAGCGCCTGCTCAAGGAATACCCCGACTGTGCCCGCGCCCTGGCCAAGTACCGTATCAATCCCGGCAATGTCGGCAAGGGGGCCAAGGGCGACGAAAAGTTTGCCTACATGATCCGTACCGCGGCCGAGCTGAACAAGCCGGTGCGCATCGGTGTCAACTGGGGCAGCCTGGATCAGGCCTTGCTGGCCCGCATGCTGGATGCCAACAACAGCAAGCCGCAACCGCTGCCGCTAGAACTGGTGATGCGCGAAGCGCTGATCGTGTCGGCGCTGGAATCGGCTGACAAGGCGATGGAACTGGGCCTGCCGGCGGACAACATCCTGCTGTCGTGCAAGGTCAGCAATGTGCAGGACCTGATCACCGTTTATCGTGATCTGGGCAGCCGCTGCGATTTTCCGCTGCATCTGGGCCTGACTGAAGCCGGCATGGGCAGCAAGGGCATCGTGGCCTCCTCGGCGGCGCTGGCCATCCTGTTGCAGGAAGGCATTGGCGACACCATCCGTATTTCGCTGACCCCGCAGCCGGGTGAAGCGCGTACCCGCGAAGTGGTGGTGGCACAGGAACTGTTGCAAACCATGGGGCTGCGCAGCTTCACCCCGCTGGTTACCGCCTGCCCCGGTTGTGGCCGTACCACCAGCACCTTCTTCCAGGAGCTGGCCGACCAGATCCAGAGCTATCTGCGCGAGCAGATGCCCATCTGGCGCTTGCAGTATCCGGGAGTGGAAGACATGAAGGTGGCGGTGATGGGCTGTGTGGTGAATGGCCCTGGCGAGAGCAAGCTGGCTGATATCGGCATTTCCCTGCCCGGTACGGGTGAAGTTCCGGTAGCTCCGGTTTATGTGGATGGCCAGAAGGATGTCACCCTGAAGGGCGACAATATCGCGGCGGAATTCAAGGCGCTGGTGGACAACTATGTTCACAGCCGGTTTGGCGAAGGCGGTAGCAAACGTCGCGAAGCGGCGGCCAGCCGGACCATTCCGATTGTCGCGCAACGCTGAGGCCACAAGCGGCCGCGTGGCGGCAAGATCAACCGAATAGCAAGAAAAAATATCACATGGCGCAAAAATTGCAGGCAATCAAGGGCATGAATGATGTACTGCCCGCCGAGTCGTACCAATGGGAATACTTTGAAGGCGTACTGCGCAAGCTGCTGGCCGACTATGGCTATCAGAACATCCGCACCCCGATTGTGGAAACCACACCCCTGTTTGTGCGGGCTATTGGCGAAGTGACCGATGTGGTCGAAAAGGAAATGTACACCTTTGTCGACAGCCTCAATGGCGACAGCCTGACCCTGCGTCCAGAGGGCACGGCTGGCACGCTGCGCGCGGTGGTGGAACACACCCTGCTGTACAACACCACGCAGAAGCTGTGGTACATGGGCCCGATGTTCCGCCACGAAAAGCCGCAAAAAGGCCGCTATCGCCAGTTCCACCAGATGGGTATCGAAGCCCTGGGATTTGCCGGCCCGGACATCGATGCCGAAATCATCGCCATGACCGCCGACCTGTGGCAGCGCCTGGGTCTGAGCCAGTACGTACGTCTGGAAATCAACTCGCTGGGCAACACTGAAGAACGTGCCGCCCATCGCCAGGCACTGATTGCCTATCTGGAAGGCTTTGTCGACATTCTGGATGAAGACGGCAAGCGCCGCCTGTACACCAATCCGCTGCGCGTGCTGGATACCAAAAATCCGGCTTTGCAGGAAATGGCTGACAATGCGCCGCGCCTGTCCGATTATCTGGGCGAGGCCTCTCGCGTTCATTACGAAGGCTGGAAGGCCATGATTGGCGCACTGGGCATCGACTTTGTCGAAAACCCGCGCCTGGTACGTGGCCTCGATTACTACAACCAGTCGGTGTTCGAGTGGGTCACCACCGAACTGGGCGCGCAAGGCACGGTATGTGCCGGTGGCCGTTACGATGGCCTGATTGAACAACTGGGTGGCAAGCCTGCACCGGGCATCGGTTTTGGCATGGGCCTGGAGCGCGTATTGCTGCTGTTGCAGGACAAGGGCCTGCTGCCAGCGGCACGCAGCGTGGACGTTTATATCGTGCAGCAGGGCGAAGGCGCAGCCATGTATGCGATGAAACTGGCGCAGCAGTTGCGCCATGCCGGCCTGTCCGTCATCCAGCACCTGGGTGAAGGCAGCTTCAAGTCGCAAATGAAAAAGGCCGATGGCAGCGGTGCCGAATTTGCCGTCATCATCGGAGAAAACGAAATGGCGGCAGGTCAGGCCGTGGTCAAGCCCATGCGTGCCGAAGCGGCACAGCAAACCGTGGCGTTGGACCAGGTAGCCGCGACCATTGCCGCGATCAAGGCTTGATATAAGGGGGGTGCGCAATGGCGTATGACTTGCAGGAACAGGAACAGATCGACTCCATGAAGGCCTTCTGGCAGCAGTGGGGCAAACTGATTGGTGGTGCGGTGCTGGCCATCAGCGTGGCCTATCTTGGCTACAAGGGTTATGGCTACTATCAGGCAGCGCAGGCCAGCAAGGCTGCCGTGGTGTTTGCCGATGTGGAGCAGGCTGCCCAGTCGCAGGATGTAGCCAAGCTGAAGTCGGCAGCAGCATTGCTGCAGTCCGACTATGCCGGCACGGCTTATGCCGCGGATGCCGCCTTGCTGGCTGCCAAGCTTGCGTTTGAAAAGAACGATCTGGCCACAGCCCAGACCCAGCTTGGCTGGGTGGTGCAGAATGTGAAGGATGAGTCCATGGTTGCCGTGGCGCACCTGCGTCTGGCTACCATCCAGTTGGATCAGAAGCATTACGATGCCGCCATTGCAGAACTTGGTCAGGCCCACCCTAGCGCATTTGATGCACTGTTCCTTGATTTGAAGGGCGATGTGCAGGCTAGTAAGGGTGACAAGGCTGCTGCGCGTGATGCATACAAGGCCGCCCTGGCCAAGCTGGTGGGGGAATCGCCGAACCGCCAGTTCATTCAGACCAAACTCGACGCACTGGGAGGTTAATTGATGCGCCGCCAATTGCTGGTTACTGCTGTTCTTTCCTCGTTCCTGCTGGCCGGCTGCGCCAGCTGGTTTGAAAGTTCTTCCGCTGCAAAACCCACACCGCTGGCGGCCATCAAGCCCATCCAGGCCCTGAATGTGAAGTGGAGCCTGTCGCAGGCTGCATCCGGCAATGCCTTTTCCCCGGTGTATACCAACGGTAATGTGGTCTCTGCAGATGCTTCCGGTCGCATCCGCACTGTGGATGCCCTGTCCGGCCGCGTCAGCACCGAAGTTTCCCTCAAGCGTGAACTGTCCACTGGCGTAGCTGCTGCCGGCGACACCGTGATTGTTGGAACCCAGGACGGCAAACTGCTTGCCGTTGAGCGTAGCAGTGGCAAGACGCTGTGGGAGCAAACCCTCACCAGCGTGGCGCTGGAAGCCCCGCAAGTGGCCGCCGGCATGGTGGTGGTGCGCAGCAATGATGGCCGTCTGACGGGCTTTAGCCTGGCCGATGGCAAGCAGCAATGGTCGGTAGCACGCACGCAGCCGCAGTTGCTGGTGCGCAATACCGGCTCGATGCAGGCTGTGGGTAATGAGGCTGTCATGGTTGGTCTGCCTGGCGGCAAACTCGACATCATCAGCCCGGCCAACGGCAATACCCTGTGGGAAGGCGTGGTTGCCAACCCGCGCGGTGCTACCGAGCTTGAGCGTATTACCGACATTACCAGCCGCCCGGTTTACGATGGCGGCCAGGTTTGCAGCGTGGCCTACCAGGGCCGTGTAGCCTGCTTCGACGCCAAAACCGGCAGCCTGATGTGGGCAAGAGAGCTGTCATCCAGCCGTGGTGTGGCACTGGATGCCGGCAAGCTGTATGTCACTGCAGAGGATGGTTCGGTGTGGGCGTATGATCGCACCACCGGTCGCAATCTGTGGAAAACCGACGCACTGAAATTCCGTAATGTATCTGGCCCCGCCATGCTCGGGCGTTTTGTTCTGGTGATCGATGGCGAAGGCTATGGCCACCTGCTGTCCAACGAGAACGGCAGTCTGGTGGGCCGTGTGAAACTAGGCAGCGAAGGTACCATCGCCCAGCCCGTCTCCCTGGGCTCTTCTGCCCTGGTGCAGGGGCAGAATGGTCGCCTGTCGCTGCTGTCGATTGAGTAAAAGCTGTAACCATGAAACCAACCGTAGCGCTGGTCGGCCGCCCCAATGTGGGCAAGTCGACCCTTTTCAACCGGCTCACCCGCAGCCGTGACGCCCTGGTCGCCGACCAGCCCGGCCTGACCCGCGATCGCCACTACGGCCATGGTCGTGTGGGGGAAAAACCGTATCTGGTGGTGGACACCGGTGGTTTTGAACCCGTGGTCGATGAAGGCATCCTGTTCGAGATGGCCAAGCAGACCCTCCAGGCCGTGGATGAAGCCGATGCCGTGGTGTTTCTGGTGGATGGTCGCACCGGCATCACCCCGCAGGACAAGATTATTGCCAACCGCCTGCGCCAGATCGACCGACCGGTCTTTCTGGTGGTCAACAAGGCCGAAGGCATCAGTCATGCCATTGCCGGTGCCGAATTCCACGAACTGGCACTGGGCCAGCCGCTGGTGATTTCCGCTGCTCACGGCGATGGTGTGCGCGAGCTGATGGAGATGGTGCTGGAGGATTTCCCGGAGGAGGTGGAAGAAGAAGACCGCTATCATCCGAAATTTGCCGTCATTGGCCGCCCCAATGTGGGAAAGTCCACGCTGGTGAATGCCATTCTGGGTGAAGAGCGCGTCATTGCCTTCGACCAGGCCGGCACTACCCGTGACAGTATCTATATTGATTTCGAGCGCGAAGGCCATACATACACCATTATCGATACTGCCGGTGTGCGGCGTCGCGGCAAGGTGAACGAGGCCATCGAAAAGTTTTCCGTCATCAAGACCATGAAGGCGATTGAAGACGCCAACGTCGCGGTATTGGTGCTGGATGCGCAGCTGGATATTTCCGAGCAGGATGCCACCATTGCCGGTTTCGCCCTTGAGGCAGGCCGGGCGCTGGTGGTGGCGGTCAACAAGTGGGACAACCTGGATTTCGAACAAAAGGAAACCATCAAGCGGGATATCGCCCGCAAGATCAGCTTCCTTGACTTTGCCAAGTTCCACTACATCTCGGCCATCGAAGGCCGTGGTGTGGCTGATCTGTTCAAATCCATCGATGAAGCCTATCAGGCAGCCATGGTGAAGCTGGCCACGCCGAAGCTGACGCGGGTACTGAATGTTGCAGTAGAACGTCAGGCTCCGCCGCGTTCAGGCCTGATGCGCCCCAAGATGCGTTATGCTCACCAAGGTGGCATGAATCCGCCTATCATCGTGATTCATGGCAATGCACTGGATGCGATTCCGGCAAGTTATACGCGTTATCTGGAACATACCTTCCGCAAGGTGTTCAAACTGCAGGGCACTCCGCTGCGTGTGCAGTACAAGACCTCGGAAAACCCCTTCGATACCGAGGTATCCAAGGAAAAATCCAGAGCCAAACCCAAACCGATGTCAAAGTTGCGTGGGCGCGAGAAGGAAGTGCGCTGGGGCAAGAGTGGTAAAAAATAGTAGGCTGGGTTTTTTTCTGCTAAAAATAAGCATGCCAGCCGGGTTTAAAAGATTACTTAATACAACAATCAACGATTCGGAGAAAACGAATGAGCTCTAAAGGGCAAATGTTACAAGACCCGTTCCTGAATATTCTGCGCAAGGAACATGTGCCGGTTTCCATTTATCTGGTTAACGGCATCAAGCTGCAGGGTCAGGTCGAGTCTTTTGACCAATACGTCGTGCTGTTGAAAAACACGGTGACCCAGATGGTATACAAGCACGCCATCTCCACCGTGGTACCGGCCCGTCCGGTAAACATCCCGCACGAACATCCGGGTCAGAAGCAGGATCAGCAAGACGCCTGATCAGGCCGAGCGCTGTATCCTCCACGGGCCGCCAGGCTGTGTCATCCTGACACGGTTTGTCGGCCTTTTTTCATGCCAGGTCCGGCTGCAAGTGTGCTGTTCCGCTGCAGCAGAACCTTCTTCTACGGTTTTGAATACTGTGTTTGATCGTCCCGATATTGGAGACCAGGCTGTGCTGGTCTGTCTGGATTTTGGTGATCCGGATCATCAGGAAAACGTTGCCGAATGTGCCGAGCTGGTTCGCTCCGCCAATGTAACTGTCACCGGCATCATCCAGGGCAAGCGTCAGCGGCCCGATGCCGCGCTGTTTGCCGGCAAGGGCAAGGTGGAAGAGGTTGGCGTGATGGTGCGGGCAACCGGTGCCAATGTGGTGATCTTCAACCATCAGCTGTCGCCGGCGCAGGAACGCAACCTGGAACGCGCGCTGCAGTGCCGGGTGATAGACCGCACCAGCCTGATTCTGGATATTTTTGCCCAGCGTGCCCGCAGCCATGAAGGCAAGCTGCAGGTGGAACTGGCGCAGCTGTCGCATATTGCCACCCGGCTGGTGCGTGGCTGGACCCACCTGGAGCGGCAAAAGGGTGGTATCGGCCTGCGTGGCCCGGGGGAAAGTCAGTTGGAGACCGACCGCCGCCTGCTGGGAAACCGGGTCAAGGCGCTGAAGGAAAGGCTGGCGCAGGTACAAAAGCAGCGCAATACCCAGCGGCGTGGCCGGCTGCGCACCGGCATTGCCTCGGTTTCCATTGTCGGCTATACCAATGCGGGCAAGTCCACCCTGTTCAATGCGCTGACCAAGGCACGCGCCTATGCCGCCGACCAGTTGTTTGCCACGCTGGACACCACCAGCCGCAAGCTGTTTCTCAATACCGAAACATCCATCATCGTTTCGGATACGGTTGGTTTCATCCGGGATTTGCCGCATACCCTGGTTGCTGCTTTCCGCGCCACACTGGAAGAAACCATTCAGGCCGATTTGCTGCTGCACGTGGTGGACTCGTCCAATCCACTGCGCGATGTGCAAATCGAAGAGGTCAACAAGGTACTGGCAGAAATCGGCGCAGAATCCGTGCCGCAGTTGATTGTGTGGAACAAGACCGATTTGCGTCAGTTGCCTGCAGCCATCGAGCGTGATGAACTGGATGAAATCCAGGCCGTTCGGTTGTCCGCCCTCACCGGAGAAGGGTTGGAACTCTTGCGTGAAGCTCTTGCCGAACGTCTGCAGTCACCTGATAACCAACACGAAGAACAAGACGAATATGTCGCAGAATGATCCAAACCGGGGGCGTCAGGGCAGTGACGGCCCACCGGACCTAGACGAAATTTTCCGCCAGTTGAACCAGCGTCTGGCGCGATTGCTTGGCGCGCGTCCTCCTGCTGGCGGCCAGCCATCACCGGAACCCAAGGCCGCCTTCAAGGGCGGTGCCATGGTGGTGGTTGGCGTGCTGGCCGCACTGTGGCTGGGTAGCGGCTTTTATGTGGTGGATGCCAAAGAGCAGGGCGTCGTGTTGCGCATGGGCAGTTTCAGCCGGGTAACCGACCCGGGCCTGCAGTGGCATGCTCCTTATCCTTTTGAGAAGGTGGAAATCGTCAACCTCACCGAGCTGCGCAGTGTCGAAGTGGGCTATCGCAGCAATGCCAAGAACAAGGTGCCGGAAGAATCTCTGATGCTGACGGCAGACCAGAACATCATTGATGTGCAATTGTCGGTGCAGTACGACGTTAAAGACCCCAAGGCTTTCCTGTTCAATAATGCTGCGGCAGACCGCAATGCCAACGATATCGTCAAGCAGGCAACGGAAACTGCAATTCGTGAAGTGGTCGGGCGCAACAAGGTGGATTTCGTGCTCAATGAGGGCCGGGCGCAGATTGCAGCTGAAGCACAAAAGGTGATTCAGGACATTCTGGATCGCTATGGCCTGGGCGTACGCATTGCCAAGGTCAACATCAACGCGGTGCAGCCGCCAGAGCAGGTATTGGCTGCTTTTGACGATGCGGTCAAGGCAGGTCAGGACAAGGACAAGCTGCGCAACGAAGGCCTGGCCTACGCCAACGATGTGGTGCCCAAGGCCAAGGGGATGGCTGCCCGACTGGAGCAGGAGGCTGAAGCCTATCAGCAGAAAGTCGTGTCGCAGGCTGAAGGTGATGCCTCGCGTTTCAAGCAAGTGTTGTCGGAATACAACAAGGCTCCCAAGGTCATGCGTGACCGCCTTTATCTGGACATGATGCAGCAAGTGATGAGCTCCACCAGCAAGGTGATTGTCGATCAGAAGGGCGGCAACAGCCTGCTTTATCTGCCACTGGACAAACTGACTCAGGCTGCCACTTCCGCTGCGTCAAATGGCGCTTCCGTTGCAGCTTCAGCACCCAGCGCCGCACCGGCAACCGTCCCGTCGGCTCCGGCTGTCCGCAACAACAAGAGTGGCCGTGACTTCGGTCGCAGTCGTGACATTCTCGGCGGGGAGCGCTGACATGCAGAAACTCATGCCAACCTTGCTTGCTGTGCTTGCCATCCTGTTCATCGCCAGCTTGTCGCTGTTTACTGTCGATCAACGCCAGTACGCCATGGTGTTTCAGTTTGGTGAGGTAGAACGTGTCATCAAGCAGCCAGGTATCCAGTTCAAGATTCCCTTGCTGCAGAATGTGCGCTATTTCGATAGTCGTGTACTGACGATCGATGCCGAGGCCCCTGAGCTGTTCAACACCCGCGAGAAGAAGAACGTGCTGGTGGATAGCTATGTAAAATGGCGCATTGTCGATGTTGAACAGTTCTACAAGAGCGTCGGTTCGGAAGCTGCTGCAGTGGCCCGCTTGAAGCAAACCATCAACGATGGCCTGCGTGCCGAGTTCGGCCAGAAGACAGTTGCTGATGTGATTTCGGGCAAGCGCGACGAGGTAATGGAGACGGTTCGCAAGCGCGCTGACGCAGATGCGCGTAAAATAGGCGTGGAAATTCTCGATGTACGCTTAAAACGTGTCGATTTTCCGGATAAAATAAGCAGCTCTGTCTATGACCGCATGCAGTCCGAGCGTCGTACCGTCGCCAGCCAGCTGCGCAGCGAAGGTGCCGCCGACGCCGAACGCATCCGCGCCGAAGCAGAAAAGCAGCGCGACGTGATTCTGGCTGAAGCCTACAACCAGGCGCAACAGCGCAAGGGCGAGGGCGATGCCAAGGCAGCGGCGATTTATGCCGAAGCGTATGGCCGCAGTCCGGAGTTCTACGCCTTCTGGCGCAGCATGGATGCGTACAAGGAGTCGTTCAAGAACAAGAGCGATGTCATGGTGCTGGATCCGAACAGCGAGTTCTTCAAGTACTTCAAGAACCCGCAGGCTGCCAGCAAGGGCAAGTAAGCGTTGTCTTGATTCTACAATCAGTTTTCATGACTGGCCGGACACCCCGGCCAGTTTGCCGTAAACAGGGCGGGGTGATGAATCCCGCCTTTTATTTGTCGAAAACGGAATATGCGTAACTGGCTGTTACCCGAATACATTGCGGACATTCTGCCCGCTACTGCCCGCCAGGTGGAGTCTGCCAAGGCGGCGATGCTGGAACAATTCCGCTGTGCAGGCTATGAACTGGTCCTGCCTCCGCTGATCGAATATGTCGATTCGCTGATCGCCGAAGGTGATACCGCGCTGGATCTGAAAACCTTCAAGCTGGACGACCAGCTGTCTGGTCATCAGCTTGGGCTGCGGGCCGACATCACGCCGCAGGTGGCGCGCATCGACGCCCATCTGCTGGGTCATCGCACCGGTGTTACCCGGCTGTGCTATGCCGGTAGTGTGGTGCATACCCGTCCCAACGGTTTGATGAGCTCGCGCCAGCCGATGCAGGTGGGTGCCGAACTGTACGGCTATGCCGGCATTGAGGCCGACATCGAGATCATCGAGCTGATGCTTGCCACGCTGGATCAGGTCAAGGTGCCGCAGCTGCGTCTGGACGTTGGCCATACCGCCATCTTCCGTGGTCTGGCCAATGCCGCCGGGCTGTCGCCGCAGGCCACGCGCGAACTGTTCGCCGTGCTGCAGAACAAGGATGCCGCTAGCATCGCCGAACAAGTTGCCGGTCTGGCCGAACCTTATCGCTCTGCCTTCCTGGCCCTACCCGAACTGTATGGCCCGGCTGCGGTACTGGAAAAGGCGCGCACTCGTCTGCCGTCCTTGCCGGAAGTGGAACTGGCACTGATGCAGCTGACTGCCATTGCCCGTGCCTTTGAAGGCCGTGTTGCCATCAGCTTCGATCTGTCCGAGCTGCGTGGCACGCACTACCATACCGGTTTGATTTTTGCTGCCTATGCTCCGGGCTGGGCGGTAGAGCTGGCCCGTGGTGGCCGCTACGACAATGTTGGCCGCCGTTTTGGCCGCGCTCGTCCTGCAACAGGTTTCAGTCTGGATCTGCGTGATTTGATCCAGATTCTGCCGGAACGCGGCAGTGCCATGGGCATCCGCGTTTCCAATCGCCACTTGCCGGCCGCACAAGCGGAAGTCGAACGTCTGCGTGCCGGTGGTGAAGTGGTGATCATTGATTACCTGGGGGAATCAGCCGAAGCCATCGGCTGCAACCGTGAACTGATTCCGGCCGCTGATGGCTGGCAGATCGTCCCGTTTAACTGATTTTTAGTTTGACTGAAGAAGAGGTTTTTCCAATGTCCAAGAATGTTGTCGTGATCGGTACCCAATGGGGTGATGAAGGCAAGGGCAAGATCGTTGACTGGCTGACCGACCACGCACGTGCTGTGGTACGTTTCCAGGGTGGTCACAATGCGGGCCATACCCTGGTGGTGAATGGCAAGAAAACCGTGTTGCGCCTGATTCCGTCCGGCATTCTGCGCGAAGGCGTGGAATGTTTTATCGGTAATGGCGTGGTGCTGTCGCCTGAAGCGCTGCTGAAGGAAATCGACGAGCTGGAAGCCGCTGGCGTGAATGCCTCGGCCCGCCTGAAGATTGCCGAAGGCTGCCCGCTGATCCTGCCTTACCACGTGGCGCTGGATCAGGCGCGCGAAGCCTCCCTTGGCGCTGGCAAGATTGGTACCACTGGCCGTGGCATTGGCCCTTGCTATGAAGACAAGGTAGCCCGTCGTGCGCTGAAGGTGATCGACCTGTTCAATCCGGAACGCTTTGCCAGCAAGCTGAAGGAAAACGTTGATTACTACAACTTCCTGCTGACCAATCTGCTCAAGGCCGAACCGGTTAGCTACGAAGACATCCTGGCCAATACCATGAAGCTGGCCGAGCGCATCAAGCCGATGGTGGCCGACGTATCCCGCACCTTGTACGACATGGACAAGGCTGGTATCCCCATCCTGTTCGAAGGTGCGCAAGGCACGCTGCTGGACATCGACCACGGTACCTACCCCTTTGTCACCTCTTCCAACTGCGTGGCTGGTGCCGCAGCACCGGGCGCTGGCGTACCGCCGCAGATGCTGAACTATGTACTGGGTATCGTAAAGGGCTACTGCACCCGCGTGGGTTCCGGTCCCTTCCCGAGCGAGCAGGAAAACGAAATCGGTACCTTCCTGGCCAAGCGCGGTAACGAGTTCGGTTCCGTTACTGGCCGTCCGCGTCGCTGTGGCTGGTTTGATGCCGCTGCGTTGAAGCGCTCCATCCAGATCAACGGTGTGTCCGGCCTGTGCGTGATGAAGCTGGACGTGATGGATGGCCTGGAAGAAATCCAGCTGTGCACCGGCTACATGCTCGATGGCAAGAAGATTGATATTCTGCCCTTCGGTTCCGATGCGGTTACCAAGTGCGAACCGGTCTACGAAACCATGCCGGGCTGGACGGACTCCACGGTTGGTGCCAAGCGCTGGGAAGACCTGCCGGCTAACGCCCAGGCTTACCTGAAGCGTATCGAAGAAGTATGCGGTGCGCCGATCGATATCGTTTCCACCGGCCCTGACCGTGAAGAAACCATCGTGCTGCGCCACCCCTACGGACTGTAATTGCGGTTCACTCCAGAAAACCCACCCATGGCGGTGGGTTTTTTTTATGCGCGAATACAGGCAAGATAGCGCTAACATCGACTGTGCAGTCTCTTGTCACCCAGCCATACGCCAGTATGGGTTCCTCCCGGAAAAGACATGTCCACACCTCTGAACGCTGTGCTGCTCGGCTATGGTTATGCCGGCAAAACCTTCCATGCTCCGTTGATTGACGCCTGCCAGGATTTACACTTGTATGGCATCGTCAGCAGCAAGCCCGAACAGCTGGCCACTGACTGGCCCCAGGCGCGTTGCTGGCCAACGCTGGAGCAGGCCTTGCAAGATACAGCGGTCGACCTGATTGTCATTGCCACACCCAATGATTTGCACTTCGAACAGGCACAGGCTGCCCTGCTGGCTGGCAAGCATGTGGTGGTCGATAAGCCCTTCACCGTCACGCTAAGCGAGGCAAGACAGCTGGATGTGCTGGCAAAGCAGCAGGGGGTATTGCTGTCGGTTTTCCATAATCGTCGTTGGGACGCTGATTTTCTGACCTTGCGCCAGTTGCTGGACAGTGGTCGCCTGGGGCGGATCAGCCAGTTTGCCTCGCATTTTGACCGCTACCGCCCTGAAGTACGGCAACGCTGGCGCGAGCAGGGTGGTGCCGGAAGCGGTTTGTGGTACGACCTGGGCCCTCATCTACTAGATCAGGCCTTGCAGTTGTTTGGGCAACCTCTCGGCGTTAGTGCATATCTGGCCACGCAGCGCCAGGGTGCCAAAGCCACGGATTACTTCCACGTGCAGCTGCGTTATCCGTCTACCCATGTGGTACTGCATGGTTCATGCCTGGTTAGTGGTGGCATCCCGCGCTTTGCCGTGCATGGCGATCTGGCTAGCTATGTCAAATATGGGCTGGATACACAGGAATCTGATCTGAAGCAGGGTAAGGCTGTGGGCGGGGAGGGCTGGGGGTATGATCCCCTGCCAGGGCAGTTGATCGTGGCTGAAGGTGATGTGAGCCGTGGCACGCAATGGGCCAATCAGGTTGGCGACTATCGTTGTTACTATCAGCGCGTTGCAGCAGCCATACGCGGGCAGGACAGCAATCCGGTGACTGCCGCTGAGGCCGCCACTGTAATGGAATGGCTGGAGCGCGCCGTGCGTAGCGCCGCGTTGGGACGTGAAGTAACGGCGGAGGAGGTGTTGTGAGTATCGAGCAGGATTTGCAGATCATTGCGCAGCAGGAGGCCCTGTTGCAATTCAAGCAATTCGATGCGGAAACGGCGTGGCAACTGGGTTGCCGCCTGCGCGAAGAGGCAACACGGCGCGGTGCCGCACTGGCGATTATGCTTACTCTAAACCAGACCCGCCGCTTTCAGTGCCTGATGCCGGGAGCCACGGCCAATAACGAGGATTGGGCACGGCGCAAGCATAATGTGGTGCAGAAGTTTGAACGTAGCACATTGGCCATCGGTCTGGATTGCCAGCGCCAGCAAACCAGCCTGCAGGAGAAGAACGGACTTCCCTTGGCAGATTACGCTACCCATGGCGGCGGATTTCCGCTGCTGCTGCAGGGCGGTGTGTGCGTCGGCTCGATTGTGGTGTCAGGCTTGCCACAACGCGAGGACCACCAACTGGTGGTGGATGTGCTGGCTGCCATGCTGGGTCAGACGGATGTGCCTCGCCTGGATGTGTAAGCGCTCCAGCCCTATTGCCCGTTCCGGGCCGGGTGGGCATCGGCATCCGTCAGCGTGCCCAGAAAAGCCAGCAAGTCGCTGATTTCTTGTGCGTTAAGCGCTGGCGGCGCTCCCTTTTTTCCGCCAAAGGGGGCTTCGCGGTTGATATTGCCATGATAAACCGTCGGCAAGTCGTCAAACATTACCGGCTGGCCATTGCTGGCGACTGGGTACCATTTTTCCGGCTGGGTATCGCGGCTGGCATAAAACTCCAGCACCTGGCGCAAGTCATGGAGCACGCCGTTGTGGAAAAACACCTTGCGTGTGGCCACATTGCGCAAAGACGGGGTGCGAAATAGCCCGCAGTATTCTGCTTTCTGCATATCCTGGCGCACTGGTCCACATAGACCCATATCGTGGAATGCCGTATTCCGATTTATTTCCAGTTGTCGATTGCGTGGAACACCCAGCGCAATCAGGCCAAAGTCGCTGAATGCCGGAAAGGCACCATCGGCCTGGCGCTCACTCAAATGACAGGCTGCACAGTTGCCCTTGTCCGGATTGTTGAATACTTGCAAGCCGCGCAACTCCTGATGGCTCAACTCAGCCTTGCCCCGCAGCCAGTCATCATATTTGCTGCTATATGGGTAAAAATCTGCCGGGTTTTGCTGGAAAACCTCCAGTGCCAGCACCAGTTTGTCGAAGGCTTGTGCCGGGCGCTGGAAGATATCCTTGCCGAAAACCGCGATGAAGGCGTTGGCACTTGCACTGGCTTGTAGCTGCCTTACCACCTGATCCGTACTGGTATTGGCCATCTCATTACCTGCCAGCAATGGAATGGACGCCTGTTCGTGCACGCTGGCAGCCCGGCCATCCCAGGTAAAGCCCCCGGTCGGCCCTGCATCCTCGCTGTCATTGCCATCGTTGTCGCGGAAGTGCTCGCTAAAAGGCGGTACGGTCTGCAAATAGCGCAATGACGGTACTGCGCGACTGCCCATCTGTTTGCCATCAATACCGCCAAACTGAACTGACCGGCTATCCGGAGGGCCATAAGCATGTTCCGGGCTGTGGCAGCTGGCACACGATTGCTTGCCACTTGCCGATAGTGCAGGCTCAAAGAATAGCTGGTGTCCAAGCGCACTTAGCTGTTGGCCCTCTTGTGGCGAGCTGACCGCATAAATGCCTGGACGCATACTGGCCTGTTGCTGTATTCCGGCCTGCTTGCACGCGCCAAGACAGCAGACAAGCATAAAACCAAGCAAGAGAGATAGATGGAGTCGGTTGGGGCGGTGATACATGGCGATTGATCATCGATGGCAGTCTTGCAACATAACGCAGTTTCATCACGGGGTGATGACAGGGGCACCCTTACTCCGGTCAGTGGCTTGTGCCTTGCCTACCGAAATATTCTGGGTTGTTAATCCATCATCATCGTGCAACAAGGTGAAGGCACAATCGACAGTATCAGCATAAGGAAAACGACATGAAGCACCGCACCCCGCTGTTGGCCCCGCTTGCACTGACACTTGCCCTGGCTGGCTGTAACAGCATGCCGGCAAGCACACCGGCGACAGCCGGCTCTCTTGATGCCATTCAAAATGTAGTGGTCATTTTCGCCGAAAACCGTGCTTTCGATAATCTGTATGGTCTGTTCCCCGGAGCCAATGGCATTCCCGGGGTAAATCCATCTTCCCGTGGCAGCTATGTGCCGCAGAAGGATTTCGATGGTTCCGTCCTGCCGGTACTGCCGCCGACATGGGGCGGGCTGACGGCTGCCGGACAGGCCGTCACCTTGCCGCAGTCGCAAACCATGGGTTGGCCAAACCGTCCTTTCCCGCTGGATGATCCCAAGGGTGTGCAAGGCAGTGCCACCGTAGTGTCGCAGGAGGTGACAACACGAGATCTGGTACATCGCTTCTATAACAACCAGATGCAGATCAATGGTGGTGCCAACGACAAGTTTGCCGCTTATTCCGATGCTGGCGGGCTGAGCATGGGCTATTACGATGGCAGCAAGATGGCGTTGTGGCAGCTGGCGCGTCAGTACACGCTGGCTGACAACTTCTTCATGGGTGCCTTTGGTGGTTCCTTCCTCAATCACCAGTACCTGATTTGTGCCTGTGCCCCGCAATATCCGCATGCCGATGCCGCAGACTCTCCCGCCCGCGACTCCATTTCCGCCATTGATACCGATGCGCAGGGACGTTTCTTGCGCCTGACCCCTGCTGCCGGTGCCAAGGCATCTGTTCTGGATGGCAAGGCAACTTACAAAAACGACGGTAACCTGACACCAAAAGACAAGCAGGGCATGTTCTATGCGGTCAATACCATGCAACCGCTATATCAGCCCAGCGGCAATGCGCCAGCGGCCAATGGTGCCAGCCAGTATGCCGATACGGCCAAGGCCACGACGTTGCCGGCGCAAACCGGGCCCACCATTGGCGACAGGCTCAGCGCCAGGGGAGTCAGCTGGGCATGGTATGCCGGTGGCTGGAATGCGGCACTGGCTGCGCGCAGCAATATTTACAACGGCAGTACGCCAAACTTCCAGCCACATCATCAGCCTTTCAACTATTACGCAGATTTCGATCCGCAGACCCGGCAGGCAAACCGTCATGCGCATCTGAAGGATTTTGACGCAGAATTCTTGCAGGCTGCGCAAGCAGGCACACTACCGACAGTGTCATTCTATAAACCACAAGGCAACGTCAACCAGCATGCCGGTTACGCCAGTGTCGCCGATGGCGACGCCCACATTGCGCAAGTGATTGCCCGTCTGCAGCAGAGCCCGCAGTGGAAGAACATGCTGATTGTGGTGACCTATGATGAAAACGGCGGTATCTACGACCACGCACCCGTTCCGCAAGGCGACCGCTGGGGCCCGGGTAGCCGTATTCCCGCCATCATCATTTCGCCATATGCGCGCAAGGGCTTTGTCGATCATACACAGTATGATACCGGCTCCATCCTGCGCTTCCTGACGCGGCGTTTCGAGCTGCAACCCCTGCCTGGAGTGCTGGAGCGTGATGCCGGCCTGCGTGCCAATGGCGCAGCCCCGATGGGCGATCTCAGCAATGCGCTGAATCTGCCGCAGCACTGATTCTGCTGGCAGGGTAAGCAGGGCGGCCATGCGCTGCCCTGTTGCATTTCACCGGTGCGCAACACTTGTTAGTAACATCCTTGCTGTCCATTTTGGTCAAGCTGTTAGACTGAAATCCGGTTCTTGCATCAGTACACATCACATCATGCAGTTTCTTGTTGCCAGCGGCATGCTGACGCCGCTCATCATTGCCACCGCGCTATTCATGGAAAACATGGATGCCACGGTGATTTCCACTTCCTTGCCGGCAATTGCGCAGGATTTGCTGGTTGATCCGGTGGCGCTCAAGCTGGCACTGACATCCTATCTGGTGAGTCTTGCCGTTTTCATTCCGGTCAGTGGCTGGATGGCAGACCGCTTCGGTGCACGACGGATCTTCCGCTCGGCCATCCTGGTTTTCATGGTGGGTTCAGTCCTGTGCGGCTTCAGTGGTTCGCTTGAGTCTTTTGTACTGGCGCGTTTCGTTCAGGGGATAGGCGGGGCGATGATGGTACCTGTCGGACGCCTGGTCATTTTGCGTACCACACGCAAGGATGAGCTGGTGAGGGCCTTGAGTTATCTGACCATTCCAGCCCTGCTGGGGCCGGTAATAGGCCCGCCACTGGGGGGCTTCATCACCACTTATTTCCACTGGCGCTGGATTTTCTTCATCAATATCCCGATTGGCTTTCTTGGCATGCTGCTGGCCGGACGTTATATCGAAAATCTGCGCGATGAGAATGTACCGTCACTGGACAAGACCGGCTTTGTATTGACGGGTGTCGGTCTGTCTCTGCTGATGCTCGGATTGGCGACCGAGGGCAAGCATATGCTGTCAACGACGTTGTCTCTGGGCGTCAGTGTGCTGGGGGCCATGATGCTGCTGGGTTATCTACTGCATTACCGGCACGTGAAAGAGCCGCTGCTTGATTTGTCTTTGCTACGGCTCCCCACCTTTCATGCCAGTGTGCTAGGTGGCTTTCTCATCCGTATGGGAATTGGCGCTACTCCTTTTCTACTGCCTTTGATGTTGCAACTGGGTTTTGGCTATTCTCCCTTCGAGTCAGGCTTGCTGACTTGCTCCACGGCGGTGGGAGCCATCTTCATGAAAACCATTGTATCCCGAGTGTTGGAGCGGTTTGGCTTCAAGAGTGTACTGAGCTGGAATGCGGTGCTGGTTGCCCTGTCGATGGCTGCATATGGTTTGTTTCGCCCTGATACGCCTCACTGGATGATGTTGCTGGTGTTCGTTCTGGGTGGGTTTCTGCGCTCACTGCAATTTACCAGCCTGAATGCGATTGCTTTTGCCGATATTGGGCAGGTGAGAATGAGTCACGCAACCAGCTTGTCCAGCGTGGCTCAGCAATTGGCCGCAGGTTTTGGTGTCACATTTGCGGCCATGAGCTTGCAGGTGATAGCTGGTGTTCAGGGACATATTGTCTTGCAGAGCAGCGACTTCGCATGGTCTTTTGTGGTGATGGGGGGGCTGACCCTGCTTTCCGTATTCTTCTTCTGGAGGCTGGATCGCAATGCCGGTGCTTCGCTGGCCATGCGTGGTGAGGAAGGCAAGGCGCAAGAAAATTGAGCGAGAAATGCAGAAATGGAAAAAGCCGCTGATCAGAGATCAACGGCTTTTAATTGGTGCCCAAGAGAAGACTCGAACTTCCACACCCTTGCGGGCGCTAGGACCTGAACCTAGTGCGTCTACCAATTCCGCCACCTGGGCAAAGCAAATTGTCATACTACAAACCAGCAATGCCTGCTGATTTTAAAATTGTTGGTGCCCAAGAGAAGACTCGAACTTCCACACCCTTGCGGGCGCTAGGACCTGAACCTAGTGCGTCTACCAATTCCGCCACCTGGGCAAACCAAATTTTTTCGTTACAACTTATTTTAGCACTATACAATACAGCTTGTTGGTGCCCAAGAGAAGACTCGAACTTCCACACCCTTGCGGGCGCTAGGACCTGAACCTAGTGCGTCTACCAATTCCGCCACCTGGGCACTGCATTTGCTGTATCATTCGGTTGCTGTAGTGCTGCAACGAGATGCGAATTATAAACAAGTTTCTGAGGGTGTCAATGGCCCAATCTGCAAAAAAACAAAAAAACACTCCCCTGCGTATGCAGGATCCCTTCTTGGAACGAGAAAAACTCAAATATTCCAATCCCTTACCTAGCCGGGAGTTTGTTCTGCAACTCCTGGAACAAAATGGCGTGCCAATGTTCCCGGAAGAACTGGCCGTATTGTTGTCTATCAAGAATGCCGAACTGGGCTTCTTTGAGCGCCGCTTGCTGGCCATGGAACGTGAAGGCCAGCTCATCATCAATCGTAAAGGCGCAATCTGTGCTGCTGAAAAGCTGGACCTGATCAAGTGCAAGGTTTCCGGTCATCGTGATGGCTTTGGTTTTGGCCTACCCGATGAAGGAGAAGGCAGCGGGGTGGATATTTTCCTGCCCGAACGTGAAATGAAAAAAGCCATGCATGGCGATCGGGTGCTGGTGCGCCCCTCCGGTGTGGATCGCCGTGGTCGCCAGGAAGGCAAGATTGTTGAAGTGCTGGATCATGCGGTTACCAAACTTGTCGGTCGCATCCATCAGGAGCGTGGTGTCTGGATTGTCACCCCGGAAGATCGCCGTATCCGGCATGAAATTCTGATTGAACCAGACAGCCAGGGTGATGCCAAGCATGGGCAGGTGGTGATGGTGGAAATCCTGCAGTACCCGGATGCCTATCGTCAGCCAGTCGGCCAGGTGGTGGAGGTGTTGGGCAATTATGCAGATCCGGGTATGGAGATCGAGATTGCCTTGCGCAAGCATGCCTTGCCGCATGAATTCCCGGCCGATGTCGTAGCGCAAGCCAAGGCTACACCCAAGAAGGTCCGCAAGAAGGACCTGACCGTCGATCGCGTTGACTTGCGTCATCTGCCATTAGTAACCATTGACGGCGAAACTGCTCGTGACTTTGATGATGCCGTCTATGCAGAGAAGCAGGGCAAGGGCTTCCGCCTGATCGTGGCTATTGCTGATGTCAGCCATTATGTGCAGCCGGGCGATGCGTTGGATCAGGAGGCTTTGGATCGGGGTACGTCCGTCTATTTCCCGCGCCGGGTCATCCCCATGTTGCCAGAAGCTTTGTCTAACGGCATTTGCTCTTTGAATCCTGATGTCGAGCGCTTGTGCATGGTGTGCGATATGCAGATCAACGGTAAAGGTGAGGTAAAACGCTACCAGTTCTACCCGGCGGTCATGCTGTCCAAGGCACGTCTTACCTATACTCAGGTGTGGGACTGGATTCAGCATGGAACGGATAATCCGCTACTGCCCAACATCCAGACACTATATAGCTTGTTCAAAGTGCTGCTGGCTGCCCGTGCCAAGCGTGGTGCCATTGAGTTCGATTCGGTCGAGACCCAGATGATCTTCAATGATCAGGGCAAAATCGACAAAATCGTCCCGGTGGTGCGCAATGATGCACATCGACTGATTGAAGAATGCATGTTGGCCGCCAACGTCTGTGCTGCGGACTTCTTGCTCAAGAGCAAGCAAAAATGCTTGTATCGCGTGCATGAAGGCCCGACGCCGGAAAAGCTGGAAACCCTGCGTAACTACCTACAGCTAGTGGGTCTGACACTGGCTGGGAATGACAAGCCCACAGCCAAGGATTATGCCAAGCTGGCCGAGCAGATTCATGGTCGTCCAGATGCGCCGGTACTGCAGACCATGTTGCTGCGTTCCATGCAGCAGGCGGTTTACACGCCGGACAACAATGGTCACTTCGGTTTGGCCTACGATGCCTATACCCATTTCACTTCGCCAATTCGCCGTTATCCTGACCTGCTGGTCCACCGCTCCATCAAGGCGGTATTGCAGGGCAATAAGTACAAGCCGGGCAAATGGGCACAACTGGGCATGCATTGCTCAATGACCGAACGCCGGGCAGACGATGCCAGCCGTGATGTCGAGTCCTGGCTCAAAACCTATTATATGCAGGACAAGGTTGGGGAGGTTTTCCAGGGCAAGATCAGTGCCGTCACCAGCTTTGGCGTGTTCGTGCTGCTGGATGATGTCTATGTAGAGGGCTTGGTGCATATTTCCGAGCTGGGCAAGGACTATTTCCACTTCCGCAAGGACATCCAGGCCATTGTAGGCGAGAAGAGCGGCATGTCTTATCGCCTGGGGGATACCCTGACGGTAAGAGTGGTCAGTGCCAATCTGGAAAATGCCCAAGTCGATTTCTCTCTGGTGCGTGATACGGCACAACCTGCATTGGCTTCGCCTACTGGCAAGCGTGAGCAGCCGCGGCACGCAAATCATGCTGCAACATCCGCGCGTAAACAGGCTAGCCATGGAGGGAAGAGCCGAAATCAGCATGGCAAGCATGTTGCCAATCGTCAGGAAAGCGTGATTGCTGCCCAGCAAGCTGCGCCATCAGCCAGTAAGGAAACAAGCCGGCGGCGCAAGCCTGCGGCAGTGCAGTCTCAGCCGGTGGATCCGCGCCCGGTTGTGGGCGCTGAACCGGTCAAGCCGGTAGTAAGGCAACGCAAGCCTGCAGCCAGTACCGAGACTGCTCCGCAGCCGGCACCTGCTGCGTCAGCCCCGCGCTCACGTCGCAAGCCGGCTACCAGTACTGAGGCTGTAGTGCCATCTGCACCACGTGGCCGTAGCCGTAATACAAAGAAGCCAGACAGTCAGTAAGCTGCTATAGGCAAGCTTTTGCTCAGTATCAGTATCAGTATGAGAAGGAGCTAGTTCTACAAAAAGCCCGGCCCAGCCGGGCTTTTTGCTGCTTGTGGCAGTGCGCTGGCCAGCTTTTTGTGCCAGCCAGCCCCCTTTCTCGCTCTTTTTCACCACCGGAGCAAATAACAATCAGCCTGCTGCAGTGCAATTGCCGCAAGGCTGTAATAAAACCCCCATCGCATAAGCCTTTGTACCTCAGTCACTTAGCGTGCCGCAGGACGGGATGTTGGCAGAATGTGAAGATTTCTTCGCACAAAGTGTTGACGAAGGTAGGTCGTGGCGGTATAGTTCGCCTCCTCAGCAG
>NZ_JASLFG010000033.1:0-80941 GCF_030150775.1 Aquitalea sp.
CCGTTGCCCTCTATCTCGTCGCTTACCGGTATTACAGCCTGTTCATTGCCACCAAGGTGATGCAACTGGACCCGACCCGGGCCACGCCCGCGGTCCTCAACAACGATGGTCTGGACTATGTGCCGACCAACAAGCACATCCTCTTCGGTCACCACTTCGCCGCCATCGCTGGCGCCGGCCCCCTGGTCGGTCCGGTACTCGCCGCGCAGATGGGTTACCTGCCCGGCACGCTCTGGCTGATTGCCGGTGTGGTGCTGGCCGGTGCGGTGCAGGACTTCCTGGTTCTGTTCATCTCCACGCGCCGCAATGGCCGCTCCCTGGGCGAGCTGGTCCGCGAGGAAATGGGCCAGGTGCCTGGCACCATTGCGCTGTTCGGCGCGTTCCTGATCATGATCATCATCCTCGCGGTGCTCGCGCTGATCGTGGTGAAGGCCCTGGCCGAAAGCCCGTGGGGCATGTTCACCGTGCTGGCGACCATCCCGATCGCGCTGTTCATGGGCGTGTACATGCGCTACATCCGCCCGGGCCGCATCGGCGAAATCTCGGTGGTCGGCATCGTGCTGCTGCTGGGCTCCATCTGGCTCGGCGGGCAGATCGCCGCCAGCCCCGAGTGGGCCCCGGTATTCACCTTCCATGGCGTGCAGATCGTCTGGATGCTGATCGCCTACGGTGCCATCGCCTCGGTGCTGCCGGTGTGGCTGCTGCTGGCCCCCCGGGACTACCTGTCCACCTTCCTCAAGATCGGCACCATCGTCGGTCTGGCCATCGGCATCCTGGTGGTGGCACCAAACCTGCACATGCCGGCGCTGACCAAGTTCATTGATGGCAGCGGTCCGGTATTTGCCGGCAATCTGTTCCCCTTCCTGTTCATCACCATTGCCTGCGGTTCGGTATCCGGTTTCCACGCACTGGTGGCCTCCGGTACCACGCCCAAGCTGATCGAGAACGAAACCCACGCCCGTGCCATCGGCTACGGTGCCATGCTGATGGAAAGCTTTGTCGCCATCATGGCGCTGATTGCCGCCTGCGTGCTGGATCCGGGCGTGTACTTTGCCATGAACAGCCCGGCTGCCGTCATCGGCAAGACTGCGGTAGACGCGGCGCAGGTGATTTCCAGCTGGGGCTTTGTCATCACCCCGGATGTGCTGACGCAAATGGCCAAGGATGTGGGTGAAACCACCATCCTGTCGCGGGCTGGTGGTGCACCGACGCTGGCAGTGGGCATGGCACACATCCTGTCCGGCGTGATCGGCGGCAAAACCATGATGGCCTTCTGGTATCACTTTGCCATCCTGTTTGAAGCGCTGTTCATTCTCACCACCATCGACGCCGGCACCCGCGTGCTGCGCTTCATGATTCAGGACTTGCTGGGCATCTTCATCAAACCCATGGCCAATACCGAATCCTGGGCAGCCAATCTGGTGGCCACCGGCCTGGCCGTGGCTGGCTGGGGTTACTTCCTGTACCAGGGCGTGGTGGATCCGCTGGGTGGCATTAACACCTTGTGGCCGCTGTTCGGCATTGCCAACCAGATGCTGGCCGGCATTGCGCTGATCCTGGCTACCGTGGTGCTGATCAAGATGCAGAAACTGCGCTATGTGTGGGTGACTGCCTTGCCTACCTTCTGGCTGCTGATTGTCACCCTGGTGGCCGGCTGGCAGAAGCTGTTCCATGCCAGTCCCAAGATCAGCTTCCTGGCGCATGCCGACAAGTTCTCCGCAGCTGCCGCCAAGGGCGAGTCGCTGGCCCCGGCAAAAAATCTGGCACAGATGCACCAGATCATCTTCAATGATTATGTGGATGCCACGCTGACTGCCATGTTCATTGCCGTGGTGGTGGCCATGCTGGTGTTCTCCGTCAATGTCATCCGCAAGGCGCTGGCCGTGAAGTGGGTCACCACCAGGGAAGTACCGGCTGCCTATCGTGAAGGAGAAGCCAATGTCTGAGTTGCTGCGGCAATTGACTGAAGCGGCACGGCTGATGGTGGGGGTGAAAGACTACGACAAGTATGTCGCCAGTCGCCGCCGTTGCAGCCCCAACGCGCCGGTGATGAGCCGCGAGGCCTTTTTCGCCCATTGCCAGTCCGAACGTTACGGTGGCAAGTCGATGAAAAAGTGCCCATGCTGATTTCCAGTCTGCCATAGAAAAACCGCCCGGCTCCGGGCGGTTTTCTTTTGCCTGCTGGCAAACGGCGTTCAGAGCTGGTGCAGCAAATAGGTGATGCCGCTGTTGATCAGCGTGCCACCTACCAGCAACCAGCCAAACAGCGCGCTGGCCAGCAGCATCGGCTTGGTTCCGGCGCGGCGGATGGCGGAAAAGTGGGTGGTGAGGCCCAGTGCACCCATCGCCATGGCCAGCAGCAGATTATCCAGCGCAATCAACTGGGCGACCCAGGCCTGCGGCAGCCAGTGCAGCGAGTTGAAACCCGCCATGGCGAGAAAGCCCAAGGCAAACCACGGAATGGTGATGCGGCGGGTCTCACCGCTGCCGGACTGCTGGCGGCGGCCCAGCCAGGCCGACAGCAACAGCAGAAACGGGGCCAGCATCATCACCCGGATCATCTTGGTAATCACCGCGCTATTGGCCGCCTGCTCGCTCACCGCCCGCCCTGCCGCCACGGCCTGGGCAACCTCATGCACGGTGGAGCCGGTAAAAACACCGTAGGCAAACTCGGACACGCCCAAAGCCTGCGTCAGCGAAAACAGCAGCGGATAGAGAAACATCGCCAGCGTGCCGAATACCACCACGGTGGCCACCGCCACCGCTACTTTTTCGGCATGGGCCTTCACCACCGGCTCGGTGGCCAGAATGGCGGCCGCACCGCAAATCGAGCTGCCGGCACCAATCAGGATGACGCTCTGTTCATCCAGCCCCAGCTTGCGCCGGCCCAGCCAGTAAGCCAGGGCAAAAGTGGAGCTCAGCACGCAGGCATCGATCAGGATGCCGCTGATGCCGACGGCGGCAATGTCCTGGAATGTCAGCTTGAAGCCGAACAGGATGATGCCCAGCCGCAGGATGCTGCCTTTGGCAAAATTCACCCCGACATGGCTGCGCTGTGCCAGCAAGGGGTAGATGGTATTTCCCAGCAGCATGCCGCCGACAATGGCCAGAGTGAGGGCGGACAGCCCCAGCTGGCTGAATAGTGGCAGGCCGGCGGCAAACTGGGCCAGCAAGGCCAGCAGCAGGACTAGTAGCAGGCCGGGTAGTTTTTGTGAGATGGAAGGCATGATGATGTACCGGTGAAGCGGGTTTCTGCCCCGTTATCTGCACCATACGCGTCATCAATAAAGTTGAAAAACGGATAAAATTTCTATAAACAATTAAAATAATTAATATATTGCAGTAAAACACATTCGCCATAGAAGGTGGATAAGGAAGGTATGTGAACATGGCATTACGCCTTAGCCTGCGTGAACTGGAAGTTTTTGCGGCCATTACCGAGTCCGGTACGGTGACGGCAGCGGCTGATAGCCTGTCCATGACGCAGTCGGCCGCCAGCCAGGCCTTGGCCGCACTGGAGAGTGGGCTGGATGCCAGCCTGTTCGATCGGGTGGGCCGGCGGCTGGTGCTGAACGAACATGGCCGGCTGTTGCTGCCGCGTGCCCGGGCCATGCTGGATGCGGCGCAGGACATGCAGCGGCTGTTTGACGACCAGACAGCTCTGCATCTGCGACTGGGGGCCAGTACCACCATCGGTAACTACCTGCTGCCGGAGCAGATTGCCCGCTTCCGCCAGGCACAGCCGCAGGCTCAGGTAGAGCTGATGGTGGCCAATACCGCCGACATTGTCGATGCGGTGGCCGGTTTCAAGGTGGACATGGGCTTTATCGAAGGCCCCTGCCATCACCCGGATTTGCTGGTGGAACCTTGGCGTGACGATACCCTGCTGGTGTTTGCCGCCGCCAGCCACCCGCTGGCGCAAGGTGCGGTCAGCCTGTCCCGGCTGGCACAGGCCCAATGGGTGCTGCGCGAAAGCGGTTCCGGCACGCGGGAGGAGGTGGAGCGCCTGCTGCTGCCGCATCTGGGCAGCTTTGGCGAGGTGATGGAAATGGGCCACTCGGAAGCCATCAAGCGTGCAGTCGCCGCCGGGCTGGGAGTGAGCTGCCTGTCCTTGCACGTGGTGCAGGAGCTACTGGACAGCGGGCAGATTGTCGCCGTGCTGGCAGCACTGCCCACCCTGCACCGCACCTTGTTCCGCATCACTCACAAAGACAAAGGACAGACGCGTAGCATGTTGCTGTTCAATCAGGGCTGAAACACAAACAGGCTGCACACGGCAGCCTGTCACGGGAATGGCAGTACCGGCTTACAGCCAGAAATCGCTGCGCTGGCGGTGAGCTTCCACCAGACGCTGGAACACCTTGGGATCCTTGGTATAGGTCAGCTCGCCGTCCATTGGCTGGTACAGGTCCAGCAGGCGCGAAGTCCAGAAGCGCAGGGCCGCAGCACGCAGCATCACCGGCCAGGCTTTCTTCTCTTCAGCAGTCAGCACCCGTACCGACTGGTAGCCGGCCAGGAAGGCGGCTGCCAGATCAGGATCTATGCTGCCGTCTTCCAGTCTGGTCCAGTCATTGAAGGCAATGGCCACGTCGTACAACAGGATGTCGTTGCAGGCGTAGTAAAAGTCGATGAAGCCGGCGATTTTGTCGCCGTCCATCAGCACATTGTCCTTGAACAGGTCGGCGTGGATCACCCCGCTGGGCAGGTGATCAAAGCGGTGCTGGTCCTGAAACTGGATTTCCTGACGCAGGCTGGCGGCATCTGCCTCCTCCATGAAAGGGTACATGGCAGTGGCGGTATTGCTCCACCAGCGCGGGCCGCGCGGATTGCGCATCTTGCGCGGGAAGGTGGCACTGGCCACATGCATCTGTGCCAGCATTTCGCCCACCGCATGGCACTGGATGGCGGACGGCTGGCTGATGTCGGCCCCGGACAGGCAGCTAACCAGACAGGCCGGCTTACCGGCCAGCAGTGAGGCAAACTGGTCGGTGTTGTCTGCCACCGGTGCCGGGCAGGCCACGCCATGACGCGCCAGATGGCTCATCAGTGTCAGGTAGTAGGGTAGTTCTTCCAGCTGCAGGGTTTCAAAGATGGTGAGAACGTAACGACCATGCGTGGTGGTGACAAAGTAATTGGTGTTGGTGACGCCAGCGGCAATGCCCTTGAGTTCGACCAACTGGCCGAGCGCATAGCGGCTCAGCCAGCTTTGCATCATGTCATCGCTGACGGTGGTGTAAACCGACATGCCTGTTCCTCAGAAGCGCTTGAGAACCCATTGCGGGATGATGATGCGGCGATTGGGGTCTACCTGCTTCATGCTGCCATTGCCCTCTTCATCCATCAGGTAATACGGGAAACCCACGTTAGGGGTGACCTTTACCATGTAGAGCTGGCCGTTGAGGCGGTATTCCTCGATCTTGTCATCACCGCGCTGGATGATGCGCACTTCCGGCTCTGCCGTGCCGGCGGCGTCCTGCGAAATGGTGGGCGGGGGCGGTACCGTGGCAGGAGCCGGCGGTGTTTCGGCCCAGGCTGCCGACAGCGGCAGCAAGGCGAGCAGGGCAAGGAAGCGGCGCATGAGGATGGGTCCTTGGTGAAGTTATAGATTGAGCAGTTTTTCGCGTTCTTCCGGCAGGGCCTCGAAGCCGCGGGTCTCGTAGTGCTTGAAGATGGTTTCCACGATCTGGCCGGGTTCGTCGATCAGCTGGATCAGGTTGACGTCGTCAGGGTTGATCATACCTTCTTTTACCAGATGATTTTTCACCCAGTCGATCAGACCGCTCCAGAATTCGCTACAGCACAGGATGATGGGGATGGGCCGCGACTTGCCGGTCTGGATCAGCGTCAGCGCCTCGAACATCTCGTCCAGCGTGCCAAAACCGCCCGGCATCACCACATAGGCAATGGCGTGCTTGACGAACATCACCTTGCGGCTGAAGAAGTGGTTGAACTTGATGGACAGGTCCTGGTATTCGTTGGGCTTCTGTTCGTGCGGCAGCACGATATTGAGTGCCACCGACGGGCTTTTGCCATAAAAAGCGCCCTTGTTGGCCGCTTCCATGATGCCGGGGCCGCCACCGGAAATCACCGAGAAGCCGGAATCAGAAAGAAGCCGGGCTACTTCCTCGGTAAGCTTATAATAGCGATGGTCGCGCGGAGTGCGGGCGCTGCCGAAGATGCTGACTGCCGGCGTGATACCTTGCAGTTCTTCGGCCGAGTCGACAAACTCCGACATGATCTTCATCACGTGCCACGCCTCGCGCGAGCGGAAGCGCTGCATCATGTCGTATCGATCACTGGTCTGCGGCAATTTATCGGACAAGCTCATCATTCGCCCCTTTTTCTATGAAAACATTGTTATTGATCGACGGCTCTTCCTACCTGTATCGCGCCTTCCACGCGATGCCCGATTTGCGTTCTCCGGATGGCCGGCCCACCGGGGCGGTTTACGGCATGGTCAACATGCTGCGCCGGCTGGAGAAAGAGGTGCAGTTCGATTATAGCGCCTGCGTTTTCGACGCTAAAGGCAAGACTTTCCGCGATGAGCTGTATCCGGAATACAAGGCCAACCGGCCTTCCATGCCGGAAGAGCTGGCCGCACAGATTAAGCCGGTGCACGAGGTGGTGCAAGCTTCGGGCTGGCCAATGCTGATGGTGGACGGTGTGGAAGCCGATGATGTCATCGGCACACTGGCCCAGATGGGCGAGGCCGCCGGCTTCAAGGTCATCATCTCCACCGGCGACAAGGACATGGCCCAGTTGGTGACGCCGATGGTGTCGCTGGTAAACACCATGACCAATGAAAACCTGGACCAGGCCGGGGTGAAAGAGAAGTTCGGCGTGCCGCCGGAACGCATCATCGACTACCTCACCCTGATTGGCGACAAGGTGGACAACGTCCCCGGTGTGGACAAGTGCGGCCCCAAAACCGCCGTCAAGTGGCTGGAAGAATACGGCACGCTGGACAATATCATCGCCAATGCCGACAAGGTGGGCGGCAAGGTGGGGGAAAACCTGCGCGCCGCGCTGGACTGGCTGCCGCGCGGCCATGAGCTGATCACCATCAAGTGCGATGTGGATTTGCAGCAGGAGATGCCCTACGGCCTCAACAGCCTGCAGCACGGGGTGAAAGACCGTCCGCGCCTGGCCGAGCTGTTCAAGGATCAGGGTTTCCGCACCTTCTACCGTGAAATGACTGAAGGCGAAGATGCACCGGTCAGCACCCAGGCCGCCGTGGCTGCACCTGCCGCTGGCACCGGCCAGACTGACGATATGTTCGCCATGGCCGATGCAGTATCCGCTCCAGCACCAGTCGCCCCGCCTGCCAGTGCCATCAGCCGCCATTACCACACCATTCTGGACGAGGCCGCACTGCAAGGCTGGCTGGACAAGCTAAATAGCGGTGCGCTGGTGTCGCTGGACACCGAAACCACCAGCCTCGACCAGATGCAGGCCCGCATTGTTGGCATCAGCTTTGCCCTGCAAGCCGGTGAGGCCGCTTACCTGCCGCTGGGCCACCACTATGCCGGTGTGCCGCAGCAACTGGCGCTGGATGAGGTCCTGGCCCGGCTCAAGCCCTGGCTGGAAGACGCCAGCAAGCCCAAATGCGGTCAGAACCTGAAATACGACCGCCATGTGTTTGCCAACCACGGCATTACCCTGGCCGGTGTGGTGGACGACTCCATGCTGGCCTCCTATGTGCTGGAAAGTCACCAGCGCCACAATATGGACGACCTGGCGGCGCGCCATCTGGGTGAAACCACGGTCAGCTACGAAGACATCTGCGGCAAAGGGGCCAAGCAGATCGGCTTTGGCGAGGTGGATATCGAGATTGCCGCCAATTACGCGGCGGAAGATGCCGACATCACGCTGCGGCTGAACCAGCACTTTGCCCCGCAGCTGACCGGCCGCCTGGGCGAAATCTACCGCGACATCGAACTGCCGGTGGCCGAAGTGCTGTTCCGCATGGAGCGCAACGGCGTGCTGATCGACCGCGAACAACTGGCGGCGCAGAGCCATCAGCTGGGCACGCAGATGCTGCAACTGGAAAGCCAGGCCTATGAACTGGCCGGCCAGCCCTTCAATCTGAATTCGCCCAAGCAGCTGCAGGAAATCCTGTTCGGCAAGCTGGGCATTCCCACCAAGGGCATCAAGAAAACGCCGTCCGGTGGTTTCTCCACCGACGAATCGGTACTGGAAGCGCTGGCGCTGGATTACCCGCTGCCCAAATGCATCCTGCAATACCGCAGCCTGACCAAGCTCAAGTCCACCTACACCGACAAGCTGCCCACGCTGATCAACCCGGATACCGGCCGGGTGCATACCAATTATTCGCAGGCAGTGGCCATTACCGGGCGCTTGGCCAGTTCCGACCCTAATCTGCAGAACATCCCGGTGCGTACCGCCGAAGGCCGCCGCGTACGTGAGGCCTTCATCGCCAAGCCGGGCCACAGCATTGTCAGTGCCGACTATTCGCAGATCGAGCTGCGCATCATGGCGCATTTGTCCGACGACGAAGGCATGCTGGCCGCCTTTGCCAGTGGCGAGGACATTCACAAGGCCACCGCCGCCGAGGTATTCGGCGTGACGCTGGAACAGGTGAGCAGCGACCAGCGCCGTGCGGCCAAGGCCATCAACTTCGGCCTGATCTACGGAATGAGCGCCTTCGGCCTGGCCGCCCAGCTGGATATCGAACGCAGCGCCGCCCAGCAATACATCGACCGCTACTTCATGCGCTATCCCGGCGTGGCCGATTACATGCAGCGCACCCGCGAAACCGCGCGCGAACAAGGCTATGTGGAAACCGTATTCGGCCGTCGCCTGTATCTGCCGGAAATCAAGCTGGCCAACCCGGCCCGTCGCGCCGGCGCTGAACGTGCCGCCATCAATGCGCCGATGCAAGGCACCGCTGCCGACCTGATCAAGCTGGCGATGATTGCCGTGCAGCACTGGCTGGATGCACAAAAGCTGTCCAGCCTGCTGATCATGCAGGTACACGATGAACTGGTGCTGGAAGTGCCGGATACCGAGCTGGAACTGGTGAAACAGCAGCTGCCGCAAATCATGGCAGGTGTGGCGGAACTCAAGGTGCCGCTGCTGGCGGAAGTGGGCGCCGGCAACAGCTGGGAAGCCGCCCACTAAACTTCTCCATCTTTAATCCCTCAGTCAAAGCCACCCATGCCGGTGGCTTTTTCTTTGCCCTTGTCATAGCAAAGCCAGGGGCATGGCCAGACTATTCAAATGTAATACCAGAGCCTGCTGGCAGCCTGCCGCAGCAATCCCCGCGACCATGTGCTGATGCTACCGCCATGGCATATAAGCGTCCTATCGCCGCCGCTGGCGACGTGTGAAGAAGTAACGGACTCTTGCAAAGGTGACAAAGCAAGAAGACAAAGAGATTTTTAAACAAAAAACAAAGGACTCTGTAATGCCATCTCATGGCAGTACAGAAAATTCTTCTACTAAGTAAATTTTTAATAAAATCATAAAAGATAATTCTGATCGTGCACGTATTTAATTCGCATTAAAAGAAATACATTACTTCAGTCTTGACGTGGTTGTTTTCTAGTTTAACTATGCAAAAGCGATCTCACGCAAGGTGGGTATGGCAAGTTTTATGAAAATTCTCATCATTTATTTGTAATTATCTTAATTTGGATTGAAGGATGAAAATGACAACGGCTGAAATAAATTTTGCAGAAGGATTGGACGCTGAAACTTATTACAAACACGAATGGAATAAGATTGAAATGGATAGTATATTCTACAAAAGTTGGATATATGCCATTCATGAATCACAACTACCGAACCAAGGAAGTTACGCAACAATTACTATTGGAGACAAACCACTTGTTCTTATCAGGGGAAAAGACGAGGTTGTAAGATGCTTTTACAATGTTTGCACGCACAGAGGGCACAGATTAGTTGAAGAGGGCAGCGGTAATATATCAAAATTTGTATGCCCGTATCACGTATGGGCATATGATACCTGCGGGTTTATTAAAAGTGCACGCGGAGTGCCTGATTTAACATCTATACCAGAAGAAAGACATCAGCTTACTTCAGTTGAAGTTGACTCAATAATGGGGTTTATTTACATCAGATTTACTCATGAGGGTCCTCCACTTAGGGAGTATTTCGGTAGTACCTTCAACCGCCTTAAAGAATGCATACCAAATATATCGCAACTAAAGTTTGCACGGAGATACAGCTATACCATAAATGGAAATTGGAAATTAATGATTGAAAATTACCTAGAGTGCTATCACTGTGCACCAACACATCCTGCCCTTGCTGATTTATTTAACCTCAAAGATTTCAACCTGAAATATTTTACATATGATATTGAAACAAAGTCATCTGCCGGCAAGCCTGATAATATTGCCTACCACTTTGATTCAAAAACGGCAAAACAAAAAGGATTTTCTGGTTGGTGGTTATGGCCAAACATGACATGGAATGTATTTCCAGGAGTAGATAATCTACTATTGTTTTATATTCTACCTACGGGACCGGAAAGCTGTGTTTCATTTTGCGACTACTTCTTCATTGATAGAAATATTGGAAAGGAAGAAGAGGCAATCATGTCATGGGAAACCGGTGTGCTTGAACTGGAAGATAATGCATTAGTAGAGTCAGTTCACAAGGGGTTAAGGTCAGGGGGGCTGAGTAAAAATATTTATCTTATTGATGAAAATTCAGGAGAAAATACAGAGAAACCACTAGTGCACTTCAATAATCTAATTACCGAAATATACAAATCAAATTCAAAAAAATAGTGATTCACAATCCTGTACTCGTAAGCAGCGAGTGCAGGATTTTCTTACAACAAAACATAAAATGAAAGATTATCATGTCTGCCCCAAAGACTAAGGATGGCATACTAATATCGAATAATGCACGCGGAATAATTTCCGCCACAATGGCAGCACTTTGTTGGGGCAGTGCGACAGTTATGTCGAAATTTGTCATTGAAACTATTAATCCGATTTTACTGCTTGGAATACAATTGTTAGTCAGTGTTTTAGTGCTGTGGTCAATAATTTTATATAAAAATCTGTTTCCAATCCCTATTAAAAATACATGGAAAATTGCTTCACTTGGAGTCCTTGAGCCATGGCTTGCCTATCTACTTGGTCTGATTGGATTAGCTAAGACCGAAGCTATTGGAGCGACACTCATTCAGTCTTTAGAAGCGATTCTAATAGTTGCGATTGGAGCAATACTATACAAATCATTTCCAAGTAAAAAATTTATTATTCTTTCTCTCATTTGTTTTGTTGGTCTTCTGCTATCACTTGGTATTTTTGAATATGGAGAAGATGAAAGCAACAGTTTGATTGGTATGTTTTTAATTTTTGTAGGTACAGCAATGGCGGCACTTTATGTAGTCCTGTCTTCTAGGCTAGCAAATACAGCCAACCCAATATACATTGTAGCCATTCAACATACAGCAGGTCTTTTTCTAGCCTGTATTACTGTTTTATTTGCATGGAATTCAATTTCAAGAGGAATGGTCATTCCCGTGAACTTAACCACGTGGTTAATCATTGTTATTTCAGGATTGGTACAGTTTGCACTCGGATTTACTCTATACATTTACGCACTTCAGTTTCTTAGTGCAAACTCAGCTGGTACATTTTTAAACTTGACACCAGTTTTCGGAATTGCATGTGCATTTCTAGTTCTCGGAGAAAGAATGTCATACGTTCAAGTAGCTGGAGCAATGCTAGTTATATTAACCGTAACATTAATAAATAGGGAGAGTAAATGATAGAGTCATCTTAAAAATAATATCGCAGTTTATTTTAATTGTGGCATCAAAATAAAATATGTCATTTTAATAGTTAATACTGGAATTTAAATTGAAAAATAACATTGTAATTATTGGTTTTGGCAGCATCGGGCAAGCAATTTTACCTCTGCTCCAGCAACACTTTCCCAGTGGAGAGATAATAATTATTGAAAGTAATCCAACAGAGAATTATGCAAAAATTAGCAAAGAATTCTCCACGACACTCATCAGGGAACATGTCAATATTAATAATTATTGCAGTATACTAACACCTTTACTAAAGAGTGCAGGCTATCTTCTCAATTTGGCCACGGCTGTTTCAAGTATGGATCTTATCAAATTGGCACAAGAGCATAATGTTTTTTACTTAGATACATGTATTGAGCCATGGAAGTATGCTCATGCCGAATTTGGAATTGAAACAACAAATTACGAACTACGTGAACAAGTACTTGCCATAAAAAGCAAAACAAAAGGAAAGACTACCTCACTGATTGCTCACGGAGCAAATCCTGGTTTCGTCTCCGTGTTAATGAAAAAAGGCTTAATTGAAATGGCGGATGCTGTAGGCCTAAAAAGAACAAAACCTTCAACCGCTAATGAGTGGGCCTCCCTTGCCAAAGAGCTTGACATTAAAGTCATTCAAATATCAGAACATGACACTCAGATGTCTAGTTCCCAACGTCAATGCGGAGAGTTTGTAAATACATGGTCGGTTGATGGCTTTGTAACTGAACTATTACAACCCGCAGAACTGGGCTGGGGAAGTCATGAAAAAAGAATTCCAGACCGCGGGGTAAGAAATACAAATGGATCAAAAGCTGCGATTTGGATAGATAAGCCAAGTCTTTCGCTAAAAGTTCGATCTTGGAGTCCTAACTCTCTTAATTTTGATGGGTACCTAGTGACCCATCATGAAGCAATATCAATTGCAGATTACCTCACATTGAAGGATGAAGAAAATAATGTTATTTATAGACCAACCTCATACTATGCATACCATCCATGTGGTGATGCCATTTCGTCAATAGAATTGCTAAATAAATTCGAAGGAATCAACAATATTAAGTCAATGCGAATAATGCGAGATGATATAGCTAGTGGGATGGATGAATTAGGTGTGTTCTTAATTAGCGGTAGTTATTCATCTTTATGGATTGGATCAAATTTATCGATCGATAAAGCGAGAAAAACAGCCAAACTTAATAATGCAACTAGTTTGCAAGTGGTATCAAGTATCATCGCTGCAATGGAGTGGATGAAAGAGAATCCAAATCTAGGTATTATTGAGTCAGAAGATTTAGATTACGAGTTTATTTATAATGTTGTCGAACCATATTGGGCGCCAATTGCTAAGCAGTATTTAACTTGGCATCCAGGTAAGGTTTCCAGTGAATTACAGTTTGAGGATTTTATTGTTACCATTTAGTGTGCAGAAAAATGACTTGCTATTTGGCATTTTTTGAGCATAGGAATTTCCGCAAAGACCTAACCTATCAGGGCTTTGCGGAAATTAATATCATCCCGTATTAAATCCAGAATACACTGAACTCGGTTCAGAACTTTTACTCTGTTATTGTCCATATCACACACTATTACTCCAGCAGCAAAATTCCGTACCGAAATTTTGCGTAGAAACTTGATCTACAAAGGTGTTGTCGTACGGTAAATTGCTGCGGATTAATAACTAATTGCAAGATTGGCTGGAGCGGGAAAATCTTGCCAGCCTGCTGATCATGCAGGTACACGATGAACTGGTGCTGGAAGTGCCGGATACCGAGCTGGAACTGGTGAAACAGCAGCTGCCGCAAATCATGGCCGGCGTGGCGCAACTCAAGGTGCCGCTGCTGGCGGAAGTGGGTGCCGGCAATAGCTGGGAAGCCGCGCACTAAGCTTCATCATCTTCAATCCTTCAGCCAAAGCCACCCATGCCGGTGGCTTTTTCTTTGCCTTTTTATGGCAATGCCATGGGCATGGTCAGGCTATTCAAATGTAATACCAGAGCCTGCTGGCAGCCTGCCGTGGCAATCCTGGCGACCATGTGCTGTTGCTCCAGTCAATGTTCGGAGGTGGCTCCATGTTGCAAGCCAGGTCGCGTGATTGCCCGCATGCTGGTTTTACCCTGTTTGAAATATTGGTGGTGATGGTGGTCAGCATGATTCTGCTGACCCAGGGACTGCCGGCAATGCAAGGCGTGATGGCCCGTCTGCAACTGCAGGCCCGCAGCCAGTTACTGCATGCCAGCCTGATGCTGGCCCGTAGCGAGGCCATTCGTGCCAATCGCCCGGTATGGGTGTGCGCGCTTAACAGCAAGGTCAATCTGGATATTCAGGGCTGCCAGCCGGAACGCAAGACAAGCTGGCAGGACTGGAGCGAGGGCGTGCTGGTGTTTGCCGATAGCCCGGAACAGGCCCATGGCCGCTACGACAGCGGCGAGCGGCTACACCACGCGCTGTTTTCCGCCAGCACCATTCAGGTACGTGCCAGCCAGCATGTCTTTGCATTCTCGCCTGCCGGCAGGTTGATGGCTGGCCAACTGCCGTATTTCGAATTGCGCAGCAGCCAGGGGCAGTGCCACCGCTTGCAACTGCTGGCAGGCGGACGGGCGCAATGGTGTCGTCAGGAGGGTTGCTGTGCCTGAACTGCACGGAAAGCTTGATGGCTTCAGCTTGCTGGAAGTGCTGCTGACCTTGTTCATCCTGTCCTTTGCCTTGCTGCCGCTGTCCGCCATGGTGGCCAACAGCCTGCAGCAGGTGCGGGGCAGCGATGCAGCCAGCCGTCTGCTGCTGGCTGCAAGCAATCTGGCCGAGGCACGACAGCTGGAAACCGTCCGGAATGGCAAGGCAGGGCCATTGGAGGCCGTCACCACTGAGGCCTTGCAGCAGACGGTTCAAACCTTGTGGCCGGATCAATCGCCCTTGCTCGCCCTGACTTGCCGTGAGCCCGGAGGGCTTCCCGCCACGGTTGCGGCGGCTGACTGTGCTGCTCCTGCACAGTTGTGGTTGCATCTGACCCTTGCCTCCGGGCCGAGCTGGCAGTTGCCCGTGGATTAGCCCATATGAGCGTCATGCGCGGATTTTCCTTGCTGGAACTGCTGCTGAGCATGACGCTGGGCCTGCTGTTATGCGCCTTGCTGTTGCCGGTGCTGCAAGCCAGCTTGCATAGCCAGCGCTTTGCGCTGATCCAACTGGATGCCCAGCAGGAAGCCCGCTTTGTCTTGCAGCAACTGGGGCGGGACATCCGCATGGCAGGGAGTTTTGGCTGTGCCGGTCCGGCCCTGTGGCCTGCCGGGCAGGAGCCTGCCATGCCATTGCCAGAGAATGGCAGCCTGGCGCTGCGCTATGCCGACGCGGGAGTGGCTGTCATGCCCGTTGTTGCCGAGGCGGGCAGGCCGGCGTTGCGCCTGCTGCAAGCACCTCCGCCATGGGAGCCGGGACAGATTTTGCTGCTCAGCAGTTGCCACCATATCGACCGGCTGGTGCTGGGGGAGCAAGCCTGGCTGGAAACCGAGGGCGAAACGGTATGGCTGCGGCTGCCGCCACATCACCCGGTATGGCAAAACCTGAAATTCCATCACCTGTTGTCGCTGGAGCTGCAGCCCTTACGCCAGCTGCGCTATTACTGGCAGTCACCCGGCAGCCTGTGGTGGCAGCAGGATAATGACCCGCCACAGCGCCTGAGCGATGACCTTGCCAGCCTGACGCTGCAAGCAAGGCCAGCAACTGAGTGTGCCAACGGGCTGCGACGCTGGTGGTGGACAGTGCAACTGACCATGCAGGGTGGCAGCTTGCCCGCATACCAGATGCAATTGGCCAGCCGTATGGGGGCGGCATGCTGAACCGGAACCATCTGAAGCAGCGTGGTGTGGTACTGCTGACTGCCTTGTTATGGCTGATGCTGCTGACCGTCGTGGCGCTTGGCGTTGGCCGCTTGTTGCGCGATGAACAGCGCATAGGCAGCAATCTGGATGATGTACAGCTGGCCTTCCGTCTGGCAGAGACTGCTTTGCAAGCGGGGGAGGCGGCCTTGCCAAGGCTGCCGCAGCTGGTACGACTGGGCGCAATGCAGGCGGTGGAACTGAGCGGGCCGACTTCTCCCTTTACCCTGACTTGCCGCCAGCCGCGCAATCCTCCGCCCTGGCAGCAGGGTTTGTGTCTGTCCGCCGCGTTGGCCGGGCAGGCGCATCCTGTACCGTGGCATCAGCGAGATAGCACCGGAGTGGAGCTGCTCCATCCCTGTGGCGCAGCCCAGCGCGTGACATTGCAGCCGGTATCCAGTGGCAATTACTGCCCCGGCGTGGCACCCGGGCCATGGTATTGGACAGATCCGCATTATCTGATCGAGTTGCTTGACCCGCGTTATCCCTCCCCTGATGGCCGCGGGCTGTTATTCCGCGTCACCGCGCGTGGCTGGGGCAAGCAGGCCGGCAGCGTGGTCACGCTGCAAAGCCATGTGCTGCTGGAGCCTGTAGGTAGCACTGGCCGCCGGCTGCAGCGGCTGTCATGGCGGGTGCTGCAATGAAGCCAGGACGCATGGGAGGCTTCAGTTTGATCGAACTGTTGACGGCGCTGGCCTTGCTGTCATTGCTGCTGGGCCTGGCGGTGCCACCGTTGCGTGGCCATGTGGTGAAAGTTCGTCAGGCCGAAGCCCGCGTGGCCTTGCTGCAGGCCAGCCATTTCATGGCGCAATGGCGTAGCCAGCATGGGCGCTACACCCAGGGCTCTGGTAGCTGGCCGGTGCTACCGGTCAGCGAAACCACACATTACCAGTTGGTTTTTGGTGCACAGGACGGCAATGCCCGCAACGACAGCTTTAAGCTGCGCGCCATACCCAAAGTGGGTCATGTATGGCTGGGGGAGGACGTGCTGGTGCTGGATCAGGACGGCAATATCAGGCTGTGCGCCAACAATGCCGAAGGGAAACTACGCTGCCGGGTGGATTAATTCGTACAGGCCAGACAATACATTATTTATTTCATGCGAGTGCATGGTGCATGCCTGTAATAATGTCGTAGTCAAATCAATTCCCCTCCAGAATGCCGTCAATATATTGACATCTACGCATTGGCTACATTGCCAGCTTGCCTTCATTTAATAATTTTTAACAGGCCCGCAAAATTATATCGTTTGCCAAATTGTGCTGTCGTGTGTAGAAGTTTAGGCAATATAAACCGAGGAGAAAGCGATGTTCTCATTCAGAGAGATATATTTTTCGTGGGCTGCGTGGTTGGTGCCAATATTTTTTTGCGTGCCAGTCATGGCGGAAAAGAAATTGACAGTAGGGGCAGTATATCTTGATACGCAGGGATACTACGCAGGCGTCAAAAAAGGAATTCAGGATGCTGCAAAAAATTCGGGAGTACACGTCCAGCTAATAGAAACAAATGTCCAAGGGGATATTGCAAAAGAAGGTGGGTTTATTGATACCTTAATTGCCAGGAAGGTGGATGCCATTATTTTATCTGCAGTGTCTGAAGCTGGTAGTGCTAAAAATGTAAGCCGCGCTGCTGCGGCGAATATTCCTGTTATTTGTTATAACACCTGTTTGAGTAAGAAGAATATTGATAAGTATGTGACATCCTATTTGGTAGGGGATCCATTTGCCTTTGGGACACAGCTTGGCAATATTGCTGCGGACTATTTTGTGGCAAATAAAATTTCAGCACCAAAAATTGGTGTAATTAATTGTGAGGCGTTTGAAGTGTGCAAGAAAAGACGTCTTGGCTTTGAAAGTGTTCTGCTAAAGAGATTGCCGAAAGCGCAAGTGGTAGCAAATCAGGAAGGAACGTCGTTAGATAAATCAATTTCAGTTGCTGAAAGAATTCTTATTGCCAATAAAGACATTGATGCCTTCATGGGTGAGTCGGGTGGGGCTACCTTGGGGGCGGTCAAGGCTGTTCGTAATCAGAGAAAGATTGGAAAGGTTGTTGTGTTTGGTGCGGATATGACGACGGAAATTGCTCAGGCATTGCAGGATAATAAAGTTTTAAAAGGGATTGTTGACATTTCAGGAAAGAAAATGGGGGGCGCCGTGTTTATGCAAACAGTAGCTGTCATCAATGGGAAGAAAAGCGGTGAAAAGATAATTCCAATGCCTATTGATAGCTACCGTAATGGTAATGATGCAAGCCAATGGTTGCGGACGCATGTAGATGGTTTGCCATAAGATAAGTAAATTTCTCAATTAGAAAATCGAGCCTAATGCATGAAAAATTCATCAGTTGCCAGTGTAGTCAATGGTTGTAAGCATTACGCCGGAGTTGTGGCATTGGATAGTATGAATTTTAATATTGAAAAAGGAGAGATTCGTGCTTTGTTGGGGAAAAATGGCGCTGGGAAATCCACACTCATCAAAATGCTGACGGGCAGCGAAATGCTGGATAGTGGTCAAGTATACCTGGGAGGAAAACAACTAAAAGGAAATAGCGCCACATTGACCCGCCACGCCGCCATGTTGGGTGTTGGTGTTGTCTATCAAGAACTGAGTCTGATTAATGAATTGACTGTTGCAGAAAATTTGTACCTTGGTACTTGGCCAAAACGGTACGGGCTGGTAAGCCATGCTGCCATGATAAAAATGGCAAAGCAAGACATAGCTGGATTAGGAATCTTGCTAGACCCTAATGCACTGGTCTCGGCATTGAGTATCGCTCAGAAACAGTTGGTTGAGATTGTCAGAATCATGAAGGGTACACCAAAGCTGGTGATATTAGATGAGCCAACGAGCTCTTTATCAAGCGCTGAAGTGGAACTGGTTATCAATGCCGTGAGAAAAATTGCGGCCCTTGGTACTGCTGTAATTTATGTTAGTCACCGGATGGAAGAAATACGTCGACTCGCACATTCTGCCACCATCATGCGAGATGGAAGAATTATTCGTGATGTAGATATCAAAAATTCTTCTACAGCGGAAATCGTCGCTTATATGCTGGGTCATCAAAATCCACTTGCTTTGCCAGTCTCTTCAGAATTCTGTGGAAATCCTGTTTTGGAGGTGAAAAATTTACAGCAAGGTACGCTGTTGCAGAATATCAATTTTACCCTGCATCAGGGTGAGGTAATTGGTATAGCCGGCTTGCTTGGGGCTGGTCGTAGTGAATTGCTGCAAAGTATTGTCGGTTTGCGACCTATTGATGCTGGTACGATTAAACTGAATGGCATGGAGCATAAGCAGCCGACGTATAAAAAAATGCTAAAGAATGGAATTGGCTATACGCCGGAGAATAGAAAAGAAGAAGGCATTGTACCCATGCTTGGTATAGATGAAAATATTATCTTAACTAATTTTAATCTGGTCAGTTGTTATGGGGTCTTGCAATGGCGACGGATCAAAAGCGCCGTGTCTTCCGTCATGCAGTCGATGTCAGTCAAAGCTAAGAGTAGCCATGAATCTATCCAGAATTTATCTGGTGGCAATCAGCAAAAGGTTGTTATTGGTCGTTGGATTTATGCCGATAGTCAAATATTGCTATTGGATGAGCCTACGCGTGGCGTGGATGTTGAAGCTAAAAATCAAATTTATCAAATAATAAGAAACCTGGCTAAGAAAGGTAAAAGTATTATTGTTGTTTCCAGTGAAGTAGAGGAATTGAGCCTGATGTGTGATCGAATTTTGCTATTGCAAGGTGGGGTGATTCGTAGTGAGTTTATTTCACCCATTAATGAAGAGCAGCTATTGGCGGAGATGTTGTCTTCACCTCATGAAGGAAAGGATTAAGTTATGTCTATGTCTTCAGTTGAATCCGCTGTAAGCAGTAATTTGGCTGTGAGTAATCTTATCAGGCGTTATATAAATGAAATTGGTCTTATTTTGGTGATTGCATTGCTGTATTTGATATTTTCATTTAATGCACCCGGATTTAATTCGATGGGAAATCAAATGAATATATTGCGTGATGCAGCTATGGTTGGTATTGCAGCATGGGCAATGACACTGGTCATTATTGCGGGTGAGATTGATGTCAGCGTGGGACCAATGGTGGCTTTCAGTTCCGTTTGTTTGGCATATTTGTTGAAATTGGAAGTTTCACTTGCGCTGGCCTCGCTGTTGATCTTGCTACTAGGTTTCAGCTTGGGGAGCGTGGCGGGTGTGCTGCGTGGTGTGTTTGGCATTCCCAGCTTTGTCGCAACATTGGGCTTGTGGAGTGTGTTGCGTGGTCTGGGTTTATTCATGACAGAGGCTTTACCCGTTCCCGTTGAGGAAAGCAATATTCTCGACTGGATTGCTGGAGAGATTGGTATCTTCCCCATTTCTGCTGCAGTCATGTTGGCTATTTTTGCTTTCTTTGTATTGGTAAGTCATAAAACTGCATTTGGACGTTCAATTTATGCCATCGGTGGTAATGCTACCGCCGCTCAGCTGTGTGGCATTAATGTGCGATCGGTACGCATTCTGGTGTTTGCATTGTCTGGTCTGATGAGTGCGGTTACCGGAATATTGCTCACCGCAAGATTGGGCTCCGGAAATGCGGGCGCTGCAAATGGCATGGAATTTGATGTCATCGCAGCCGTTGTCGTTGGCGGGACGGCTCTGGCCGGCGGCAAGGGCTCTTTATTTGGAAGTTTGTTAGGTGTGTTGGTGATTACACTGATTGGTAATGGTTTGGTTTTATTAGGTATTGACTCATTTTTCCAGCAAGTGGTCCGTGGAGTGATTATTGTTTTGGCCGTATTGATTAATATCCAGCTGCTTCAGAATAGCCGACGTCGTTAATTTCATCAAATCCCGTATAAACAGATTATTCATATTGGAGTTGTGACGTGTTGAAAACCATGATGGCTGCTTATCTGCCCGGGAATGCAAGTGTTGTTTTAAAGGAAGTACCTGTGCCGCTGCCTGGTATCAATCAGGTACTGATACGCATGAAGTCGTCCGGTATTTGCGGTAGTGATGTGCACTATATCTATCACCAGCATCGTGCTAGTGATGCGTCACCGGGTAAGCCGCTATATCAAGGTGTGATCAACGGTCATGAGCCCTGTGGTCAAGTGGTGGCTTTGGGCCCGGGTTGTCGTCACTTTAAAGAGGGGGATAGAGCACTGGTCTACCATATTTCCGGTTGTGGATTTTGCCAGAACTGTAGGCGTGGCTTTCCTATTTCCTGTACTGGCAGCGATAAAGCTGCTTATGGCTGGCAGCGTGATGGTGGTCATGCGGACTATCTATTGGCGGAGGAAAAGGATCTGATCCGACTGCCTGATGCGCTACGTTATGAGGATGGCGCATTCATCAGTTGTGGTGTTGCTACAGCATACGAAGGGATTGTGCGTGCCAACGTGTCAGGCAGTGATACGGTGCTGGTGGTGGGTTTGGGCCCGGTTGGCATGATGGCCATGATGCTGGCCCGTGGCCGGGGGGCCAAACATGTGATCGGGGTAGACCTATTGCCGGAGCGGCTTGCCTTGGCCAGCCAGTTGGCGGTGATGGATGTGGGCTATCTCGCGACTACGCCAGACCTGGTGCAAGTGATTGTCGAGCACACTAAAGGCGGGGTAGATGTCGCCCTGGATTGTTCCGGGAATCCTCAGGGGCGCTTGCTGGCTTTGCAAGCTAGTGCCGATTGGGGGCGGGTTGTATATATCGGAGAAACAGGCAAAGTTGAATTTTCGGTCAGTGCAGATTTAATGCATCATCAGCGCCGTATTATTGGCTCTTGGGTGAGCAGCTTGTTCCATATGGAAAAATGCGCGCATGATTTGACGGATTGGAAATTATATCCCCACCAGGCAATTTCCCATCGTTTCACGCTGGAACAGGCTGGTGAAGCTTATGCTTTGATGGCCAGTGGTCAATGTGGCAAAGTGGTTATCAACTTTCCGGAATAAATCATGACGACATATACCTTGGAAAACGCCAGTCTGCGGCTGCTGGTATCAAGTCATGGTGGATGTATTGAAGGTTTTTTCTTGCGAAGGACGGCGGGTGATTTTCCCTTGCTGCGGCCTGGGAGAAATAATGGTCAGGCTATTCACTCCTCTTGCTTTCCTTTTGTGCCATTTGCGAGTCGGGTGAGTGGTAATCAATTTGTGCATGAGGGTAAAACTTATCACTTACAGCCAAATACTGATTGGGATCCACATTATTTGCATGGTGATGGCTGGTTGAATGAGTGGCAATTACAACAAGTTGTTCACGATGAGTTGCAGCTTGCATACCAGCATCGCGGTGAATGTTATTGCTATGATGTATTACAAACATTCAGTTTGCATGATAATTGCTTGCGATTGACGCTGGCAGTCACGCACCGAGGCTACACGCCACTACCTTATGGTTTGGGCTGGCACCCTTATTTCCCCATGAATCATAAAACCCTGCTTTATGCACCAGCAGATGGGTATTGGGTGGAACGGGAACAATGGTTGTCCGGGGCGTATAGGACGGAGCGCCCTGCGGAGCTGAATTTTAACCAGGTCGCACCAATCCCAAGCCATTGGGTAAATAATGGATTTTCAGGCTGGAATGGCCAAGCGACTATTGAATGGCCTGACGCTGCTTGTCAGTTATTGCTAAGCACGGAGCCAGCGGCACCATGCTATTTCGTGTTTGTTTCTGATACACAGTTTGATCCGCAATATCAGTCAGATTATTTCTGTTTTGAGCCGATGAGCCACGGACCGGACGACCACCATCGTCCTGCCGCGGGTAAGCTAAACATCTTGGCAGCGGGAGAAACATTGCAGCTGAGTATGCTGTTGAGCGTGCTGGATCAGCAGGCTTGAGCAGGCAAGGCTAAGCTGGGTGGTGGCGTTGATTACCATTCCGCCAGACTGCCATCTTCGTGTCGCCATAGTGGATTGCGCCATGGCTGGCTCTGTTGGCTGCGCGCCAGCACCATTTCCTCATCAATCTGTACACCCAAACCTGGCAAGTGCGGGGCTTTGAAAAAGCCCTGCTCAACCATAAAGTCGGCTTTATTATGCACGTAGTCTAATAAGTCGGCTTGCTGGTTGTAATGCATGCCCATGCTGTGTTCTTGTAATGTGGCATTCCAACAGCAAAAATCAATTTGTAGACAAGCAGCTAAGGCGATGGGGCCGAGCGGGCAATGCGGTGCAAAGGCAACATCATAGGCCTCGGCCATGGCGGCTATCTTGAAGCATTCACTAATTCCCCCGGCATGGGACAAATCTGGCTGAATGATTGCCAAGCCTCCCGCTTCCAGCACGCTTTTGAAATCGAAGCGTGAAAACAGGCGCTCGCCTGCCGCCAGCGGTATATGTGTTTGTGTGGCCAGCCGGGCATATGCGTTGGCCTGCTCTGGCAATACCGGTTCTTCAATGAATAATGGGCGATAGGGCTCTAATTCATGAATGAGCACCTTGGCCATGGGCATGGAAACACGGCCATGAAAATCCAGGCCAAATTCCACAGTATTACCAAAGGTTTCCCGAATTTCTGCAACCCGCGCCACGGCATCATCGATCGCGCGTGAGCTGGCAATCATGGCCATCTGGTCGCAGCCATTCAGTTTGAAATAATTAATGCCCTGGGCCAGCAAGGTTTGCATGCCCTCGATGACCTCGCTCGGGCGATCTCCGCCTACCCAGCGATAGCTGCGCATGCGCTCGCGTACCTGGCCCCCTAATAGCGTGGCAACCGGCGCTCCCAGCGATTTCCCTTTGATGTCCCACAAGGCTTGGTCAATACCGGACAATGCACTCATCAAGATGGGGCCGCCACGGTAGAAGCCGCCCCGGTACATGGTTTGCCATAAATCATTGATCTGGCTTGGATCTTTGCCAATCAGATATTCGGATAATTCACGTACGGCGGTTTCCACGGTATGTGCCCGGCCTTCGAGTACGGGCTCTCCCCAACCCGTGATGCCTGCATCCGTTTCTATTTTCAGAAACATCCAGCGTGGTGCCACGTGATAACACTGCATGCGGGTGATTTTCATCGGCTCGTCTCTGCGGGTAATGCGGCCTGATAGGCGGCAACAAAGGCCTGGGCACGTTGCCAAGTTTGTTCGGGTGATTGGCCTGCTTGATACAAATCACTACCCAGGCCAGCACCGATGCATCCGGCAGCAAGGTAAGCAGCGATATTTTGTGGGGTGATGCCGCCCACTGCATAAAGCGGGATGTTTGACGGCAGTACGGCCTTGAGCGCCGAAATATATTTTGGCCCCAGCGGGCCTGCAGGGAAGAGTTTCAAGGCATTGGCACCGGCTTTCAGCGCGCTCAAGGCTTCCGATGCGCTCATGCAGCCGATGCAGCTATACAGCCCGTGCGTGCTGGCTGCGGCAATAATGTCGGGGTCGGTATTCGGGGTCACGATAAAGCGTGCAGCGCAGGCGGCTAATTGCGCCACTTGTGCGCAATGCAGCACGGTGCCAGCACCAATCCAGATGTCCTTGCCAAAGGCTTGCATGCTTGCTTGCACACTGGATAAGGCTTGGGGCGAGTTCAAGGGAATCTCAATGGCGCGGAAACCGGCGTCGATCAGCACTTCACAATGCTGCAAGACTTCTTCTGGCCGTATGCCGCGCAGGATCGCCACTAGGGGGGGGAGCTGGGTCCAGGTCATGATTTACTCGTGATAAAGTTGCGAGCGTCCACCATCAATCAGAATGTCGGTGGCATTGATGAAACGGGCTTCATCGCTGGCGAGAAACAGTGCGGTATAAGCCACTTCGTCCGGCTCTCCGATACGTTTGCATGGCAGTAATTCTGCTTGGCGTTGGCGTTCGGCTTGCGGGTCTGCTGCTGCAGCAAAGCTGGCCTCGGCAATGGCGGTGAGGATTAACCCCGGTGAGATGGAGTTGACCCGGATGCCGTGTGCCGCATATTCAATGCCCAGCGCACGGGTGAGCCCAATCAAGCCGTGCTTGGCGACTGGATAGGGAAAGCTGCCGGGAATGATTTTGTGGCCATGTACCGAGGCAATATTGATGATGCTGCCCGCCCTGCCGGCCAGCATGTGCGGCAATACGGCACGTGCGCAGTGCCAGGCACCTTCCAGGTCAACGGCAAAACAACGTCTCCAGTCTTCCGGACTTAAAGCAAGCGGGTCGGAGAACACATTAATGCCTGCATTGTTGACCAGCACATCAATGGTGCCAAAACGCGCAATGGCCGCGCTGACCATGGCATCAACCTGCTCCTGGCTGCGTACATCTGCCTGAATCAGCTGGATATCTTCTGGCTGGCCTAGCGAGGCGGCAAATGCCCTGGCGGCGTCGTTACAACTACGGACATTCACAATTACACGGGCACCATGCAGCGCGAACAGCTTGGCGCAAGCCGCGCCAATACCATGGGCGGCACCGGTGATCAGGGCCACCTTGCCGGCTAAGCGAGGTGGAAAGGTGTGTGGGGAATGGGTGGAGTGCATATGAGCTCGCTGTGGATCATGGCTGGCCTTAAGGGCGGTTAACAAAAAACCTGCTGCTGGGGTGCGCCACCTTGCGTCAGGGACGCCAGGCGATTTTGTTAGCCGCTTTAAGGGAAAGGATTGCGCTGGCGACTGTTAGCAAGTGCTTGCGCCAGCCGCTCCGTAGCGTGTTTCGCGCAAGCCGCGCAGGCCGGGGAGCGTGAGCTGCAAAACCGCGCCGGCATTGGCATCGTTAGCCCGCTGCTGCTCAGGCAGGCCGATATACGCGCTGCTCACGTAGAGGGTATCCAGATCCGGGCCGGCAAAAGTCAGGCAGGTGGCTTGTGTAACCGGCAGCAACACGCGTTGCCGCAGCTGTCCATCCGGGGTGTAGCAGGTGATGCAGCGTCCGCCCCACTCGGCATTCCACAAGCAGCCGGCCGCATCCACGCAGGAGCCATCCGGATAGCCGGACGTCTGGGTGTGATCAAGTTGGGCAAACAGGCGCAGCCGGTCAACTGCACCACTGTCTGCGTCGTAGTCACACATCAGAATGCGGCGCGTCGGCGTGTCACAGCAGTACATGGTTTTGCCATCCGGGCTGAAGGCAATACTGTTGGCCACGGTGACCGCTGGGAGTGCCAAGCGTTGTAGTTGGCCGCTGGTCGTGAAGCGGTAAAAATGGCCAATGGCTTCCGGGCCGTGCTCGTTCATGGTGCCGAACACAAAATTGCCGGCGCGGTCGACTCGGCCATCATTAATGCGTGTGGAGTGCAGCCCCGCTTCTACCTCTGCCAGCAATGTGAGCGCGCCGTTGCGGCTATCAAAACGCACCAGTTGTTTGGCCAGGCCGAGGATGAACACGCCAGGGATGGCGGTCATGGCAAATGAACAGACGCGCTGCGGCAAAACCCAGTGCTGCTCTTGCTGGCTTGCTGGATGATGGTTCCACAGCATGCATTGCTGGATATCAACCCACCATAATTTCTCCTGCTGTTCATCCCAGAGAATGCCTTCGCCCAAGGTGCAGCGCGTAGGGGACAATAAATGTATATCTGCCATTTGCTTCCCCTTAGCGATCGCCATCGCGGTGTTTTAATTGATCCGCTAACACTGCCGTCAACAAAATGCCACCACGAACCAAATATTGATAAAAAGTATCGATATTCAGCAGATTCATTGCATTTTGTACCGTACCCATAATCAGTACCCCCACCAGCACACCACTGACCGTGGCACGCCCACCCATCAGCGATACCCCACCCAGCACACAGGCAGAAATTACATTCAATTCAAAGCCCTGAGCGGCATTGGGCTGACCGCTGGTAATGCGCGCAGCCAGAATGATGCCGGCTAAAGCCGCAATCACGCCCTGAATCAAAAAGATGGTAATGCGTGTGGCATTGACCTGGACCCCGGCCAGCCTTGCCGCTTCCGGATTACCGCCAATGGCCAAGGTATTGCGTCCATAAACAGTTTTATTAAGCAGCACGGCAAACAGGATGAAACACAGTATGGCTATCCATACCGGTAGCGGCACACCCAGCCAGATGGCATTACCAAGTTCAAAAAATGCCATATCGGCAACGCCGACAGCCTGTCCGTCCGAGGTGATAAAAGCCAAACCGCGGACAATTTCCATGCTGGCCAGGGTAGTAATCAAGGCATTCACTCTCAGCTTGGCGATCACCACACCATTCATGCCGCCAATCAGCGCACCGGCGCACAAACTGGCGGCAATGCCAAGCGCAATACTGCCGCTGGCATTGATGACGGTGGCACACAGTACGCCGGCAAAGGCGACAATGGAACCGACGGAAAGATCAAAATCACGCGAGGCCAGACAAAACATCATGCTGCACGCCACCATGCCGATTTGCGACACGGACAGTGCTAATCCCATCATGTTTTGCCATGAAAAAAAATAATCTACCGACAACGACAGCAGGATGAATAAAAGGGCAAAGATCAGCGGCAGGCTGAAATCCTCCAGCCACTGCAATTTGTCCATCCTGCCTGGCCGGGTAGGAGGCGGCATGCTGGCATGGTTTTCTGATGCAGGTTGCAACGGGGTCATGAAACACTCCTTTTTCTGCGAATCGCACATCTAAGGCTGTTTTATCTGGCAGGCATGGCCAAGGTCAGAACGGCTTGCTCATTCGCCTGTTCGCGCGGCAATTCACCCACAAGGCGGCCGGCACTCATCACCAGGATGCGATCAGTCACACCCAATATTTCCGGCAGATCACTGGAAATCATCAAGATGGCCAAGCCCTGTTCGGCTAACTCATAAAGTAATTGGTAAATCTCGCTTCTGGCACCAACATCAATGCCGCGTGTTGGCTCGTCGACAATTAAGACGTGCAAACTATCCATGGCCAACCAGCGGGCCAGAATGGTTTTTTGTTGATTCCCTCCGGACAGCAGCCGAATTGGCTGTTCCCGGCTGGGCGTTTTAATATGCAGGCGCGTAATATAGTTGTCGGCAAGCGCAGCCTCACGACGCGCATGCACTGGCTGAAGCAAGCCCAAGCCGCTGCGACGGTGGCTGATATTGATGTTCTCCGCAACCGAGCGACAGCCGATAATCCCGTCTTGTTTACGATCTTCCGGACAGAGCACGATGCCATACCGGATGGCATCGGCAATACTGTTGATTTGCGCTGTTTTCCCATCAATCAGGATATTGCCGCTTCTTTTTGGCGTTATGCCAAAAATCAGGCGGGCCAATTCGGAACGACCGGCACCCACCAAGCCAAACAGGCCGACGATTTCTCCTTGTCGAATGGATAAACTCACTGGCTCGGCCAAGCCTGCGCCGTGCAGATGGTCTATGTGCAAACGTACCGCCCCAGGCTTGCGCGGGCGGTAGCCAAAGATATCCTGTACTTGTCGTCCCACCATGCAACTGATCAATTCATCCCGCGTTAGCCCGGCCATCTCCGGAAAATAGGCCACCTTATGTCCATCGCGAAACACCGTGCAACAATCACATAAATGAAAAATTTCATCCATGCGGTGCGAAATATAAATCAGCGCCTTGCCTTGTTTGCGTAGTGCCTTCACCAGATCAAATAACATCTCTGTTTCACGGCTGGATAAGGAGCTGCTCGGTTCATCCAGTGCAATCACTTGTGCATTACGTAATACGGCTTTGCAGATTTCCACCAGTTGTCGTTGACCAATAGACAAGGTTTTCAATTTGCTACGCAGGTCAAGGTCAATCCCCATGTGTTCAAGCTGGCTGCTAGTCCATGCCATGGCTGCATGGTGCTGGATAAAACCACCACGATGTGGTAAATGCCCCAGCATGAGATTATCCATGATGCTAAGCTCCGGGACGCCTTGCAGCTCCTGGTGAATCACGGCAATGCCGGCATTGATTGCTGCCCTGGTAGAGGTAAATACGGTGGTTTGTCCCTGAATGACAATCTGTCCATGATCTGGTCGATAGTCACCACTCAGTATTTTTAATAGTGTTGATTTTCCCGCGCCATTTTCCCCCATCAAACCATGTATTCGCCCTGATGCAATGCTGAGTGACACATCAGACAGCGCCTGTACCCCAGGGAAGGCTTTACTGATATGGCGAAATTCAAGGAATGCAGACATAAGCCAGTCTCCTGATGATGGCTCGCAATATTAAAAGCCCATGTCCCGGCGTAGCGTCTTTTGGTTTTCACGCGTCATCAATGCGCCACTGGTCAGTGTCAACATAGCTGGCGGCTTGTTATGGCTGATCCATTCATACATATTGATTGCAGTTTCATATCCATGGTGTTTTGGACTGATGAGCACACTGCCAAAAAATCCAGTGATGTTTGGTTTGGCAAATTCGTTAAGTGCCGATTGGCTCCCGCCAATTCCTACGCCAATCATATTGGTGGGCTTGATGCCTCTGCCTTCTGCCGCGCGCACGGCACCCAGCACTGCTTCGTCGTTCAGCCCAAAGGCAATCCAGTTTTTAAATTGCGGATTTTTGGTGATGGTAATATTTGCCGCGTTAAAGGCAGCTTCTGTGTCTGTTTTAGTCTGCGGGCTATTGAGAATGTTTTTCTGTGGCAAACCGGCCTGCAGCAGTACTTTCATTGCGCCATTGGTACGCTCCCGGGCAGTCGGTAATTGGTCATAGGCAATGCGGATGGCACCGACTTCGCCCAGTTTCCAGCCGCGTTTTTTCATTTCCTGTTTGATGGCTTCACCGACTTGCTCACCTATCTTGCTGGCTGATATACCCATGTGTGGAATGGATGAGATTTCTTTTCCGCTACCATCTACCAGACGGTCATCAACGGTCATTAATTTCAAGCCATTCTGTTTGGCTTTGGCAATAATGGCTGGACCCAATTTGACATCGGGTGCGCAAATAATGAAGCCTTGCGCCTGTTGTGAGCCCAGATTGTCAATGGCAGTTAATACATCACTCCCGCTGGGGACGCCGATTTTTATTAGCTTGAATCCTTTTTGCTTGGCCGCAATATCGGCAAACTTCCATTCATCCTGAAACCATGATTCTTCTGGCTGTTTAACCAGAAAGCCAATTTTCACTAAGGTGGCAGCATTGCTTGTTGCTATACTGCTGGCGCACAGCGCCAGTGCCAGGAAGGCTTTTCTGAGGTGGCTGCATTTGTTCATATTCCCCTCCTTGATAAAGCGCACAGCTGATGCTGTCCGCACGCGAATAAGATGCTGCTGTTTATTGCTTGTTGAGCAAACCACGCGCATGGGCAATTGCCATGGCACCATAACCGGCCAGATTTTCCTGTTGCATTTGATTGACAATGCTGACCTTGCCTGAGAAAAAGTCATCGTTTGAAACCAGTGCCGCCAGTGCTTCGCGCAGCATGGGTTTGCCCGTAATGACAAACTGTGTACTGGGATTCATGCGCATGGCGGTGCTGTTTCTCAGCGTGAGCAAATCTGCACCCAAAATGGCACCCAGTAGAAAATTGGCCCGTGCATTACGTTGATAAACAGTAAACTGACTGAGCGTGCGTACCATGAAGCAGGCTCGCCCCAATCCCAGATTCTTGGCACTAGCCGCCCCGGCCAGCAGCATTTCAATATCTAATTCATCCGCGAAGTCAGCATCTAATGCTTCGGCCAGAATAGTGTGCTGGGTAACAACCTGTAATAACTCCCCGGCTAATGTGGTGACGCAGCCGGTTATACGTTGCTGGGCATCAAGATGAACAAACTTGGAGTGTGAGCCCGGTAATGCAATCACTGTCGCTGTATTCAGTACCAAGCGTTTGAGCAGCCCCATGACTTCCACTTCTTCGCCGCGCATCATATCCATGGCTTCTATATTGTGTAGCCCAATATTGGTTATCTGATTGCGTATGCCAGGAATAAACCATATCGGTTTGGCACATACATTTGGCAGTGTGACTTCTACCATGCCCTTGGCCAGTTCGGGCAGGCCGGCAGGTGCCATTAAGTGGCCTAGCTCAATAAGGCCGACATTGGAGGTAATCATGCCCGATGCGATTATGCGGTCAATTTGCGCAAGATAGAGTCCAGATTTTTGCAGTACTTCGGCAATAGTGTTTTTTACGCTATTTTCCAAGGCGGATTTATTGCCAGAAATGGCGGTATTTCTTACTCCGACCGCTTGAGAAGACTGATAGACCGGAGTTGTATTTTTCCAGACAGTTATCCTGGTATTTGTGGTGCCAGTATCTAAGGTGATGATGTTCATTCCTTGCCTACCCTCAAAGGCGTTACTGTGTCATGGCTTATTTATTACTTTCCATCGCCTGTATTAACGTGTCGTAGTGTTTTATCCGGCTTGTCCTTGGATGGTATGGACAACTGCATGGTGTTGTTAAGCGACTCTATCCTGTGTGGCGAGGTGACTGTGTGGTCAGGTGCCTAGGCCATCAGAGAAATGCAAAGATAGCGGGCATTCATTTTTATCGTCGTTTGTATAGTGATGTGTGGTGTTGATTATGAAACGGCATCGAGACAGATCACGCAAACGAGAAATTTTTACTGCCCGTTAACTTTTTTTTAGTGAAAGACCATGAAACAACGCCTTCCTCCGTTGAATGCCGTTCGCGTCTTTGAGGCGGCGGGTCGTCATCTGAGTTTCAGCCGTGCGGCTGATGAATTGTGTGTGACTAATGCGGCGGTCAGCTTGCAGATCAAGCTGCTTGAGGAATTTTTGGGGAAGAAATTGTTTCACCGTCAGAATAATCAGTTGAGTTTGACGGAAGATGGACAGGATTATTTGCCTAGAATCCGAGAGTCGCTGCGCTCTTTGAGTAAAGCGACGGATCGACTATTTAGCAAGGAGGCCAATACATTGCGCATTGGCGTGTCTCCTTCTTTTGGCTCCAAATGGCTGATTCCACGGCTTTACCGCTTTCTCAAACAGTATCCGCAGGTCAATGTTGAGCTGGCCACCTTGGGGGGGCAAAACCACCAGCAATATGATGTGTGTATTGATGATAGCCCTGCCTCTGGGCAGAACTTACAGATTGAATGGTTGACCGAGACTGATTTTTTTCCGGTTTGCAGTGCAAGCATGCCAGTGGAATTGCAGCAGGCACCGGATTTCCTATGCAAAACGCTATTGCATGTGCGTAGCGCGCCGCCGTCCGCGCATTACCCCACCTGGCGCCAATGGTTTGGCGAGGCCGGCATTATGCATCTGGAGCCAGAGGCCGGGCCGGTATTCAGTGAAGCATATATGGCATTGCAGGCGGCAATGGCAGGTCAGGGTTTGGTGCTGGGGCAAAGCATATTGGTAGATCATGATATGGCAGCCGGCAGGCTGGTACGCATGCTGGATACCCCGGTATCTCTGCGTATGTCTTATTACTTGCTTTATCCACAGCAGTCGCAAGGGGAGCTTGCGTTTGAATTATTTCGAACATGGTTGTTGGATGAAATAAGACTTCCCCTGTATGGCAGCACTGTGTCGGCGGGCGGACAAAATCCTGTACTACCCCATTCGTAACGCTTTCCGGCGCAGACAGTAGCAAGGTGGAGCAAGGGAGCAAAGCCGCAACAAGCTGTTGTCAGTGTCAGTGTCAGTGTCAGTGTCAGTGGCAGGGGAAGGGGAAGGGGAAGGGGAAGGGGAAGGGGAAGGGGAAGGGGACCATGGAAGATGGGGTTGGCGTGATAAACAAAGCCCGCTTGCGCGGGCTTGCTTGTTGCAGTCAGGCTTAATGCGCGCCGCTGTCGGCGGCACCGCTGGAGGTAAACGGTGGCCGGGCAAACCACACCAGGGCAATCAGGGCGACAAACATGATGCCGAACAGCCAGAACACCTCATTCACGCCGATCAGCGAACCCTGGCGGGTAATCTGCAGGGCAGTGTAAGCCTGTTGCTGGCTGGTGGACATGCCGGTGCTCTCCAGCAGACGGAACCACATCAGGCTGGCCTGATCGTACAGCGTCACGTGCTGGGTGAGCTGGGCATGGTGCAGGGCTTCGCGCCGGTCCCACAGCGTGGTGGTGATGGAGGTGCCGATACTGCCGGCCAGAATGCGCAGGAAGTTGGACAGGCTGGAGGCGCTGGCAATCTGGTTCGGGCGCAGCCCGGACAGGGTGATGGTGGTCAGTGGCATGAAGAAGCAGGCCACGCCAATACCCTGGATGAACTGCGGCCACACCACATAGGCAAAGTTCATCTCCACGTTGAAGGTGCTGCGCCAGAAGAAGCACAGCGCATACACGCTGAAGCTGATGGTGACCAGCCAGCGCATGTCCAGCCGGTGTGCATTCTTGCCGATGATGGGCGACAGGAAAACCGGCAGGATGCCGATGGGCGCAGCGGCAAGGCCGGCCCAGGTGGCGGTGTAGCCCATCTGGGTTTGCAGCATCAAGGGCAGCAGCACCACCGCGCCGAAATACAGCATGAAGCCCAGGCTGATGGCCACGGTGCCCACGGTGAAATTGCGTTTGGCAAACAGGGTGAGGTCGACAATGGGGTGCTGTTCACCCAGCTCCCAGATCACCAGATAAATCAGCGAAACGGCCGAGACAATGGCCAGCACCACGATTTCGGTGGAGTTGAACCAGTCCAGTTCCTTGCCGCGGTCCAGCATCATTTGCAGCGCGCCCACGCCCACCACCAGCAGGGCCAGGCCCAGCTTGTCGATGGGCAGATCGATGATGTCGGTCTCGCGCTCCTTGAGGATTTTCCAGCTGATGAAGGCTGCGCCCAGTCCCACCGGGACGTTGATGAAGAAGATCCAGCCCCAGTGCCAGTTGTCACTAATGACGCCGCCGAGGATCGGGCCGAACACCGGTGCCACAATCACCGTCATCGCCCATAGCGCCAGCGCCAGGCCCTTCTTGGCTGGCGGGTAGCAAGACATCAGCAGGCTTTGTGACAGCGGAATCATCGGCCCGGCCACCGCGCCTTGCAGCACGCGGAACAGGATCAGCATTTCCAGGCTGTTGGCCATGCCGCACATCCAGGATGTCAGCACGAATAGCAGGGTGGAAATGGTGAACAGCTTTACTTCGCCAATCTGCTTGGCCAGCCAGCCGGTGAGCGGTACGGCGATGGCATTGGCCACGCCAAACGAGGTAATCACCCAGGTGCCCTGGCTGGTGGCTGCCCCAAGGTTGCCGGAAATGGTGGGTAGCGCAACGTTGGCAATGGTGGTGTCCAGTACCTGCATGAACACCGACATCGACAGCGCCAGCGTGATCCACACCAGGCGCGAGCCGGTCAGTGGTGGATGTTGCATGAAGAGATCCTTGCTGCGGTATCCGCGGCCCCGGCAGTGGCAGGGCCGCGTGTTGCCGGGATTACTGGGCGTTGGCTGCCAGCAGGCTGGCGACCAGATCGTCCGCCTGTTTCAGATCCGGTGTCAGCGCACGGGTTTCCTGCACCGGGTTGTTACGCGCACTCTGGGCCAGGGTAGGACCGTCCTGCTTGCTGGTGTCCACCACCGCATCCACCGACAGGCCGACGCGCAGCGGGTGATCCTGCAGCTGCTTCGGGTCCAGCTGGATGCGTACCGGCACCCGCTGCACTACCTTGATCCAGTTGCCGGTGGCGTTCTGTGCCGGCAGCAGCGAGAAGGCACTGCCAGTACCAGCCGACAGGCCTTGCACCTTGCCGTGGTAGCTGACCTTGCTGCCGTACACGTCGGCGGTCAGTTCCACGTCCTGGCCGATGCGGATCTTGGCCAGCTGTACTTCCTTGAAGTTGGCATCCACCCATACGCTGTCCAGCGGAACCACCACCATCAGCGGGGTGCCGGTGGCCACGCGCTGGCCTACCTGCACATTGCGGCGGGCCACATAGCCGGATACCGGTGCCTTTACCTCGGTGCGCTGCAGCGCCAGCCAGGCTTCCTTCAGCTTGCTGGCGGCACGTTGCACATTAGGCTGCTTGGCCAGCACATCCTTGCCGACCAGTGCATTGGTGGCCTTGGCCTGTTCGCGGGCGGCATCCAGTGCTGCCTGGGCGGTTTTCACCGCATCGCGGGCGTGGCCCAGTTCCTCGGCCGACATGGCGTCGGTGCCGGCCAGGGTTTCGCGGCGCTTAAGGTCGGACTGGGCTTTACCCAGCTCGGCCTCGCGCTGTGCTGCCTGGGCAGCCAGTTGCTGGGTGCTGGTCATCAGCTGGCGGGTTTCGCGCACGGTTTGCACGAATTCATTGCGGGCGCGTTCAAACGCCAGCTTGGCATCGCTGTTGTCAAACGCCACCACGGTTTGGCCGCTGTTGACACGGTCGGTGTCCTCGGCACTGATTTTTACCACCGTACCGGCAACTTCCGGGGTGAGCTGTACCATGTGGCCGGCCACATAGGCGTCGTCAGTGCTTTCCTGATGGCTGAGCACCAGACCCCAGTAAACACCGTAGCCGATGGCCAGGGCGGCAATGATGCCAGTGGCGACAAAAAGATTGCGTTTGCGGCTTTTTGCCGTCTCGATCTGCTTATCCATGATGGGTGTCCTTAACGGGCTTGTTGGGTGGTTTCACTGGTGGCGAAACCCCCGCCCAGTGCGGTATTCAGCGTGGCCCAGGCCATGCGGTTGGCGGCGGTGGCGTCAATCTTGCCAGATTGCTGGTTCAGGTCGGCATCCTGTGCCTGTAGTACCGCCAGCTTGTCGACCAGCCCGGCCTTGAAACGCAGCACGGTGCTGTCGGATGCCTTGCGGCTCAACTGTGTGGCCTGGTGGGCGTCAGACAGCTGGCCGGCGGTTTTTTGCCAGGTGGACAGGCTGTCGGCGGCATCGCGCAGGGCATCCAGCACGGTTTGGTTGTAGTTTTCCACCGCCATGTCATAGCGTGCGCGGGTGGAAGCCAGATTGGCCTGCAGTGCGCCGGAGGTGAAGATCGGCAGGTGGATGGCCGGTGCGATGCCGACTACCTTGGAACCGGCCTTGAACAGGTCCGATGTTTCCAGTGCGGACTGGCCGGCAAAGGCGGTCAGCGACACATTGGGGTAGAACTCGGCACGGGCGGCCTTGACCGACTCATTCATCGCTTCCACGCGGGCGCGCTGGGCGGTGATGTCCGGGCGCTGGCCCAGGATATCCAGCGTCAGGGCTGCGTCCGGCATGGCCGGGGCGGGCTTGAGTGCCGCCGGTTTCAGGCTGTCCAGCGCGTGCGGTGGCTGGCCGGTGAGTGCGGCCAGCGCGTGGCGGGCATGGTCGGCTTGATCGGCCAGCACGCTGTCTTGCTGGCTGAGCTGTTTCAGGCGGATTTCTGCCTGACGCAGGCTGTCTCCCGGCAGCAGGCCGGCATTGACGCGGGCCTGGGTCAGCGCCAGCTGACTCTGGGCCAGTTGCTGGCGCGCTTTTAGCAACTGGGCCTGGGCCAGGATGCGTTGCAGACCGGTGTACTGGGCAATCACTGCCTGGGTGATCACCAGCCTAGCCTGCTGGCCTTCCAGCGCGATGGCCTGCTGGTTGCCGATGGCCGCCTTCACCGCCGCGCGGTTCTTGCCCCAGAAGTCGATTTCCCAACTGGCGCTCAGCGACAGGGTGTAGACATCATAATAATTACCGCCGATGGGCGAGGGCAGCAGGCCGTACAGCGAGTAGCGCTCGCGGTCTACGCCGGCATTGGCTTGTACTTGCAGGCCGTCCTTGCTTTCGGTCATGCCGATGGCGCTGCGTGCTTCACGCAGGCGGGCATCGGCCAGTTTCAGGCTGGGAGATTGTTGCAGGGCGGTACTGATCAGCTGGTCCAGCGCCGGGTCTGCCAGTTGCTGCCACCAGCCCTGACGTACCTGGGCGGCTGCATGGCTATCCAGTTGCAGCTGGTTTGCCGTCAGCGGTTTGGCGGGCGCGGTTTCGTCACCGAAACTGGCGCAACCACCCAGCATGGCGGTCAACATCAGCACGCCAGCTGTCTGCTGCCAATTGGGTTTATTCACCTTGTGGGTCTCCGGATTCCATCGTGATGGTTGATCGTGTGATAGTCACTTACGTTATTATCTGGCGGTGCACGGCCTTGTCAGGCCTGCTCCGGGTCTAGCCGCCCAGTTTTGCCAGCAGCTTGCGCATCATCTTTTCCATCAGCTGCATTTCCTCGGCATCAAAGTCCTGCCACAGCGCACGGTGACTGGCACGGGATACCGGCAGCAGTTTTTCCACCAGCGCCAGTCCGGCATCGGTCAGCTCCAGGCGGATCTTGCGTCGGTCTTCGGCGCAGGGAATGCGCGTGGCCCAGCCATTGCGTACCAGTTCGTCGACAATCCGTGTGGCATTGGTGCGCGAGGAGTCCAGCGTGTCGCTGATGTCTGACGGAAACAGGGTTTGCTGCGGGCAGGCATACATGGCCAGCAGCGACATCCACAACGACTCGTTCAAGCCGTACTCCTTCATGTCTTCATTCAGATGACAGGTCAGGCGCGGCAGGATGTGGTAGTACAGCCGGGTGAGGATGACTTCCTGGCGCGGTACGCCGGGGAAGCGGCTTTCGATGCGATCGATTGCCTGTTCCAGATGATGGAATGATTTGTTCATGCGTCATTTTAGTAACGTGCGTTACTATTTTTCAAGTGATTATTTGCATGAAAGTAATTTCTGGATGATCGGATTGTCGCGTGTTCACGACAGGGTGGCTGTGGAGCCAAAGCAAACGCCAGGCTTGGCCTGGCGTTGAGTAGGGGATGTGGGTGCATGTGCTACCGGTTGATGATGGCGGTACCGCTGGCTGTGACTTCAGTGTTGCAGCAGCGCCAGTACCTTCTCTGGCGGGCGGCCCAGTACGGCCTTGTCCTCGCTGACGGCAATCGGGCGCTCGATCAGCATGGGATTGTCCACCATGGTTTCGATCAGCGAATCGCGCTCCAGCGTGATGTCGTCCAGGCAGAGGGTTTCATATTCCTCTTCCTTGGTACGCAGCAGATCACGCGGCTCCAGTTGCAGCAGGGTCAGGATGTGGTCCAGTTCGGCGGCGGTGGGCGGATGTTTCAGGTATTCGATCACCTCGACCTCGGCACCGGCTTCTTGCAGCAAGGCCAGTGCTTCGCGCGATTTGGAACAGCGCGGGTTATGGTATAGACGGATCATGGAGGGTCTCCCTTGTGGTTTTGGTGGGGCGGGAAGAGGGTCTGCCGCGCCTGCCCTCCGGGTGGGCACAACGGGTGTGCCAGCAGTCAGCCGGGCAGGACAGTGACTTCCATCTTAGACAGAAAACTTTTTCTTTGTGTAGCTGCAATGCCATGCTGGCCTGCAGCATTTCTGCGGCGCGCATTCTCGCTCAGACCGCGGCATGCGCCAAGGGTTTGGCTTTTGCGGCGACGGAACGGTAACATGTGCCGCCCCCACCGCCCTTGATCGGATTCTCATGTCGCATTCTGCACGCAGCCACTTCGGTCTGGCCCTGTTGCTGGCGGCCCTGTCCACGCTGGGCCCCTTCTCGATCGATACCTTTCTGCCGGCCATGCAGGCCATTGGCCATACGCTGTCTGCCTCTCCCTTGCAGATGCAGCAGGCGCTGACGGTATACCTGTTGTGCTATGCGGTGATGATGTTGTGGCATGGTTCGATTTCTGATGCTATCGGTCGCCGACCGGTGGTGCTGGTCACCACTTTGCTGTTCAGCCTGGCTTCGTTGGGCTGTGCGCTGGCACCGTCGCTGGGCTGGCTGCTGTTGTTCCGTGGGCTACAGGGTTTGTGCGGCGGTGCCGGGCTGGTGGTGGGCCGGGCCATCATCCGCGACAAGCTGGACGGGGCGGAGGCACAGCGGCTGATGTCGCAGGTGACCATGTTGTTTTCGCTGTCGCCAGCGATTGCCCCGGTAGTGGGCGGCTGGCTGTTTGGTGCCTTCGGCTGGCATTCCATTTTTGTTTTCATGGCGCTGGTGGGCTTGCTGCTGTTTGTGATGAGCTGGTTTGCACTGGATGAAACTCATCATGCTCATCTGCGTACGCCCTTGGCCTGGCGCTCGCTGCTGCAGAATTATCTGGAAGTACTGGGCAAGCGCGATTTCCAGCTGCTGGCGGCAGCGGTGTCCTGCAATTTTGCCGGTTTCTTCCTGTATATCCCCTCGGCACCGGTATTCCTGATGCAGCATCTGCATTTGCGTGCTGACCAGTTTCTGTGGATGTTTGGTCCGGCGGTGTCCGGCATCATGTTCGGGGCTTATCTGTCGGGCAAGATGGCCGGACGGCGCAGCGCGCGCGAGATTGTCACGCTGGGTTACGTGCTGATGTTTGCCGCCGCGGGGGCCAACCTGGCCTACAACCTGGGGGTGGCGGAGGCTGCCATGCCGTGGGCGGTGCTGCCGCTGGCCTTGTACACCACCGGCATGTCGCTGGCCGCACCCTCCATTACTCTCAATCTGATGGACCAGTTTCCCGCCCTGCGCGGTACGGTGTCGTCCTTGCAGGGATTTTTGCAGACCATGCTGGGCAGTATTGTGGCCGGGGTGATTGCGCCACTGGTCTGGGGCAGTACGCTCAGCCTGGCCTGTTGCATGGCAGTGTTTCTAGTGCTGGGTTTTTGCTTTCGCACGGCCTATCGCCGGCGGCTGGCGCGTCTGCCTGCCTGAGGCTGCCGCCGGCCTCATGTCACCTTCGTTCCGGAGCGACCCTGTTGTAAATTCTGCATACTGAGTAGGGTTTTTCCGGAATTTATCAATAATTTTCCCAGATAGTGCCGGTGAGTGGATTGCGAAAGAGAATGATTCGCATATAAAATGCGAAAAATTATCATTCTCCTGCAGCTATCCGTAGCGACTCCCGCTGCCCGCTGCTTTGCATAAAGGGTAACTCATGCGCTCCACCATCAGCACCGTTTTGCTGGCTTCCGCCGCCTTGACCCTGAGCGCCGTTGCGGCGGCCAAGGAATATCCGATTGGCAAGCCGGCCATCAAGAATGGCATGGAAATTGGCGCGGTTTACCTGCAGCCGACCAAGATGGAGCCGGAAGGCATGATGCGCAAGGCGGAAGAGTCCGACGTGCATCTGGAAGCCGACATCCATGCGCTGAAGAACAACCCCAATGGTTTTGAAGAAGGTGCCTGGATGCCCTACCTGATGGTCAAGTACGAACTGACCAAGGTGGGTGGCAAGGGCAGCATCAAGGGCGACATGATGCCGATGGTGGCCAACGATGGCCCGCACTACGGCGATAACGTGAAGCTGCAAGGCCCGGGCAAGTACAAGCTGAAGCTGACCATTCTGCCGCCGTCGGAAAACCCGCACGCCCACTTTGGCCGCCATGTGGATAAGGAAACCGGCGTTGGCCCGTGGTACAAGTCCTTCGAAGTGAACTACGAGTTCACCTACGCCGGCATTGGCAAGAAGGGCGGCTACTAAGTCGCAGCGCCCGACGGCAAAGTGTAATGCGAATCTAAACGCAAACCATTCCCGTTGGAGTATCATGAGAAACAGCGCTGCCCGATTTGAGCCAGCGCTGTTTTCCATTCAGGGGTTGCAGATGAAAGTTGCGATGTTTCTGGCGGCAGCACTGCTGTCGATGTCGGCGCTGGCTGACGACATGCCCACCTACAAGCTGGAAATGAAGGACGGCGTACTTAAGCCGGCCCGCCTGCAGGTGCCGGTAAATACCAAGTTCCGCCTGGAAGTGAGCAATACCGGCAAGACGCCGGCCGAGTTTGAAAGCACCCAGCTGCGCAAGGAAAAGGTATTGGCACCGGGGGTGACTTCCTCGGTGGTGATCCTGCCGCTGGTGGCGGGCGAGTACAAGTTTTTCGATGATTTCCACATGGCAACCGCACAGGGCGTGATTGTTGCCAAGTAAGTGACACGCGCAGGAAGAAGGTAAAAATGGGTCAGGTATTGTTCATTGTCTGGCGCGAAAGCGTGGAAGCCTTGCTGGTGGTGGGCATTCTTAATGCCTGGATGAACCAGAACCCGCAAGGCCGTGCCGGTAAACCCTATTTGTGGGGTGGCGTGGCACTGGGTATTGCACTGGCGGTATTGCTGGCGGTGGCGCTGTTTTCCGCCAGTACCCTGATGGCCGGCTCGCAGGATGTGTTCCAGACCGTGATGGAGTTCATGGCCTCCGGCCTGATCGTGCAGATGGTGCTGTGGATGCGCGAACATGGCCGCACCCTGAAAAAAGAGCTGGAATCCGGCCTGGCCGATAATGCCAGCAGTGCCAACTGGTGGGGCGTTACCACGCTGGTGGCGATTGCGGTGGCGCGCGAAGGCAGCGAGACGGTAGTGTTTCTGTACGGCATGCTGGGCAGTGCCGACGGCCAGACCCTGCTCAATATGAGCGGCGCGGCGCTGATGGGCCTGGGGCTGGCTTTCCTTACCTTCTATATATTGCAACTGGGTGGCAAGGTGCTGTCCTGGCGCTTGTTCTTCCGCGTGACCGAAATCATGCTGCTGCTGCTGGGTGCGTCCTTGTTCCTGGCTGCGGTGGAAAAGCTGATTTCCATGGAAATCCTGCCCGCGCTGATCGACCCCTTGTGGGACAGCTCAGCTTTGCTGGATGACGCTACACCCGCCGGTGGGGTAGTGGCTTCGCTCACCGGCTACCGTGCCCACCCGGCACTGATGAGCCTGCTGGCCTATCTGTCGTTCTGGGCTGGCGTGTTTGGCCTGTTTTTCTGGCGCAAGCGCCGTCAGGCCGTATGAAACCGCTTGCTGATCACCGTCGCCGGCCCGAGCTGGTGCGCCCGCTGGCTGGCGGTTGCGGTGGCCATGCGCCAGCCGGCAATGGCCGCCTGGCCGTGGTAGGCAACTGGCTGCGCGACCATGCCGGCACCCTGCGCCTGCTGCAATGGCTGGTGGTGCTGGTGTATGCGGCGCTGCTGTTGATTCCGGCCTGGCTGCCATTGCCGGGTGACAGCGCCCGCATCGTCAACAACCTCACCATCTTTGCCCAGTTCGTGTTCTGGGGCATCTGGTGGCCCTTCGTGCTGCTGTCCATGGTGCTGTTCGGCCGGCTGTGGTGCGGGGTGCTCTGCCCGGAAGGCGCGCTGAGCGAATGGGCAGCCAAGAAAGGACTGGGCCGACCGATTCCGCGCTGGATGCGCTGGGATGGCTGGCCCTTTGTCGCTTTTGCCCTCACCACCCTGTACGGCCAGCTGGTGAGTGTTTACCAATACCCCAAGGCGGCGCTGCTGGTGCTGGGCGGCTCCACCGTGGCCGCCATTGCCATCGGCCTGGTATATACCCGCGGCAAGCGCGCCTGGTGCCGCCATCTGTGCCCGGTCAACGGCGTGTTCTCGCTGTTGTCCAAGCTGGCTCCCATGCATTACAAGGTGGATGAACAGCGCTGGCAGGAGTCCGCCCGCCAGTCCGGCGTCATCCGCATTCAGGCAGTGGACTGCGCACCCTTGCAGCCACTACGCCATATGCAGGGCGGCAGTGGCTGCCATATGTGCGGCCGCTGCAGTGGTCACCGTGATGCCATCAGCCTCAGCCTGCGTTCGCCGGCGGAAGAGGTGGTGAAGGTGGCGGCCAAGGAAGCCACGGTGTGGCAGACGCTGCTGATTGTCTATGGTCTGCTGGGTATTGCCATGGGCGGTTTCCACTGGACGGCCAGCCCCTGGTTTGTCGACCTGAAGCAGGCGGCCGCCGAATGGCTGGTGGACCACGACATCATGTGGCCGCTGGATACCAATGCGCCGTGGTGGCTGCTTACCCATTACCCGGATCACAACGACGTGTTTTCCTGGCTGGATGGCATGGCCATCATCGCCTACATGCTGGGTACGGCGCTGGTGATCGGCAGCGGTCTGCTGCTGGCGCTGTCCTGTGCGGTGCGCCTGGCCGGCGCGTGGCGCAGCCAGCGCCTGCATCATCTGGCACAAAGCCTGATTCCGCTGGCCGGCATCGGCGTATTTCTGGGGCTGTCGGCACTGACGGTGACCCTGCTCAAGGCCGAGGGCATTGCCACCGGCTGGGCCAATGATTTGCGCTTGGGCCTGCTGCTGCTGGCCAATGTCTGGTCGTTGTGGCTGGCGGCGGGCATCGTGCGGCAATGGCAGGCCGGCTGGCGTACCTTGCCGGCGCTGGCTTGCCTGCTGGCAGGCATGGCGCTGGTGGATGCCGCTTGGGGCTTTATGTTCTGGTGGTGGTAAACCGCTAATCCCGAATATTCACCCGAATAATCAACAGGCCGCTGTGAGCGGCTTGTTGATTATTGACAAACCCCTCTCGCTTCCTGAAAGAAAAGCGAGGCTCCCTTGCAGGGCAAGGGCGGGGGGATTGGGAATAGATGGAAGGCTGCGGAATAAAGCAGTTTGTCGGAAGGCCCGGCTTTGCCGGGTCCAATGCAACCGCGCCAAATAACTTTGTTTGCAGCCAAAACAGGGCGGCGTGACCGCCCTGTTTTGCGTCTGGCATCAGGCCGCCGCCTGTACCAGTACCGGCTGCAACACGCGGATGACTTCCTGCGGGTCGATGCCGATCAGAAAACCGCGCTTGCCGCCATTGATATAAATGCGTGGCAGCTCGGCAATGCTGCTTTCCATATACACCGGCATCGGGTGGCGGGTGCCAAACGGGCTGGTGCCGCCCACCTGGTAGCCACTGTGCTTGTCGGCGGTTTTCGGGTCGCAGGGGTTGATCTTCTTTGCGCCGATCTGCTTGGCCAGCATGCCGGTGCCCACTTCGCGGTCACCATGCATCAGCACAATCAGCGGGTGCTTCTGCTCGTCTTCCATGATCAGGGTCTTCACCACGCAGTGCTCGTCCACGCCCAGTTCGCGTGCCGACACGGTGGTGCCGCCCTTGTCCTCGTATTTGTACAGATGCTCGCTGTATTCCACCTTGTGTTCGCGCAACACGCGAATGGCCTGGGTAACCGGCGCTTTTTCCTTGGACATATCCGTCTATCCATTTACGGCAAAACGGCTACTTTAGTGGCTGTGGCGACCAACTGCAAACCGTGTGTACGGCGCTATGCCGGCGGCGTCAGGTGACTGCACCAGTTGCCGGTCAGGATCAGCGTGTGGCAGGGCGGATGCTGCACAACAGTTCTTTCCCAAGCAGCTGTACGCAGCTTTCCTGCTCTTCCTGACGACATAACAGCATGATCTGCGTTTTCAGCCTGGAGTCTGGCACGGGCCGATAACAGACCCGGTCGGTATCAATGTGCTGCAAGCCTGCCGGTAGCAGAGCCACACCCAATCCTAGCCCCACCATGGTGATGATGGACTTCCAGGTACGTGCCTGATGCAGGATGCGCGGATGAAACCCCGCCGCGGCGCATTGGGCCAGAATCTGGTGGTGAAAGTGTGGAGAGACTTCCGGCGCAAACAGGATGAAAGGTTGCTGTTGCAGTGAGGGCAGCGCGATGCATTGTTGTGCATGCAAGGGGTGCTCAAGCGGCAGGCAGCAGACAAAGTCTTCTTCCAGCATGGTCTGAGCCTGGATGGATGCGGGTAAATGGGCACCATTGGCGCAGCCCAGATCAATCTGCCGTTGTTCAATGGCTTGAATCTGTTCATGGGTACCCATTTCCTTGAGCGCAATGTCCACCCCAGGATATTGTGCGGCAAAGCGTTGTACCGCCTGCGGCAAGCCCAGATGCAACATCGAGTTGATGAATCCCAGGCGAATAAAGCCTTTTTTCCCCTGTGCATAGCTGCGTAGCATCTGCTGCAATTCATCCGCACTTTCCAGCAGGCTTCTGCATTTGATCAGCAAAGCATCACCGCATTGGGTCAGCCGCACTTCCTTGCTGTTGCGCAAGAATAATTGCACCCCTATCCGTTCTTCCAGTTTCCGAATGTCAAAACTCAAGGCCGGCTGTGAAATGTGCAGCCGTTTTGCTGCCCGGCCAAAATGCAGTTCTTCAGCAACTGCAAGGAAATTGCGCAATTGTCTGAGTTCCATTGCCTTCTTTCGTGGATGACGATAACGATGATTTATCGTTCGAGAATTTAAATGTATTGGACGGTGCATTGCCATGCCAATAGCCTGTTTTCCTTCATCAATCAAGCAGTGCTATTGCTTGATCCGGGTGATGATTCTTGAGGAGAAAACAAATGGCAATGCATCAGGATGGTAATGGTGGAAATAATATTCCCGATAGCAGAAATTGTAATTTCTTTGCATCGGATAAAGATCTAGGTGCCTTGCTGTCCTTGCATCTTGGTGCCGATTATTATTCAGGCATCAAAAAGCAGTTGTTTGATTTGGGTGGCAGGGTAACGGCGGAATTGGATGAGCTGGCATTGCTGGCTGATCGGAATCCCCCGGTGTTGTATCCACGGAATCGTCGTGCCGAGCCCGTGGATCATATTGAAAAGCACCCGGCCTATATCAAGCTGGAAGAGGTAGCTTATTCAGAATTGGGTTTGGCCTCGCTCAGCCATGATGGAAAAAATAACCCACCATTGCTGAAATATGCACTGACATATCTATTTGTGCAGGCGGAATTTGGCCTGTGCTGCCCGGTCAGCATGACGGATTCACTCACCCGCACCTTGTGCAAGTTTGGCGAGCCAGACCTGGTGGCGCGCTATTTGCCTTTCCTCAGCACGCGGGATTTTGACCAGCTGTATCAGGGTGCCATGTTCATTACCGAGCAGCAGGCCGGTTCGGATGTCGGCCAGGTGGCCACCCGTGCGGTGTGCAGCCAGGCGGCTGACGGCAGTAAACAGTGGCAGCTATATGGCGACAAATGGTTCTGCTCCAATCCGGATGCCGAGCTGGCCATGGTGCTGGCACGCCCGGAAGGGGCTCCCGAGGGGATACACGGCTTGGGCCTGTTCCTGCTGCCCAAGCATTTGCCTGATGGCACGCGCAATGCCTACCGCATCGTGCGGCTGAAACCGAAAATGGGTACCCGCTCCATGGCCAGCGGCGAGATTGTGCTGGAAGGTGCCACGGCCTATCTGATTGGCCAGATTGGCCGTGGCTTCCAGCAAATGGCCGACATGATCAATATGTCGCGGCTGTCCAACGGGGTGAGGTCTGCCGGGCTAATGCGCCGTGCCTTGTCCGAAGCCCTGTATGTGGCCAGCCATCGCCATGCCTTTGGCAAGCGGCTGATCGACATGCCGCTGATGCAGCGCCAGTTGCTGAAGATGTTGCTGCCCACCGAACAAGGCCGTTCCATGTTCATGCATACCGCGCAAATGCTGGGTCGGGCCGATGCCGGTGATGCCACGGCGCAAGGCGCGGTACGGCTGCTGACGCCGCTGATCAAGTTCCGCACCTGCCGCGATGCGCGCCGGGTGACCGGGGATGCCATGGAAGTGCGTGGCGGGCTGGGTTACATCGAGGAATGGAGCGATGCCCGCATTGTGCGCGATGCCCACCTGGGCTCCATCTGGGAAGGCACCAGCAATATTGTGGCGCTGGACATCCTGCGCGCGGTCAAGCGCGCCGGGGCGCTGCCGCCCTTGCTGGCCCATGCGCTGGCCCTGCTGGACGAGGCTGGCCTGCCCGCCGCCAGTGATCAGTTGTTCCGCCGCGTATTACGTCAGGCGGCTGACAATCTGCTGCAGGTGGCCGAGCGCGGCGAGGAGCAGTCCATCCGTCAGGTGGGCAGCCAGTTCTATCATGTGCTGACCGCCCTGTTCATGGCCTGGGAAAGCGCCCGTCTGGCCCCGGATTACCGGCGGCTGGCCATTGCCCATCTGGTATTGCGCCACCGCGTGTTGCCACGTGACCCGATGCAGCTGGATGCCGACGCACTGGCACCAGCGCTGGCGGCAAAACTGCTGGAAGTCCAGCCGTGCAGCCTGGATGAAGCCATGGCCTGCCTGCCTGCAGGAGCACAGCCATGAAGCCGGCAAGCGCAGCCTTGCACGGGGTGCGGGTGCTGGACCTGAGCCGGGTCTTGGGCGGGCCGTATTGCAGCCAGGCGCTGGCCGACCATGGCGCGGATGTCATCAAGCTGGAGCCGCCCTCCGGGGATGAAACCCGTGGCTGGGGGCCGCCCTTCCTGGGCGATACCGCCTGGTATTTCGAGGGGGTCAACCGCAACAAGCGGGCCATCTGTGTAGATCTGGCGCAGGAGGCCGGTCGCGCCATTGTGTGGCAATTGCTGGAACAGGCCGATGTGCTGTTGGAAAACTTCAAGCCCGGCACGCTTGCGCGCTGGGGCATGGATTATGCCCGCGATCTGGCACCGCGCTTTCCGCGGCTGATTCATTGCGCCGTCACCGGTTTTGGCGCGCAAGGGCCGTTGGGGGGCTTGCCCGGCTACGATGCTGCCATCCAGGCGATGACCGGGCTGATGAGCGTCAACGGCGAGCAGGACGGGCCGCCATTGCGGGTGGGACTGCCGGTGGTGGACATGGTGACCGGGCTGAATGCCTTGTCCGGCATCTTGCTGGCGCTGTATGAGCGGGAGCGCAGCGGGCTGGGGCAGTCGCTGGATATTGCGCTATACGATTGCGGTGTGTCGCTGCTGCATCCGCATCTGCCCAATTATTTTGGCTCCGGCAAGGCCACGGCGCGCAGTGGCAATGCCCATCCCAATATCGCGCCCTACGACAGCTACCGCACTGCCAGCGTGCCCTTGTACCTGGCGGTGGGCAATGACCGGCAATTTGCCCGGCTGTGCCAGATGCTGCAGATCGCCAACTTGCCTGCCGACCCGCGCTTCATCGACAACCGCAGCCGCTGCGCCCACCGTCCGGAGCTCAAGCGGGCGCTGGAAACGGCACTCAGCCAGCACCGGGCGGAAGAGCTGGCCCCACGCCTGTTGCATGACGGCGTGCCCTGCGCGCCGGTACATGGGGTGGAGGAGGTGGTGGCCCATCCGCATACCGCCTACCGCCAGTTGCTGGTGGACATGGGGGAGTACCGTGGCACCGCCTCGCCGATCAAGCTGTCACGCACCCCGGCCCGTTATGACACGCCGCCTCCGGCCTTGGGCCAGCACAGTCGCGCCGTGCTGCGCGAACTGGGCTATGCGGACGCACAGCAACAAGCCCTGCTGGATGCCGGGGTGGTGATCAGCCACGACTGAGCCATTCCTGCCCGGTGTCTCCCGCTAACAGCCTGCCTGCCGTGCCGGGAGACACGCCCTTTTTCTGGAGACACTATCCATGCAACACGTGCAGACCCAGGCGGACGACAAGAAAAAACCAATGCGTGCCGCCATTGCTGCCTTTGTCGGCACCACCATCGAGTGGTACGACTTTTATATCTATGGTCTTGCCGCCGCGCTGGTGTTCGGCAAGGTGTTCTTTCCGGCCACGCTGGACCCGGGCGTGGCCACGCTGCTGTCCTTTGTCACGCTGTGGGCCGGTTTTATCGCCAGGCCGCTGGGCGGTGTCATTTTCGGCCACTTTGGCGACCGTATCGGTCGCAAGACCACGCTGGTGATTACCCTGATGCTGATGGGCCTGTCCACCCTGGGCATCGGCCTGTTGCCGTCCTACCAGAGCATTGGCGTGCTGGCACCCATCGGCCTGGTGTTGCTGCGCATCGTGCAGGGCATTGCCGTCGGCGGTGAGTGGGGTGGGGCAGTGCTGATTGCCAGCGAAAACGCGCCCAAGAACAAGGGCATCCTGTATGCCGCCTTTGCCCAGCAAGGCTCACCGGCGGGTAATCTGCTGGCCACGCTGGTGTTCTTCCTGCTCAGCCGCATGCCCATGCCGGAGTTTGTACAGTGGGGCTGGCGCATTCCCTTCCTGCTGTCGGCGCTGCTGGTGCTGGTGGGGCTGTTTATCCGCCTGCAGTTGACCGAATCCAAGGCCATGCAGCAGGTGATGGCGGAGAAAAAGGTAGAGCGGCTACCGCTGCTGAGTGTGCTGCGTCAGCACGGCATGCTGGTATGGATGACCATGCTGGTGCCTACCGTCATCCACGTGACTTATCTGAAAACCACCTTCGCCCTGTCCTGGGCCACCAGCGAGCTGGGTTATGGCCGGGAAACCTTTTTGCAGATCATCCTGTGGGCCTTGGTGGTGCAGTTTGTGGTGCAGCCGTTTGGTGCGGTGCTGGTATCGCGCATCGACAAGGTCAAGGCCATTTTGTGGATCTTGCTGCCGGAATTCCTGCTGATGCCGCTGATGTTCTGGGCCATCTCCACCGGCAGCTACTGGCTGGCCATCACGGCCATGTGCTTGGCTACCATTCCGCATTCCATGTTTTACGGTGCCATTGGCGGTCTGCTGGCCCAGGCTTTTCCGGTGCAGTTGCGTTACACCGGCATGTCCTTTTCCTACCAGCTGTGTTCCCTGCTGATTGGCGGTGGCACTCCGGTGTTGGCGCAATGGCTGCTCAATGTCACTGGCGGCATTAGCTGGGTGGCGGCCATTTCTGGCTGTTATGCACTGGTGTCGCTGTTCAGCACCCTGTGGCTGCTCAAACGCATTCCAGCGTCGGATGCTTCGGCGTCCAGTGAGCAAACTACCCCGGCTGCCACTTCTGTGACCACCCCCGCGCATTGATCAATCGCTTCTGCTGGAGAAACAAGCATGCCATATGCCGATATTCCCGATTTATTGCAGTGTGCCGGTCCGGTGGAGGGGGTGTTGACTCTCACCCTGCACCGTCCTGCGCTGCGTAATGCGCTGTCCACGGCCTTGCTGCAGACCTTGGTGGCGGTGCTGGCGCGGGCCGAACAGGACGAGGCCGTGGCGGTGGTGGTGTTGAGCGGTGGTGACAAGGTGTTTGCCGCCGGGGCCGATCTGGCCGAGATGGCGGACAAGAAGCTGCCCGCCATGCTGTGCGATGAACGCCCGGCGCTGTTTGCCGCCATTGCCCGCTTTCCCAAGCCGCTGCTGGCTGCCGTGTGTGGCTACGCCTTGGGCGGCGGCTGCGAACTGGCCATGCACGCCGACATCATCATTGCCGGGGAATCAGCCTGTTTCGGCCAGCCGGAAATCAAGCTGGGCATCATGCCGGGGGCCGGTGGCACCCAGCACCTGCTGCGTGCGGTAGGCAAGTCGCTGGCGATGAAAATGGTGCTCAGTGGCGACTTTATCGGGGCCGAAGAAGCCAGGCAGGCCGGGCTGGTGGCCGAGGTATGGCCGGATGCCGATTGCCTGCCCAAGGCGCAAGCACTGGCTGCGCGTATTGCGCGGCAAGCCCCGCTGGCCTTGCGCCTGGCCAAGGCGGCGCTGCTGGCGGCCCAGGAAACCGGCCTGTCCGCCGGGTTGGCACAGGAGCGTGCCCATTTTGTCACGCTGTCGGCCAGCCAAGACCGGCAGGAGGGCATCCGCGCCTTTCTGGAAAAACGTTCGCCACAGTGGCGTGGCTGCTAGTCCGTCTTCATCCCCATTTTGCACAGAGAGAAGCCATGCAACACCCTCTTTCCCTATCCCGCCCGGTGGCGATCATCGGCAGTGGTGTGATGGGCCGTGGCATCGCCATGGTGGCCGCTGCCGCTGGCCACCGGGTCTGTTTATATGATGCCAATGGCAGTGCCAGCGCCCAGGCGGTGGCAACCATCCAGCAGCAGTGGCAGCGCCAGGCTGACAAAGGCAAGTTATCTGCTGAAGAGGTGGCGCAGTTGTGCGCGCGGCTGTCCCGCGCCGAACAACTGCAGCAACTGGCCGAGGCCGGTTTGGTGATTGAAGCCATTGTCGAGGACCTGGCCGCCAAGCAGGCGCTGTTCTGTCAGTTGGAGCAAATCGTGGCGGCGGACTGCCTGCTGGCCAGCAACACCTCCTCGCTGTCCATCAGCGCCATTGCCGCCGCCATGGCTGCACCGCAGCGGCTGGTGGGCATGCACTTCTTCAACCCGGCTCCGGCCATGCGGCTGGTGGAAATTGTCCACGGCCTGGCCACCGATGCCGCGCTATTGGAGCAAGTGCGCGCCACCGCCCGCGCCTGGGGCAAGGAGACGGTGCTGGTGCGCTCCAGCCCCGGTTTCATCGTCAACCGCATTGCCAGACCGTTTTATCTGGAAAGCTTGCGTTGCCTGCAAGAGGGGCTGACCGATTGCGCCACGCTGGACCGCCTGCTGCAGCACAGCGGTGGCTTTCGCATGGGGCCGTTTGCCTTGATGGACCTGATCGGCCTGGATGTGAATCTGGCGGTGCATCGTTCCATCTGGCAGGCCATGTGTTACGACCCGCGCTACACCCCGCTGTGGATTCAGCAGGAAATGGTGGCGGCCGGCTGGCTGGGCCGCAAAAGCGGTCGCGGTTATTACACCTACCCGCTGGATCAGACAGCAGAGCCGGACAGCTTGCCCGTCGTCCAGCCGGACTGCAGCCAGATCACCTTCAATCCGGCGCAGCCGGTGGCTGTCGTGCTGGCGCAGCGGCTGCAGCAGGCCGGAGTGCAACTGGCGACGCAACACGCGGCGGCGGACTGGCTGTTCCGCACCGGCAACGCGCATGTCTACTTGAGCGATGGCCGCCCGGCGGCGCGGCGCGAACAGGCGGAGCAGCAGCCCTGCCTGCTGCTGGATCAGGCTTTTGATTTTCAGCACGTCAGCCTGCTGGCCGCCCAGTCCAGCCCCGGCCTGTCGCTGACGGAGCGGCAGGCGCTGGAACAACTGCTGAACGCGGCGGGCATCCGCCTGTGCCATCTGCCGGATGCTGCCGGGCTGCCGCTACTGCGCACCGTGGCCATGCTGGTCAACGAGGCGGCAGAGGTACTGCAGCAAGGCCTGGCCAGCGCGGAGGATATCGATAGCGCCATGTGCCTGGGCCTGAATTATCCACAAGGCCCGTTGGCCTGGGGCCAACGGCTGGGCTATGGCTGGCTGGCCCAGGTGCTGCGCCATCTGGCGGATTACCACGGCGATGGCCACTACCGTGTTGCCGGCTGGCTGCAGCAACAGGCCTTTTCTTCCCTGTCATTCCCTGCCGAGGTGCTGTAATGCAAGATACTTATATTTGTGATGCCGTGCGTACTCCGATTGGCCGCTATGGCGGCAGCCTGTCCACCATCCGTTGTGATGATCTGGCGGCCATGCCCTTGCGCGCCTTGCACGCGCGCCATCCGGAGCTGGATTGGGGCGTGCTGGATGATATCTGGCTGGGTTGCGCCAATCAGGCCGGCGAGGACAACCGCAATGTGGCGCGCATGGCGGGCCTGCTGGCCGGTCTGCCGATGACGGCTGCCGGGGTGACGCTGAACCGCCTGTGCGGTTCCGGCATGGATGCCGTGGGCAGCGCCGCGCGCTGCATCGCGCTGGGCGAGGCCGATTTGCTGCTGGCCGGCGGGGTGGAGAGCATGTCGCGTGCGCCCATGGTGCTGGGCAAGGCGGCTCAGGCGTTTGAGCGCACGCAGGCGCTGTTTGACACCACCATCGGTTGGCGCTTTATCAACCCCGTGATGGCACAGCAGTTTGGCACCGACTCCATGCCGCAAACCGCCGACAATGTAGCCGCCGCCTTTGGCATCAGTCGTGCCGATCAGGACCGCTTTGCCTTGCAGTCGCAGCAACGCTGGCAGGCCGCACAGCAGCAAGGACGCTTTGCTGCGGAAATCATCCCGGTGACGCTGTCGCGTCCGCGCCAGCCAGAGCGGGTGTTTGATTGCGACGAGCACCCGCGCCCGGAGGTGACACTGGAAGGCCTGGCCAAGCTGTCCGGCATCAATGGCAAGGAACTGTCGGTGACGGCAGGCAATGCCTCCGGGGTGAATGATGGCGCTTGCGCGCTGCTGCTGGCCTCGGCGCGTGCGGTGCAGCAGCACGGCCTGCGCCCCCTGACCCGCGTGCTGGGCATGGCCTGCGCCGGGGTGGAACCACGGCTGATGGGCATCGGCCCGGTACCAGCCAGCCGCAAGCTGTTGCAGCGGCTGGGGCTGCGGCTGGAGCAAATGGAGGTGATTGAAATCAACGAAGCCTTTGCCGCCCAGTCACTGGCGGTGCTGCGCGAGCTGGGCCTGCCGGAGGATGCCGATTACATCAACCCCAATGGCGGGGCGATTGCCATGGGCCATCCGCTGGGCATGAGCGGCGCACGCTTGTTGGCCACCGCCAGTTACGAGCTGCAACGCCGTCAGGGCCGTTATGCCTTGTGCAGCATGTGCATCGGCGTGGGGCAGGGTATTGCCGTGGTGCTGGAGCGGGTCAGCTAGACCGCTGCCGTAGTCGCCGTACCAGCCGCCAGCCCAGCAGTACCGCCAGTACGCTGGCGTACAGCATGGGCTGGGTGAGGTCTTTTTTCACCAGCCACCAGTAGTGCAGCACGCCCAGCAGCGCCACCGGGTAAACCAGCTGGTGCAGCTTGCCCCAGTTGCGTTTCAGCCGTTTCATCCAGCCCTGGGTGGAGGTGATGGCCAGCGGCGTCATCAGCAGCATGGCGGCAAAGCCCACAGTGATGAAGGGACGTTTGGCGATGTCGTGCAGCATGCCCGGCCAGTCAAAAAACTGGTCCAGCCACACATAGGTGGTTAAGTGCAGGCTGCCGTAAAAGAAGGCATACAGGCCCAGCATGCGGCGCAGACGCAGCGGCCAGCTCCAGCCGGAAATCTGCCGCAAGGGGCTGATGGTCAGGGTGATCAGCAGGAAGCTCAGCGTCCAGGTACCGGTGGAGCGGGTGATGAACTCCACCGGGTTGACGGCAGCGCCGGACAGCACAGTCCACGCCGCGCGGGCCAGTGGCAGCAGGCAGAGCACAAAGACCGCAATCTTCAGCCAGTTGAAGCGGGCAGGCTGACGGGTGGCTGCAGGGTTTTTCATGCGCAGGGTAGTCATGTCAGAAGTTCTTGCGCAGGTCCATGCCACGGTACAGGCCGGCCACCTGATCGCCATAGCCGTTGAACATCAGCGTCTTGCGCTTGAGGAATTCGCCGATGCGCCGCTCGCTGGCCTGGCTCCAGCGCGGGTGGTCCACTTCCGGGTTCACATTGGAATAAAAGCCGTACTCGTGGGCATTGGCCATATTCCAGCTGGTGGCGGGCATTTGCTCTTGCAGATGGATGCGCACGATGGACTTGATGCTCTTGAAGCCGTATTTCCACGGCACCACCAGCCGGATCGGCGCGCCGTTCTGGTTGGGCAGCACATCGTTGTACAGGCCAACGGCCAGAAGGGTGAGCGGGTGCATGGCTTCGTCCATGCGTAGCCCCTCGCGGTAAGGCCAGTCCAGCACTCGGCTGCGCTGGCCGGGCATTTCTGCCGGGCGTTGCAGGGTTTCGAAGGCCACGTATTTGGCGCGCGAGTTGGGGGCTACTTGTTTGAGCAGGCTGGCGAGCGGAAAGCCTATCCACGGAATCACCATGCTCCAGCCTTCCACGCAGCGCAGGCGGTAAATACGTTCTTCCAGCGGCTGTTTCAGCAGTTCTTCGATGCCAAAGCTGCGCGGCTTGCCCACTTCACCATCCACCACCACATTCCACGGCCGGGTTTTCAGGCTGCCGGCGTACATGGCCGGTTCGCTTTTGTCGGTGCCGAACTCGTAGTAGTTATTGTAAGTGCTGATTTCTTTCAGGCTGTTGGGCTTGTCGCTGACTGACAGCGGGCTTTTCTTGCCGGCCAGCGCAGCCAGGGTTTCACCGGACAGCAGTAGGCCGGCACTACCCAGCATGAACTGGCGGCGGTTGAAATAGACGCCTTCGGGGGTGATTTCCGAAGGCTGGATGTCGGCAGGGCGTTTGATGAGCATGATGGTTTCTCCAGTGCTGTGCTTCTTTGTCGCAGCAACAGGGAGAATCTGACATGCAATCTTTGCGATTGTTCTGGCTGGTTCGATAGCCAATGACTAATTTGTGTTAAGCAGCCACCCGGTGACGGGATGATCCCGCTGTCAGGCGGCTTGTGCCGACCAGCTACGCCCCAGCGCGCTGCCCTGGCCACCATCGCGTGCCAGCAACTGGCCAATCGCTTGCAGGGCAGTCCAGCGCGGGCCGCACCAGTCTGGCGCAATCAGGGTAGGGGCCTGCGCGGTGGCGGAAATGCGGTGGAACACCACCTCTGGCGGAGTATGGCGAATCAGCGCAGCGGCCAGGCTGGCGTAGTCGTCCAGTGCCATGGCAGATACCTCGCCGCGCTGATGCTGGGCGGCCATGCGGCTGCCGCGCACTATCATCAGCGGGTGCAGCTTCAGGCCCTGTACACCGATTTCCAGCACGGTTTCCAGCGTGGCATGCACATCGGCAGCGTCTTCACCGGGCAGGCCGACAATCAGGTGGGTGCAGACCTTGAGCCCATGCTGCTGGGCGCGGCGTACTGCATCGCGGTAATCGGCCAGGGTGTGGCCGCGCAGGATGCGGCGCTGGGTGTGGTCGTGTGCGGTCTGCAAGCCCAGCTCCAGCCACACTTCCTTGCCAGTGGCCTGGTAGGACGCGAGCAGTTCCAGTGCGCTGTCCGGCACGCAGTCCGGCCGGGTGCCCACGCACAGGCCCACCACATCGGCACTGGCCGTGGCCTCGTCATATAGCTCTCGCAGGCGGCTGACTTCGGCATAGGTGCTGGTGTAGGCCTGAAAATAGGCCAGATAACGGCGGGCGCGGTCGGTCTTGCCCTTTTCGCGGGCAATCTGACCGGTAATGGACAGTTCGGCGGCATCGCGGCCAAAGCTTTTGACATTGCAGAAGGTGCAGCCGCCCCGGCCCAGCGTGCCGTCGCGGTTGGGGCAGGTGAAGTCACCCGCCAGTGACAGCTTGTGTACCGGCTGGCCATGACGGCGTTTGAGGTAGTGCCCGAAGGTATGCAGGTGAGCGGTAAGGTCCATGGTGCTAAACGGCAGAGTGCAGGCAGAAAAGCCCACAGCTTAGGCAGTTTGCAGCTGTATGGCTCTGTGCCATATCAAGGCTTGCCCTTACAACTGGTGAAAGCCCAGCCAGTACAGCAGCACGAAGATGGCGGAAGCAGCCAGCAGGGCAGTAGCCAGCGTGCTGACGAATTCGCGCAGGCTGGCGCGCTGACGCCGGTCCAGCAGCCAGCGGGCGATGGCATACAGTACGGCAAACAGCAGTAGCAGGCGGAACAGACGACCGATCATGGTGTGAATCAGGCAGGAAAACCGGGCCGATTATGCGGTGCATACCGCATGGTAGCAAGCAAGGCTATGGATATAATCGGCCAGACAGGCGATGATAGCAGCCGTAGCCTACAGGAGGCTCCGCATCGAGAATGGCCGGCAAGGCCGCCGGCGGGGCAATAATCATTAGAGGCCTTTTTTGTTATGTCCGATCTGACAAGGTCTGTCGGCATCGTGCAGGCGCAGACAGCGGAGTTCGACACGCCGCTGCATCTGGCCAGCGGTGCCGTACTGCCTGCCTACCAGCTGTGTTTTGAAACCTATGGCACGCTCAATGCCGCGCGCAGCAATGCCATCCTGATCTGCCATGCGCTGTCCGGCCATCATCATGTGGCAGGCCGCTATACGCCGGAGGACAAGGCGGCAGGCTGGTGGGACAATATGGTGGGTCCGGGCAAACCCATCGATACCGACCGCTTTTTCGTGGTGGGGCTGAACAATCTGGGTGGCTGCCACGGTAGCACCGGGCCGTCTGCCATCAATCCGGCCACCGGCCAGCCCTGGGGGTCGACTTTCCCGGTGGTGACGGTGCCGGACTGGGTGCGTTCGCAAGCACGGCTGGCCGACCGGCTGGGCATAGACCGCTGGGCCGCCATCATCGGCGGCAGCCTGGGCGGCATGCAGGCCCTGCAATGGAGCATCGACTACCCGGAGCGGGTGGCGCATGCGCTGGTGATTGCCTCTGCACCCAAGCTGTCGGCACAGAACATCGCTTTTAATGATGTCGCCCGTCAGGCCATCCTTACCGATCCCGATTTCCATGGCGGCGATTTCTACGCCCACGATGCCATTCCGCGGCGCGGCCTGCGTCTGGCGCGCATGCTGGGCCATATCACCTATCTGTCCGATGACGGCATGGGCGAGAAATTCGGCCGCATGCTCAAAAGCGGCGATTACCAGTTTGGTTACGAGGTGGAATTCGAAATCGAATCCTACCTGCGTTATCAGGGCGACAAGTTCTCTGATTACTTCGACGCCAACACCTATTTGCTGATGACCAAGGCACTGGATTATTTCGACCCGGCCAAGGACCTGAACGACGACCTGGTGGCGGCGCTGCGCAAAGCCAGCGCCCGTTTCATGGTGGCCAGCTTTACCTCGGACTGGCGTTTTTCGCCGGAGCGCTCGCGCGAAATCGTCAAGGCGCTGGTGGCGGCGGACAAGGAAGTGGTGTACGGCGAAATCGAATCGGTACACGGCCATGATGCCTTCCTGATGCTGGATGCGCCCTATGTCAACCTGATGCGTGCCTATCTGAACCGTGTGGCCGAGGAGGTGAACGCATGAGCGCTGCCAATACCTTGCGGGCCGACCTGCAACTGATTGCCGACTGGGTAGCCCCTTCCAGCCGCGTGCTGGACCTGGGCTGCGGCGACGGTGCCTTGCTGTCCTGGCTGAACCGCCATAAAGCCGTGCGCGGCTATGGCGTGGATTTTGACGTCAACAATGTGGTGCGCTGCGTGCAAGCCGGCGTCAACGCCATCCAGGGCAACCTGGAAACCGGTCTGGCCGAGTTTGAAGACCAGCGTTTTGACCATGTGGTGTTGTCGCAAACCATTCAGGCCATGCACAATACCGAGCAGATTCTGGTGGAAATGCTGCGCGTGGGCCGCGAGGCCATCGTCACCTTCCCCAATTTCGGCTACTGGGAAAACCGCTGGCAGATCCTGCAAGGTCATATGCCGGTGTCGGAGACCATCCCTTACCAGTGGTACAACACGCCGAACATCCATTGGTGCATGCTGGGGGATTTCGAAGCGCTGTGCGCCAAAAACGGCATCCGCGTGCTGGAGCGGGTGGTGATGAACGAAGCCAAGCGCATTCACTTCCTGCCCAATCTGCGCGGCAGCCTGGCGTTCTACCGGGTTGCCCGGCAAGCGGGCTGATGATTGATGACTAACAAAGGCGGCTGCTGGCCGCCTTTTTGCATTGGCGGCCCATGCCGCAAGGATACATGACGCATTCTTCCGTACATTGGCGCGAGGCCATCTGGTCGCGCCGCATGCTGATCTGCATTGCCACCGGCTTCAGCTCCGGTCTGCCGCTGTATATGCTGATCAATCTGCTGCCGGCCTGGCTGCGCAGCGAAGGAGTGAATCTCAAGGCCATCGGCCTGTTTGCCCTGATCGGCCTGCCCTATACCTGGAAATTCCTGTGGTCGCCGCTGCTGGACCGCTTTGTCCCGCCATTGTTGGGGCGGCGCCGTGGCTGGATGCTGCTCAGCCAGCTGGCCTTGCTCATCAGCATGGCCCTGTTCGGTCTGTTCAATCCACAGCTGCAATTACAGCAGATTGCCGCACTGGCGGCGGTGGTGGCGTTTTTCTCGGCCAGTCAGGATATCGTGCTGGACGCTTATCGCCGCGAGCTGCTGCCCGAAGCCGAGCTGGGGCTGGGCAACTCGGTGCATATCAATGCCTACCGACTGGCCGGCCTGGTGCCCGGTGCCCTGTCGCTGATTCTGGCCGATCACACCAGTTGGGCCAATGTGTTCGTCATCACTGCGCTGTTCATGCTGCCGGGGCTGCTCATGACCCTGCTGGTGTCCGAGCCCAGGCTGGCTGGTACACCACCCAAAACCCTGCGCGAAGCCGTGGTGGAGCCGTTTCATGAGTTCATCCACCGCCAGGGCTGGCACAGCGCCGCCACCATTCTGGGTTTCATCTTCCTGTACAAGCTGGGCGACAGCATGGCCACCGCACTGGCTACGCCGTTTTACCTGGACATGGGCTTTGCCAAATCGGATATCGGCCTGGTGGCCAAAAACGCCGGGCTGTGGCCGGCGGTGATTGGTGGATTGCTTGGCGGAGTGTGGATGCTCAAGCTGGGCATCAACCGCGCCCTGTGGCTGTTTGGCGTGGTGCAGGTACTGTCGATTCTGGGCTTCGCCTGGCTGGCCAGCTATGGCCATTTTCAGCAGATTGGTCCTGTCCAGTTAGGCCAGCTGGCACTGGTGATCGGTTTTGAAGCGCTGGGCGTGGGCCTGGGTACGGCGGCCTTTGTGGCCTTTATCGCCCGTACCACCCATCCGGCTTATACCGCCACCCAGTTTGCCCTGTTTACCAGCCTGTCGGCGGTGCCACGCACCTTCGCCAACGCGGCTACCGGCTATATTGTGAATGATCTGGGCTGGATGGGTTTTTTCCTGCTGTGCACCCTGCTGGCTTTGCCAGGCATGTTGTTGCTGCTGAAAGTGGCCCCGTGGCACGGGGATGATCAGAACGGAGAGACTGCATGAAGGCAACTGTTATCCTGTTGAGTCTGCTCAGCCTGCCAGTGCTGGCTGCGCCGGGGCCGGAAGCCATGCCGGAACCAGCCGTGCCAGCCGCAGGCAATACCGTGGTTTTGCAAAAGGTGGATTACCAATGCGCGGCCCAGCGCGTGGTCAGCGTGGAATATCCGCAGGCAGAAGTGGAGGACGTGGTGCCCATCCGCATCAGCTGGCATGGTCGCCATTACCGGCTGGTACGGGTCAGCAGTGCCAGTGGCTCGCGCTATGCCAGCCAGCAGCTGGTGTGGTGGAACAAGGGCGAGCAGGCGGTATTGCTGACCCGCGGCGGGCGCACGCTGGCACGGGATTGCCAGCCGCTGCTAACCGCTACCACGGCACCGGTCCTTACCCCGGCAGCGCCATGAAAAAACCGGCCATCAAGGCCGGTTTTGCTTTGTGTTGCGTGACTCAGGCTTTTTTACGATGCAGGTCGGGCAGCAAGACGGTGATGATGCCCAGCAGCGGCAGGTAGGCGCACAGCTGGTACACGGTTTCGATGCCGTAGTGGTCGGCCACCTTGCCCAGTACCGCAGCGCCAATGCCGCCAATGCCGAAGGCAAAGCCGAAGAACAGCCCGGACACCATGCCCACCTTGCCCGGCACCAGCTCCTGCGCATACACCAGGATGGCGGAAAAGGCCGACGCCAGAATGAAGCCGATGATGAAGGACAGCACGCTGGTCCAGAACAGGTCCACATGCGGCAGCGCCAGGGTAAACGGTGCCACACCCAGAATCGAGAACCAGATCACCCGCTTGCGGCCAATGGCATCGCCAATCGGCCCGCCCAGCACCGTACCGGCAGCCACGGCAAACAGGAAGATGAACAGATGCAGCTGTGCCGCCTGCACCCCCAGCCCGAAGTGCTGCATTAGGTAGAAGGTGAAATAGCTGGTGATGCTGGTGAGGTAGAAATACTTGGAAAACACCAACAGCACCAGCACGCCCAGCGTGAACGCCGTGCGCTGCGGCGACAGACCAGTGGCCACGACGGCCTTGTGTGCCTTGGCGGTGCGCTGCTGGTGGGCATACCAGTTACCAATGCGCCATAGCACCAGCATGCCCAGGAGAGCCGCCAGCGAAAACCACGCCAGGCTGGGCTGACCGTAGGGAAACACCACCAGCGCGGCCAGCAAGGGGCCGGTGGCGGTGCCGGCATTGCCACCCACCTGAAACAGCGATTGCGCCAGGCCGTGGCGGCCGCCGGAGGCCATGCGCGCCACACGGGAGGATTCCGGGTGGAAGATGGACGAGCCGGTGCCGACCAGTGCGGCTGCCATCAGCAGCACCGGATAGCTGGACGCCACCGACAGCAGTAACAGGCCGCACAAGGTGGAGCCCATGCCGAAAACCAGCGAATAGGGCAGCGGCCGCTTGTCGGTGTAAATGCCGACCAGCGGTTGCAATAGCGAGGCGGTGCACTGGTAAACCAGCGTCATCAGGCCGATCTGGGCAAAGCTCAGATGAAAGCCGCCCTTCAGTACCGGGTAGATGGCCAGAATCAGCGACTGCAACATGTCGTTGAGGAAATGGGTAAAACTGATGGCACCCAATACCCGGAAGCGGGTGTCCTGCGGCGGTGCCATGCTCTGGCTGGCGCTTGTCATGATGATGTCGTCTTGTGGTGGTGGGTTCATCATGCTATCAAGGGGTGTCCTGCCCGTCCTGCGTATGAAGGGCAATCTTCTTCGAGAAAAAGACAGTCATGAGTGATTATCAACATCTGCACCAGTACGACACCGGTATCGCCCCGGTAGTGGCCAAGGCGCGTGATTACCCGGCGGGTGAAGACACGCCGCGCCATGCCCACCCCACGGCACAACTCTTGTATGCGGTGGAAGGCGTGATGGTGGTGAGCACGGCGCTGGGGCAGTGGATCGTGCCGCCTACCCGTGGCATCTGGCTGCCAATCGACACCTGGCATCAGGTGCGGATGATCAGCGCGGTACGCATGCGCACGGTGTATGTACGCAAGGACAGTCTGGAAGGCTTGCCGCAGGAGTGCCGGGTGCTGGCCATCTCACCCTTGCTGCGCGAGCTGATTCTGGCGGCAATGAGCATCGCCGTGCCGTACCCGCCGGATTCGCGCGATGAGCGGCTGATGAAGCTGCTGCTGGATGAAATCCGCAGCCTGCCCACGCTGGCCTTGTCTTTACCCAGGCCGCAAAGCCCGGCCTTGCAAGGTTTGTGTGATGTATTGCTGGCCGAGCCGGCGGATGCCCGTTCGGTGGAGGAGTGGGCCACGCAACTGGCGATGGACCCGCGCACCTTGCAGCGGCGCTTCAGCCGGGAAACCGGCTTGTCACTGGGGCAGTGGCGGCGGCAGGCACGGCTGATTGCCGCGCTGGAAAAACTGGCCTGCGGGGCCAGTGTGCTGGAAGTGGCACTGGACCTGGGTTATGCCAGCCCCAGTGCTTTTGCCACCATGTTCAAGCGCGAACTGGGGGTGTCACCCAGCAGCTTTTATGCGCCGTTGCCGGATGATCATTACTCGGTGATATGTGGGGGCTAGGGTAAGGCGCGGCGCAGCGCGTCCAGCTGGGTCAGGCTTTCGTCCAGAATCAGCAATTGCAGCATCTGCTCGGCCAGCGCCTCCTTGCCACCCCGGTAAGCCTGGGCAAAGGCATCCACGGCGGTGGCATCCAGCAGGCCGTCCGTCAGGCGGCTCAGCCGGTTGCCAAGGCCAGCAAAGCGTTCGGCCAGACTGGTTTTCAGCCAGCCGGCAAGCGGTGGGTTGAAGCCGCGTTTCTTGCGCTGGAAAAAGTCGGCCGGCAGGGCCGGGTGCATGGCACGGCGGAAGATCAGCTTGGCAGGCTGGGTGTAGCGCTCGGCGTCAGTCGTGGCCAGCAGATGCTGGTACAAGCCGTGGTCCAGCAGCGGGGCGCGGCCTTCCAGCCCATGCGCCATGGTGCACAGGTCCGACTTTTGCAGGATGTAGTCCGGCAGGTAATTGGCAAAGTCGATGGCCAGCAGGCTTTGCAGGCCGGGGATGGCATCGCTGGCTTCCGGGCCGATATCGTCCGGTGCGCGCCAGTAGCTGAGCCGTTGCAGCTCGCGCCCGGCTTGCAGGTAGCGGCGCTGGCCCGGCGTCATGCCGGAAAAGCGCAGCGAGTAGGCCTCGGTCCAGCTCATCGCCAGCTCGGTACCCAGCTTGCCGTGTTTGCCATCCAGCGAGGGACGGATGCCCAGCGGCAGTTGCAGGTGTCGCCGCCAGCGGGTGCGCAGGTGCTTGTTCATGCGCTTGTAGCCGGCCAGCAGCTCGTCGCCGCCATCACCCACCAGCACCACTTTTACATGCTTGCTGACTTCCCGTGCCAGATACCAGGTCGGGAAGCTGGACGGGTCGGCAAAGGGCTGGTCCAGATCGGCCACAATGCGCGAGAAATCCGCCGCCAGGTTTTCCGGCATGTCGATGCGGATATTGCTCAGCCCCATGCGCTGGGCGGAATCTGCCGCGTCGACCGATTCGTCCAGCGTGCTGCCGGGAAAGGCGGCGGTAAAGGTGGAAAACTGCTGATAGCCCTGGGTGGCCAGTCGGCTGGCAATCAGGGTGGAGTCAATGCCACCGGACAGCAGCACGCCCAGTGGGCGGTCGGCCACGGTACGCATGGCTACGGCGTGGTCCAGCTCCGGCAGCCAGTCGCCCGCCGTGGCCTGCGGTTGCCAGTAGCGACGTTTCTTCAATTGACGACTGGCAAGGTCGAACTCCAGGCAATAGCCGTTTTCCAGCCGCTGGATGTTTTCGAATACGGTGGCCGGTGCCGGGATGTAGCGGTGCGCCAGATAGGCGTCGATGGCGGCGGGGCTGAACTGGCGGGCAGGCAAAGGCAGGAAGGGCAGTACCGAGCGCACCAGCGAGCCGAAGGCCAGATTGCCATCCAGCAGCGCATACAGCAGCGGTTTTTCGCCCATGCGGTCGCGCGCCAGATGCACCTTGCCCTGACGCAGGTCGAGAATGGCAAAGGCAAACATGCCGCGCAGGCGTGTCAGCAGGCCGTCAATGCCCCAGGCCTCGTAGCCGCGCAGGATGAATTCGGTATCGGAGTGGGTGCGGAACACGGCACCGGCCTGTTCCAGCTCGCGCTTGCCGGCTTCCCAGTCGTACACCTCGCCGTTGTAGCAGATCCAGATCTGGCCATCGTCATTGCCCATCGGCTGGTCGGCCTCGGGGCGCGGGTCGATGATGGACAGCCGCGCATGTAGCAGGGCGTTGTGGATATTGTCAGCCCCGGCCTGTCCGCCATGCGGGTCAAGCAGGAGCTGGTGGGCGGCATCCGGACCGCGCCGGGCCAGTTCGAGCAACATGGCATCGGCGGTGGCGGTCGCAACCGGGTGTTGGGAGAAGAAACCTGCGATTCCGCACATGTCTGAGGGTCCTGATCCTGACCGTGGCAGAGGGCTGTCGGTCAGTCGTCGCAAAAAATAAAACCGGCCAGCTTGCCATCCAGGGCCAAGCCGCCGGTATTGGCCATACAGCCTGGCTATATTCCGATGAATTAGTGATTGCTGTCCGGCAACGGTTGTTGCAGCCGCAGGGCGGCTTCGGCCAGACGTTTGCCCTGGGCCTGCGCCAACTTGCGCTCGTCTTCGGACAACGGGCGGTCGTTTTGTATCCCGGCCACATGGCTGACGCCATAAGGCGTACCACCGGCCTGGGTGGCGGCCAGAGATGGCTCGGAATAAGGCAGGCCGACAATCAGCATGCCATGGTGCAGCAGCGGCAGCATCATGCTCAGCAAGGTGGATTCCTGTCCGCCATGCATGGACGACGAGCTGGTAAACACGCAGCCCGGCTTACCGGCCAGTGCGCCAGCCATCCACTCTCCGCTGGTGCTGTCGATGAAGTACTTCATGGCCGCCGCCATATTGCCAAAACGGGTGGGGCTGCCCAGTGCCAGGCCTATGCATTCGGCCAGATCGGTTTTTTCCACATAGGGTGCGCCCTGTGCCGGAATGGCCGGCTCGCTGGCTTCGCACACGGTGGATACCTTGGGCACGGTGCGCAGTCGCGCCTGGCAGCCAGGCACGCTTTCGATGCCGCGGGCGATCAGGCGGGCCAGTTCGGCGGTAGCACCATGCTGGCTGTAATAGAGAACAAGAATGTCTTGCACGGCAATATCCGTTGATATGCCATCGTCAAATGATGGCCACGATAACAGGCTGCATGATAACAGCTTCCAATCGTTAATTTGTATGAAGACGGTGTACAAAACATGATGTCAGCAGGGGGATTGCCAGCTTCTTGTTACCGGCAATGTGCCGGATGCCGCGACTGTTGCTTGCCAGTTGCGGGTGGCTGCATTACCTTGCGCCTCATGAATTCGCTCCGACAATACGCTTCGCAAATCGGCTTTGCCGGTTTTCTGGTCAGACGCATGGGCAGCCAGCGTGTGCTGCAGGTGGCCGGCAGTCTGACCTTTACCACCTTGCTGGCGCTGGTGCCGCTGTTCACCATTGCGCTGACGGTGATTTCCGCCTTCCCGGTGTTTGCCGATTACAGCACGCGCTTCAAGGTGATGTTGTTGTCCACGCTGGTACCGGAATTCGCTGGCAAGGTGATTTCCGTTTACATGCGCCAGTTTGCCGACAATGCGGAAAAGCTGACCGCTGCCGGCATCGTGATGCTGGGGGTGACCGCACTGATGCTGATGTCTACGATCGAGCGCACTTTCAATGCCATCTGGAGCGTACGCCGCGGTAGGCCCTGGCTACAACAGAGCATGGTGTACTGGACGGTGCTGACGCTGGGGCCGCTGGTGCTGGGCGGCGGCCTGTTGTCCTGGCGCTGGCTGCTCAAGTTCACCCGTTTCGAAAAAACCATGCCGCTGCTGGCCAGCACGGTAGAAGCCGGTGGCACCATTCTGCTTACCGGCATCGTACTGTCCTTGCTGTACCGCATCCTACCCAACCGTTTTGTGCCCATCCGCCACGCGGCACTGGGTGCAATGATTACTGCGGTGCTGCTGGAACTGACCAAGCTGCTGTTTGCTTATTACATCGGTCAGGTGGCCAACTACCAGCTGGTGTATGGCGCATTTGCCAGCATTCCCATCTTTCTGTTGTGGGTGTACTGCCTGTGGATGGTGGTGCTGGCCGGCGCGGTGTTCACCGCCTCCCTGTCTTATTGGGAGGGTGGTGCCTGGCGGCGGCGTTTCGAGCCGCGACGGCGCTTTCTGGATGCCGTGGAAGTACTGCTGATGCTGGATGCGGCCCAGGAGCAAGGTTGCAGTTTGACGCCGGCACAGCTGCGCCAGCAGGTGAAGATCGGCTATGACGAGCTGGGCCTGGTGCTGGACAAGCTGGCCCAGCATGGCTATGTGCAGAAAGGCCAGCGTGATGGCTGGGTGCTGATGCGCAAACTGGCTACCGTGCAGCTGTCCGACTTGTTCCAGCTGTTTGTCTACCGGGCAGACCTGGCCAATGACGATGATGTCGGCCAGGGCATTGAAGTCTTGCTGGGCAGTGTCACGGAGCGGCTTCAGACCGTTTCGCTGGATGACTTTGCCCGTCGGCTGGGGCGGAAGTAGTCGGTGTTTTGGTAGAAAGCTGGGTTTTCATTGTCCGGCCACCAGCCGGGAATGCCCAGCAGCGGCAGCGGCCATAGCTGGCGCGGGCTCTCCAGCCAGCCGTCATCGGCCAGCCGCGTGGCCAGCATGGCATCCAGCTGCTGGCGCTGCACGGTTGTGCTGGCGGTGAAAAATGCATCGTCCACTGGCAGCAGCAAGGCCTTGCCGCACCAGCCGATATGTGGCTGCAGGCCGACTTCGAAGATGGCATGTCCCAGCGTGTGCACGCTGATCTGCCGTCCCCAGGCACTGCGTTGTTCCACAAACAGGGTTTGCCACTGCATGTCATCCAGCGCCTGGCCCAAGTCCGGGTACGAGCAGGCCACGATCACGCCACATTCATCCAGCAAGGTGGCGGCGTCGCGCCGCGGACCGCGTTTTATCTCGCCAGTCCCGATGGCACGCAGATGGCGTGCATTGAGGGCGGCCTTGCTCAAGGGCCACGCCAGCCAGGCCAGGGCATTGAACCAGTCATGCCAGTTGCGGCTGCGGGTGGGGACTTCTCCGGTGTTGCCGATATGCATTTCATAGTAGGCATCGGCTTGCAGATCGCAGCAGAACCGTAGTGTTGCCGGCAGGGTGCTGAGCGGGCGGGCCAGTTGCAGCAACTGGTCGTAATCCTGCTGTGCTGGCCAGTCAGTCAGTGGCAGCAGATGGGCAAAGTCGGCCAGCGGCTGGTATAGCGGATGGGTGAGGTAGTCGTTACGCCAGTGGTTCACGGCAAGGGCTATCGCGAAGAAAAGCGTATCTTAGGGCCGGCATGGCCGGATGCGATAGTCCGGCCCGCTGGATTGGCACCGGTCAGACGAGTTTCAGCATCAGGTCGTGGCACACTTGATTGCGGCCTTGGTGCTTGGCCTGATAGAGCAGTTTGTCTGCCCGTTTCAGCAGGTCGTCCACATGCTGATCGCTATCGCGCAACAGGGACAGGCCGATGCTCACCGTGTAGTGAATCTGCTGACCGTTGGCCTCGACCCGGCTGTCATTCACCGCGGTGCGTAATCTTTCCGCCACGGCCAGTGCATGTGTGCTGTCGGCCTCCGGCAGCAAGGCGGCAAACTCCTCGCCGCCGAGCCGTCCGGCCAGATCGGTTGCGCGCAGAATCTGGCGGCACAGCTTGGCAAAATGGGTGATCACCTGATCGCCCGCCGCATGGCCATAGGCATCGTTGATGTTCTTGAAGTGGTCCAGATCCATCATCAGTACGGCCATGTCCGTGCCGTTGCGCTGGCTGCGCTTGAGTTCGCGCGCGGCTTGCAGCAGGAAGTTGCGGCGGTTGTCCAGCCGGGTCAGCTCGTCCATGGTGGCTAGCTGGAACAGCTTTTTTTCATGCTGGTCGCGCTGCAGGGCGATGGCGGTGATATGCGAGCTACGGTAGACCAGGCGCATTTCATCCGGGTTCGGTGTGCGGGGCTCGTTGTAGTAAATGGCAAAGGTGCCCAGTAGCTCGCGCTGGCTGCTAAATAGCGGTGTCGACCAGCAAGCGCGCAGCCCGAAGGGGCGGATCAGCTCCAGATAGGGCTGCCATAGCGGGCTGTTTTCCATATCGTCAACGATGATGGTGCGCTTGAAGTAGGCCGCAGTGCCGCAAGAACCCACCTGAGGGCCAATAGCAATGCCTTCGATGATGGCAAGGTACCCGGCTGGTAGCTTGTTGCCGGAGGCCACGTGCAGGTGCTCGCCGTCTTCTGTCAGCAACATCACCGAACAGCATCCGCCAGTGAGCTGGGATTCGATCATGGTACAGATCTGGCCCAGGATATCCTCCAGCGGCTGATTGGCGGCAATCATCTCCATCACGGCGTTTTCTTCGCTCAGCAGGCGGTTGGCCTGCCGGCTGTCGGTAATTTCGCGATCTACCGACAGGATGCTGGTCAGCTTGCCGTTGCTGTCGAATTCGGGAAACAGGCGGGTTTCAAAAATGTAGCGCCGGTTGTGCGACAGCAGCTCCATTTCAAAACAACGTGGCTCGCCGCTGTCGATCAGGCGACGGCACTCCTGTTCGAACTGGGCCACCACATTGTCCGGCCAGCCTTTTTCATGCACGGTCTTGCCGATGTGCTCGTCACGGATCATGGGCGAGTAGCGGCTGACGCTGCGGTTGATAAACTGGCAGCGCAAATCCAGATCATAGCGGGCGATGATGTCACTGGAATTTTCCACCAGAGTACGGAATTCCAGCTCGCGTCGGCGCATGGCTGTTTCGGCTAGCTTGCGTGGTGTGATGACCTGACTGAACACCTGTACATGACGAGGGCGTGTGCTCGCATCGGCAGGCTGGAATATCTGCTCCAGCCATTCCCAGTGCTGATCGGCATGTTGCATGCGGTATTCCAGATCCAGTACGGCCGTCGTGCCCAGCCCGATGTTCTGCAGCGCATTGTCCAGCAGGCTGCGGTCTTCCGGATGTACGCGTTGCCGCCAGTCGTCCAGGCAGATGGTCTCTTGGTCAGCCGGTAGCCCCAGCAAGGTGTGCAGCGCGCCGCTATTGCAGTTGATCCTAGCCTGATCAAGGTCGAATTCGCACAGGCCGATGCGCGCACCCTGCAGTGCCGTAAGCATGGTCGAGGCCGGTGTCGATACGGGATGAGGGGTGTCGACCGTATGCAGCAGTAATATCCGCCAGTGTGCAGGCAGGGTGTCGGCTGGCATCACCAGCTGCTGCACGCCCAGGCGCAATGGCCGTTGTTGGGTGTCTTGCCAGTCTATGAAGTGCGGCGGTGCCAGCAATGTCGTTTGCTGCTGCAGCTGCTGACACAGCCGGGCAGGCAGGCCGCTGGTCTGCAGGCTTTGTGGGGTATGGCCGAGCAGGTCGGCACAGCCCTGGCTTGTCACCTGTACCCGGCCAGATTCATCCAGCGCAAGCAGCGCATCGGTCGAGTGCTGTACATGAAAATGCAAGGCATTGATGCGTAGTCGGGACTGGCGCAGCCGTTGCCAGATACTGCCCAGCCAGATACCCGTAGCCAGACACAGCAAGCCTGCCAAGGGCCAGTCCCAGGGGGCATGTCGCGCCGACTCCGCCCACGCTTCCCCACTGGCCAGCAGCAGAGCACTGCTTGTCGCCACGGTTGCCATGGCCATGCCTGATCTGAAATTATTCAATGTTCACCCGCCGCTTCCTTGTTTGCCCTTTTCTGCCGGTGGTGCAGGGCTTCATCTCAATCATGGCATTTAGTATGGAAATTGTGATGACGAAAATCAGGCTACATGCGCCGTTTTCGTCGTTTTTATGCAACAAATAAAGTATGCTGTGGCGATTGTTGTGGAGTGATGCATGGATTACTTTCCGATTTTTCTCAAGCTGCAAGATGCCGCCTGTCTGGTGGTTGGCGGGGGCGACGTAGCCCTGCGCAAGGTACGCCTGCTCAAGGCCGCTGGCGCGCGGCTGACCGTGGTTGCACCCGAAATGACGGACGAGCTGGCCTCGATGGCCAAACGTGGCGAATTGCAGTGGTTGCCCGGCTATTTTGCTGACGATATGGTCAGCGGCATGCGGCTGGTCATTGCGGCCACCGATCAGCGCACGGTCAACCAGCAGGTTTCCCAAGTGGCGCAGCAGCACAATATCCCGGTCAATGTGGTGGACGACCCGGAAATCTCTACCTACATCACCCCTGCCATCATTGACCGCTCGCCATTGGTGATTGCGGTTTCCTCCGGTGGCAGTGTCCCGGTGCTGGCGCGACTGGTACGCGCCAGGCTGGAAAGCATCATTCCGGCCAGTTTTGGCCTGCTAGCGGCATTTTCTTCCCGCTTCCGCGAGCGGGTGAAAGCCCGGTTTGCCGATGTTGAAGCACGGCGTACTTTCTGGGAGTCGGTACTGGAAGGCCCGGTAGCCGAAGCCGTGATGAATGGCCGCGAGGCAGTTGCCTGCGAAGAAATGGAAAAACGGCTGGCCAGCACGGAAGACTGCCCCAGCGGTGCGGTGTATCTGGTGGGAGCCGGCCCGGGCAACCCTGATCTGCTGACTTTCCGTGCCCTGCGCCTGATGCAGCAGGCCGACGTGGTGCTGCACGACAAGCTGGTGGCGCCCGAGTTGTTGGAGCTGGTGCGACGCGATGCCGAACGTATCTACGTGGGCAAGGCGCGTGCCAATCACACCCTGCCGCAGGAAGACATCAACCAGCTGATGGTGCGCCTGGCGCAGTCCGGCAAGCGGGTGCTACGGTTGAAGGGTGGCGATCCCTTTACCTTTGGCCGTGGTGGCGAGGAAATCGAAACCCTGGCCGAGCACAATATCCCGTTTGAAGTGGTGCCGGGCATTACGTCAGCAAATGGCGCTGCCAGCTATGCCGGTATACCCTTGACCCATCGTGATCACGCCCAGTCGGTGACATTTGTTACCGGCCACAAGAAAGATGGCAGCATCGATCTGGACTGGCCGGCGTTGACCCGACCGGATCAGACCGTGGTGGTGTACATGGGGCTGACCATGGCCGCCGAGCTATGCGCCGCTTTCATCGAGCATGGCAAGCCGGCGGATACCCCGGCAGCCGTCATCGAATGGGCAACCACTCCGCGCCAGCGTACGCTGAGCGGAACGCTGGAAACCCTGCCGGCACTGATATCGTCCTATGGCGTTGCATCGCCGGCGCTTATCATAGTGGGCAGTGTCGTTTCGCTGGCAGATAAACTCGCCTGGTTCCGTCGGGTGGAAAACGGGCCTGCTACAATGCCGGATTCGCAGCAGAAATGAAGCACGGTTCGCCGCAGCGGACTGTGTGCCGATAATCGTTACGGACAAGAAGACGCAGGCATGGTTGGTGTACTAGTCATATCTCATGGCAATCTGGGCGCCTGTCTACTCGACTGCGCCCGGCATGTATTAGGACGGGACCCGGACAATATCGCCACGCTGGCGGTAGAAAAAACCGAGGATCCGGATCAGAAACTGGTCGAGGCTTCTGCGCTGGTGGCACGCCTGGAACAAGGCGATGGCGTAGTGGTACTGACTGATATGTATGGCGGCACGCCATCCAATATTGCCAGCCGGCTGATTGACCCGGGCAAGGTGGAAGCCGTTGCCGGGGTCAGCCTGCCCATGCTGGTGCGTGCGCTCAGTTATAGCAGCCAGCCGCTGGAAATCGTGGTCAGCAAGGCCATTACCGGCGGGCTGGAGGGCGTACTTTATATTCTTCCAGGGGACGGTAATGCTGCGCGTTGAAATACAAATTATCAATAAACTTGGCCTGCATGCGCGGGCTTCGAGTAAATTCACCCAGCTTGCCAGCCGTTTCAAGAGCGATGTGGGCATTGCCCGCAATGGTCGCCGCGTGAACGGCAAGAGCATCATGGGCGTGATGATGCTGGCCGCAGCCAAGGGCTCCACCGTGGAGCTGGACGTGGATGGCCCGGATGAACAGGAAGCGCTGGATGCGCTGGTGGCACTGATCAACAATCGTTTTGACGAGGCTGAATGAATCAGCCCGCTTGAGGAGGGGATGGGACGATGAATATCACCCTGCATGGTGTAGCCATAGGTGGCGGCATCGCCATTGGCCGGGCCCATCTCATCTCGCGCAGCATGGACGATGTGGCGCACTACGGCCTGGAGGATGCAGAAGTTCCAGCCGAGATGACCCGTTTTGACGAGGCAGTGCGTGCCACGCGCAAGGAGCTGGAAATGCTGTGGGGCAGCATTCCGGAAAATGCTCCGGCCGAGCTGGGTGCCTTCCTGTCCTTGCACATCATGTTGCTGGGCGACGTCACCATTTCACGCGAGCCACGTGAAATCATTGAAAAACAGCGCTGCAATGCCGAATGGGCATTGAAGCTGCAATGCGACCTGCTGGTGGAGCAGTTTGACGCCATCGAAGAAGACTACCTGCGCGAGCGCAAGAACGACGTGTTGCAGGTGGTGGAACGCATTTTCAAGAACCTGGACGGTCATGCCCCGCAACTGCCGGCACCGGGTGACCTGCTGGACGACACCATTCTGGTGGCGCACGACTTGTCGCCGGCTGACATGGTGTATTTCAAGGACTCCAACTTCGCTGCCTTCGTCACCGACGTGGGTGGTGCCACCTCGCATACTGCCATTTTGGGGCGCAGCCTCGACCTGCCCTCCGTCATTGCCCTGCACCATGCCCGTGAGCTGATCCGAGAAGAAGAACAGATCATCGTCGATGGTCAGCAAGGCGTGCTGATCGTCAATCCGGATGAGTTGGTCCTTAGCGAATACCGCCGTCGCCAGCGTGCCTGGCGCGATGCCAAGCGCAAGCTGTCCTCCATCCGCAAGTCCGATGCCAAAACCAAAGATGGCACGGTGATCGAACTGCTGGCCAATATCGAATTGCCACAGGATGTCGATGTGGTGAAAAGCTCCGGTGCCGCCGGTGTGGGCCTGTTCCGCAGCGAGTTCTTGTTTCTGGGGCGCGACACCCTGCCCACCGAGAACGAACAGTTCGAGGCCTACCGCAAGGTGGCCGAAGACATGAAAGGCCTGCCGGTCACCATCCGCACCATGGACCTGGGGGCCGACAAGAATCCCAAGTGGCTGAATCACGACGTGGCGGACAATCCGGCACTGGGCCTTACCGGCATCCGCCTGTGCCTGGCCGAGCCGCTGATGTTCCGTGCCCAGTTGCGGGCGCTGTTGCGTGCCTCACACTATGGCAAGGTGAAAATCCTGTTCCCCATGCTCAATTCGCTGGGCGAGCTCAAACAGTCGATTGCCCAACTGGATTACGCCAAGCAGGAATTGCACGAAGAAGGCCTGCCATTCGATGAAAAGGTGGAAGTGGGCGCGATGATTGAAATCCCGTCCGCCGCGCTGGTGGTGGGCAGTTTCATCAAATATGTCGACTTCCTGTCCATCGGCACCAACGACCTGATCCAGTACACCCTGGCCATCGACCGTAACGACGATTCGGTCAGCCATCTGTACGACCCGGTACATCCGGCGGTGCTCAAGCTGATCCTGCATACCATCCGCACCGGCATCAAGGGTGGGGTGCCGGTGTCGGTGTGCGGCGAGATGGCAGGCGACCCGCGGCTTACCCGGCTGCTGCTGGGCATGGGGCTCCGCAAGTTCTCCATGCACCCGGCCAGCCTGCTGGCGGTGAAGCGCATGGTACTCAATACCCACCTGGACGATATCGCCCCCATTGCGGGACGCATGCTTCGATCCGAAGACCCTGATAAAATCGCCGATCTTTTGCAACTGCTGAATACCGAGCCGGATGCCTGATCCGGCTTTTTTCACCCAATCTATGCTGAACGACTCCATCGATCTGACCCAGGTACGACGCGTCTTGGTCATCAAATTGCGTCACCATGGGGATGTGCTGCTGACGTCTCCGGTTTTTTCCGTGCTCAAACAGCAGGCCCCGCATCTGGAGGTCGATGCCTTGGTGTACCGCGATACGCAGGAAATGCTCAGCCTGCATCCGGCCATCAGCCAGCTGCACACCATAGATCGCAACTGGAAAAAACTGGGTCCCATCGGCCAACTCAAGGCAGAGTTGTATTTGCTGTCTGCCTTACGCCAGCGTCGCTACGATCTGGTGATCACCCTGACCGAGCACAAGCGCGGGGCATGGCTGACGCGTCTGCTGTCGCCACGCTGGTCGGTAGGGCCGGATGGCCGCTACGGCAAACTGTTTCGCAACAGCTTTACCCACCGCTATCTGCAAGTGCCGGGTAACCGCCGCCATACCATTGAAATCCATCTGGATGCCTTGCGGCGCATCGGGATTTATCCGGCTGAAAATCAGCGTCAACTGATGCTGGTGGCCGGCCACAATGCCGAGGCCACCCTGGCCGCCAAACTGGAACAGCAGGGCTTGCAGGCCGGGCAGTACATTCTGGTACACCCCACCTCGCGCTGGCTGTTCAAGAGCTGGACGGTGGAAAACATGGTTGCGCTGATCAATACCCTGCAGCAGCGTGGCCAGCGTGTACTGCTGACTGCCGCACCCAGCCCGGATGAGATGTCCATGCTGGCCGATATCCAGTCGCGGCTGACCATGCCTGCTGCCAGCCTGGCCGGCCAGCTCAGCCTGAAAGAACTGGCTGCCGCCATCGATAACGCCCGGCTGTACATCGGCGTGGATTCGGTGCCCATGCATATTGCCTCGGCGATGAAAACGCCCTGTGTGGCCTTGTTTGGCCCGTCTGGTGACATCGAATGGGGGCCGTGGCAGGTGCCGCACCGTGTGGTGGCTGCCTCGGTGCCGTGCCGGCCGTGTGGCAATGCTGGCTGTGGCGGTGGCTGGAACAGCGAATGTCTGAATCTGATCAGTCTGCAACAAGTCATGGATGCGGTTGACGCCGTACTGGGAGAAACCGCATGACCCGTCTGGCCATTATCCGGCAGAAATACAATCCGGCAGGCGGTGCCGAACGCATCGTCAGTGCCATTCTGGGCCAGTTGAAACAGCAGCCCGAACTGGAGCCGGTACTGATCAACCGCAATTGGGAACAGTTGGATGGTGTGGCTGTCTGCCGCGTCAATCCATTCTATCTGGGCAGTATCTGGCGCGACTGGGGCTTTGCCCGTGCCGCGCGGCGGGCCTGGCAACAGGTGGGTGCCGATCTGGTGCAGTCGCACGAGCGCATTCCCGGCTGCCATGTATTCCGCGCCGGAGACGGTGTGCACGCAGCCTGGCTGGATGCGCGCGCAGAGGGCAAGGGCTGGCGGCACAAGCTGTCGGTCTGGTGCAATCCTTATCACCATTTCATGCTGCGTATGGAGCGCGCCATGTTCTCGCATCCAGACCTGCGGGCGGTAATCTGCATTTCCGAGATGGTGAAACAGGACGTACTGCAACGTTTCCCGGTGAAGCCGGAGCAGTGCGTGGTGATTCACAATGGCGTGGACAGCGCACGCTTCAACCCCGAGGCTGCGCGCATGCGGCGCAGCGCCTTGCGTGCGCAATATGCCATCCCCGATGATGCGCCGGTGCTGGTATACGTCGGTTCCGGTTTTGAACGCAAGGGCGTGGCCCAGGCCATCCATGCCATCGTGCAGCAGCCTGCCGTGCATCTGGTGGTGGTGGGCGGCGACAAGAAGCTTGCCCATTATCAGCAGCTTGCCAGCGTGCTGGGGGTGGCCACGCGTGTGCATTTCACTGGCCCGCAAAAAGATGTACTCAGCCATTACGGCATGGCTGACGGGTTCATCCTGCCGACATTGTACGAACCGTTCGGCTCGGTGGTGGCTGAAGCCTTGGCCTGCGGCCTGCCGGTGCTCACCAGTACCCGCTGTGGCGGTGGCGAGTGTGTTACACCCGGCAAGACCGGCTGGCTGGCCGCTCCGCAGGATACGCAGGCTTGGCAGCAAAATGTGGCGGCATGGCTGGCGGCGCGTGCGCAGTGGCCGGAGATGGCCCGACAGGCCCGCGAGCGGGTACTGACACAGACCGAGCAGCACATGGTGGCCCAGATGATGGCACTGTATCGTCGCCTGTTGCAGGGAGAGAGCAGGCAACAGCCGCCGGTGGTGAGCGTGGCATGATGAAAGAGAGTCGATTTCCCGCACGGGCGCTGATTTTCCTGTCCCTGCTGCTGCGCCTGCCCTGGCAATGGCTGCGGCACAAACCCGAGGCTGAAACGGTGCAGCGCGTGCTGATTTTGCACCAGTTCCTGCTGGGCGATGCCTTGATGGCCACCAGCCTGCTGGCCAAGGCGCGGCAACGTTATCCACAGGCAGATATTGTCATGGCCTGCCCGCCAGGGCAGGTCGCACTGTATGCAGGCCAGCCTTATGGTGTGCGTGCCTTCGGTTGGCATATCCGTCATTTCGCCTCGGTATGCCAGCTGTTTGCCATGCCGCGTTTCGATCTGGTGCTGCTGATGGGGGAGAACCGTCTTAGCTATCTGGCTCGCGCCATTGGTGCGCGTTGGATTGTCGGCTTTGCCAATGAACAGCCGGCGCACAAGAACTGGCTGCTGGATGAGGCCATTCCGTATGCCACCGAGCCTGAAGCCTGGACCGATACTGCCGCCCGTCTGGTGGATGGCCCGGAGCCTGCCCCTTATCAGCTAAGCGACTGGCCGATGCCGCAGCAAAGCCTGCCAGCCTTGCCGGATAACTACGTTGTGCTGCATGTGGGGGCCAGCTCGGCCACACGTTTCTGGCCGGCGGCGCACTGGCAGGAATTGGCCGATAACATTCGCCGTGCCCAACTGGCGGTGGTGTGGTCGTGCGGGCCGGGTGAGGAGGCTCTGCTGCTGCAGATCGACCCGCCGACGTCTGATGTTCGCATGGCTGGTTGTCTAACCTTGTTGCAGCTACGACAGCTGCTGGCCGGCGCGCGCGCCTGTGTCTGCCCTGATACCGGGGTGGCGCATCTGGCCAAGGTGGCGGGTACGCCATTGCTGATGCTGTTTGGCCCCGGTAGCGAGGTGTTGTTTGGTGCCAGCCGTTTCTTTGCGCACTATCACTGCCTGGGGGTGGGGCCTGCCATCTTCCCCTGTCGTAACCAGCGTAGTGTGCACCATCGCGATGTGGACTGGGCCTTGCGCTGTTTCCGCCGTTTTGGCAATGGCGCTGATGAATGTCGCCGTGCCCTGTGCATGGAAGCCATCAGTAGCACTGAGGCATGGAAAACCTTGCAACAGCTGCTGCAGATCAGCCAGTCAGCCCGTGCTGCGGAGGGAATGCATCATGACTGACTGGGTGTTGTTTACCGAGTCATCCGACAATGTGGGTGGCCAGGAGCTGCAACTGATGCAGCAGATGCGCCAGATGCAGCAGCATGGCCTGCGTACCATGCTGGCCTGTCGCCCGGGCGGGCGCGTAGAACAGGTGGCCAGGCAGCAGGGCCTGGCGGTGCTGCCGGTCCGCTTTCGCAACAGCCTGCATCTGCCGTCGATTGCCATTCTGCGGCGCTGGATCAGCCAGCATCAGCCGCGCCTAGCCATTTGCCACAGTGGCCATGACAGCAATAATCTGGCGATTGCGGCAAGGCTGGTGTTGCATCGGCCCTTCCTGCTGCGCTCCCGTACCTATCAGCCGGGCAAGCCCTCGGCTTGGTCGTATAACCGGCTGGTGGATGCCACCATGGTGCCCAGTCATTACCTGCGCGATGCCTTGTTGCAAAACCCCGCCATCCGTCCTGATCGCATCCATGTCGTGTATCCGGGTATCGACTTTGCCGGACTGGATGTTGCAGTGAATCAGCCGCTGCCGGCCCATATCAGCGACTGGCTGGCTGCTTCTGCCGCACCTGTGCTGCTGCATGCAGCCATGTTACGTGGCGAAAAAGGGCACCTCACCATTTTGCAAGCCATGGCGGTGCTGCGGGACCGTTATCCGCACTGGCGCTATCTGGTGGCGGGAGATGGCGTGGCCCGGCAACAGATCGAGGTGGAAATCCAGCGTCTTGGTCTGGCTGATCGCGTATTGCTGGCTGGCGTGGTCTCACCAGTGGCACCCTTGTACCGTCATGCCGATCTGTTGCTGATGCCGTCAACTTATGAGCCCTTGGGCATGTCGCAGATTGAGGCGCTGGCCCTGCAGTGCCCGGTACTGGCCAGCAATACTGGCGGCATTCCGGAGACAGTGGCAGATGGCCGGACCGGCATGCTGGTTGAAGCTGGTAATGCCCAGGCCTGGGCTGCCGCCATTGCTGCGGCACTGGATTCCATGCCGCAACAGGGTCAGATGGCTGAAGCCGGTGCGCGTGATGTGCGTCAGCGTTTTGCCCCGGACAGTAATCTGCAGCAGATCATGGCCCTTAGCGGTCTTTCCGGCCTGTTGGCCGCATCTCATTGATCCGATTGGACTATTACCTTGAAACATAGCTGGCCCATTTACCGCCGCCTGCTGGGTTATCTGGCCCAGTACTGGAAGGTATTCGCCCTGTCATTGGTCTCCATGACCGTTGCCGCCCTGACCGAACCGGCGTTTGCCCGGCTGATGAAGCCGCTGATCGACGGTGGTTTCGTCAACAAGGATCCCAAGGCGATTGTCTGGGTGCCGATGGCCATTGTCGGCGTGTTCCTGGTGCGGGGGATTACCAGCTTTATCAACGAATACACCTCCAGCTGGCTGGCCGGGCATCTGGTACAAACCCTGCGCCAGCAGATGTTTGCCAAGATGCTGCGCCTGCCGGTGCAGTACTACGCCGATAATCAGTCGGGACGTCTGGTTTCGCGCATCTCTTTTGATGTCAACCAGGTGACCGAAGCCGGCTTTAATGTCATCACGGTCAGCGTCAAGGATGGTGTGACTGCCATCAGCCTGCTGGCCTGGTTGCTGTATATCGATTGGCAACTGACCATCATCTGCCTGGTGGTGATGCCGGTGGTAACAGTATGCATGCGCATGGTGGCCAAGCGCCTGCGCGGCCTGGCTCTGGAAAACCAGCAACACATGGCAGATCTGACGCAGATTCTGGGCGAAGGGGTGGATTGCCAGAAGGTGATCAAGGTTTACGGTGGCGAGGAATATGAAGAAAGCCGCTTCAATACAGCTTCGCAGGCCATTCGTCGTAATGGCGTGAAGCAGAGCGCGGCCAGTTCGGCTAATACTGGTGTCACCCAGTTGATGATTGCCTGTGCACTGGCAGCCATTTTGTATTTTGCTGCCATGCGTGCCCAGCACGGTGCGTTTACTGCCGGCGATTTCATGTCCTTTCTCACCGCCATGATGCTGCTGTTTGCGCCGATAAAGCGCATCACCGGCATTTCCCAGGCCATGCAGCGCGGGCTGGCCGCCGCCGAGAGTGTGTTCAACTTCCTGGATGAACCCGGTGAGCCGGATCATGGGACACAACGCCTGCCGACAACCCGTGGCCAGCTGCGGTTTGAGGATGTTTCCTTCCGTTATCCCAATGCTGAACGGGTAGTGTTGCAGCAGGTGAGTCTGGAGGTGAATTCCGGCGAGACAGTGGCGCTGGTTGGCTCTTCTGGTAGCGGTAAAACCACCCTGGTCAGCCTGATTCCGCGCTTCTACGAACCGTTGTCAGGGCGTATCACCCTGGATGGCCTTGCGCTGGATGAGATCGTGCTGGCCGATCTGCGTCAGCATATCGCCATGGTGAGCCAGGATGTGGTGCTGTTCAACGACACGGTGGCCGCGAATATCGCCTATGGTTCTGGTCACGCGATCAGTCGCGAGCAGATCATCGAGGCTGCCCGTGCTGCCAATGCGCTGGAGTTCATCGAAGCGATGCCGGAGGGGCTGGATACCCAGATCGGTGAAAATGGCGTGCGGCTGTCCGGTGGACAGCGTCAGCGGCTGGCCATTGCCCGTGCACTGCTGAAGAATGCACCGCTACTGATTCTGGACGAGGCGACATCAGCATTGGATACCCAGTCCGAACGGCTGGTGCAGGCTGCGCTGGAAAACCTGATGAAGAATCGTACCACCATCGTAATTGCCCACCGCTTGTCCACTATCGAGAACGCCGATCGCATCATCGTGATGCATCAGGGCAAGGTGGCCGAGCAAGGCAGTCATCAGCAGCTGATGCTGTTGGACGGTCTGTATGCCCGTCTGCACAGCCTGCAGTTCCGCGAGCCGGAGGCTGACGCAGGCTGAGCAGCCTGGTACGGATAGACAAAGCAAAACAGGCTGCCCGTGGGCAGCCTGTTTTACATGAGCAGGATTCAGACCTTGACCGCGAACAGAGGGTCCTGCGGAGCCAGCTGGCGGCCGGCTTCCTGAATGGTGCGCCATACCGGCTGGTCCTTGACCTGGGCCTGTACATCGCGGGCCAGACGGCAGTAAGCCTTGCCATTGCCTTCGGAGGAATAGGCGCGTAGCAGGGTTACCTTGATGGAAAGGTTTTGGGGTTCGTCCTTCATGGCCTCTTTCAGGACGCGTACGGCATCGCCGCTACGGCCATAAGCCAGGAAAACCTCGGCCTCGCCTACCGGGTCGATACCCCGGGCGCGCGGTTTTTTATAAGTTAGCTTGCGCCACAGCTGGCGGGAAATGTAGTAGCTACTCATCAGGCCGAAACTGGCCAGTAATGCGGTTATTGCATCCACCTTGGCTTCCCTCCGAGATTCTCTCTCTGCTTGAATTATGCAGTCGATTATTCGGGCAGCCGCAGATCCCCGCAATCCGTAAAAATCCTTAATGACACCAAGGTTTCAGGATTTACGGGGGCAGTGGGCAATCAATGGGAAATGGTTGGATCGATATGTGGTCCGCTAAACAGCGTATCGAGTACCGCAGTGGGTAGGCCGGGCTGGATGACTGCCTGCCCCAGTTGCTTGAGCAGGACAAAGCGGATGACACCGCTTTCCACTTTCTTGTCATGGCCCATGTGGCGCATCCATTCATCCATACCGAAGTCGGGGCTGCGTACAGGTAGTCCGGCAGCGGCAATCAGTGCCACTGCACGTTCAACATCATGCTGCGTCAGCCAGCCCAGTGCCTGGGATGCTGCGGCGGCCAGGACCATGCCGGCACCGACGGCTTCGCCATGCAGCCATTGTCCATAACCAAGGCCGGCTTCGATGGCGTGGCCAAAGGTGTGACCCAGATTGAGCAGGGCGCGTACGCCCTGTTCCTTTTCATCCTGGCCGACAATCTCGGCCTTCATTTCGCAGGAGCGACGCACGGCGTATTGCAGGGCTTCAGGGTCGCGGGCGCGCAGTTTGTCCATATTGGCTTCCAGCCAGGCCAGGAAATCAGCATCGCCCAGCAGGCCGTACTTGATTACTTCGGCGATGCCGGCGGATAGTTCGCGCTCGGGCAGGGTGGCCAGCAAGTCCATGTCGGCCAGCACCAGCTTGGGCTGATAGAAAGCGCCGACCATGTTTTTGCCCAGGGGGTGGTTGATGGCGGTTTTGCCACCTACTGAGGAGTCGACCTGAGCGAGCAGGGTGGTGGGAATCTGGATGAACGGTGCACCGCGCTGATAGCAGGCAGCGGCAAAACCGGTCATGTCGCCGATGACACCGCCACCCAGTGCGATCAGGGTGGTTTTGCGTTCGGCATTGGCACCCAAGAGAGCATCGAAAATCAGGTTCAGCGTCTGCCAGTTTTTGTGTGCTTCACCATCCGGCAGGATGACCGGGATGCAATGCACGCCATGGTTTTGTAGCTGCTGGGTCAGACGCTCCAGGTATAGCGGTGCCACCACTTCATTGGTGATGATGGCAACCTGGGGAATGGGCAGATGGGGCAGGATCAGCTCAGCCTGATCAAGCAGTCCGTGGCCAATGTGAATGGGGTAGCGGGTATCCGGCAGGGTCAGGTCGAGGGTGATCATGTGCTTCAGGTCTTGGCTGGGGTATTGTGCAACTGGTCGAGCAGACGGCTGACCAGCAGGTTGACGTTTTGCTGTGAGGTGTCGACCACGATGTCGGCCACTTCGCGGTAAAGCGGATCGCGCTGTTCCAGCAGGCTTTGCAGCTTGGCGCGCGGGTCGGCGGTTTGCAGCAGCGGACGGTTCTTGTCGTGCATGGTGCGGGCCAGCAGGTCATCAATGGAGGCGCGCAGGTAAATCACCACGCCATGCCTGGACAGCTCGGCCCGGTTTTCCGGGCGCAGCACTGCACCGCCACCGGTGGCCAATACGATGTTGTTCATCCTGGCCAGATCGGCAATCACGCTGCTTTCGCGGTCACGAAAGCGCAATTCGCCTTCTATCTCGAAGATGGTGGCAACGCGAACACCGGTGCGCGCCTCGATTTCATGATCCGAGTCGTAGAAGGTTTTGCCGGTCTTGCGTGCCAGGGCTCTGCCTACGGTGGTCTTGCCGGCACCCATCAGCCCGACAAGAAAAAAATTGCCTGCCATGTTCTCCATGGCAGGCATTGTAGCTGATGC